>NZ_JAZDCT010000001.1:0-324462 GCF_036324045.1 Pseudomonas carassii | reverse complement strand
TGTCGCGAAAGGGCTGCGAAGCAGCCCCGGCTTTCTGACAGGCAAAAAAAGCGGGAAATGCCGGATGGGGTCGGCATTTCCCGCTTCAGGGTGGAGCAAGGGAGCGTAGCGCTTAGAACTTGGCTTCCAGGTCGACCTGCAGGGTGTCGACGTCAGCATTGTTGTTCGGCAACTGCGACAGGTCGGTCTTGGCCATCAGGTAGGCCGCGCCCAGGGAGAAGTTCTTGTCGATCTCATAGCCGACCTTGAACTTGTGGCCACGCGAACCGGTGAAGCCGGCGCCGAAGTCGGAGTCGGTGAACAGGCTGACCACGGCGTTGCGCTGCACGTCGCGGTAGTTGTAGTCCAGGCTCCAGGCGCCCAGCTTGGTCTTCAAACCGGCCAGCCAGGCCTTGTCCTCGCCGTCGGTGCTGTCGGTGTTCTTGACGAACTGACCATAGGCCGACAGCGGGATGGCGAAGCCGGTGAAGTCCACCTGGCCAAAGCCTTCGGCCAGGTTGAACTCGGTGGTGGTGTTGCCGAAGCTGCGCAGCACGGCCGACTTCTTGTCGTTGTCGAAGCCGTAGAGGCTGCCGCCGACGGTGACCTTGACGCTGTCAGCCAGGTTGAACTTGGTGCCCAACTGGCCGTGGTACAGCTGCGCGTCGTGCTTGAACTGCACGCCGTCGCCGTCGACGTTGTCCTTGAGGGTGTAGTGACCGGCGCTGCCGAATACTTCGGCGCCGCCCAGGTTGGTCTTGTAGGTGACGGCCACGCCTTCCGGGTTGATGTCGCTGTCCCAGATGATGTCGCCCATGCTCACCCACGGCTGCAGCATCTTGCCGCCGATCAGGTGCAGGTTCGGCACGGCGGTCGGGTGCCAGTCGAGGTAAGCGAGGTCCACCCACAGCGATTTCTTGTCGAAGTAGTTGTCCAGGCTCTGGTTGGTCGAGCGGGCGTCCGAGCTGCTGCCGGTGGCCACGCGAATGCCGGCGTCGACCTGCGGGTTGATCTCGCTGTAGAAACCGACGCGGGCACGCACGCGCTCGCGGTCCTGGTTGCCGCTGCGGCTGTTGGGGTTGTCGACGTTGACGTCTTCATAGCGCAGGCGCACGTCACCCTTGATCTGGGTCTTGGCGGCCCATGCCACTTTCTGTTCGAAGGAGCTCAGGCGCTCGGACTGGGCTTTCTGGTCGGCCTTTTCCTTGGTTTCCTTTGCCAGGTCGCCCTGCAGTTCGGTGTACTGCGCCTGGTTGATCGAGCCGTTGGCGCGGAGTATTTCGAGCAGCTTGGCGTCGACAGCAGCACTGGCCGGAGTACTCAGAGCCAGCATCATGCCGGTGAGGCTCACCCCGGTAAGTGTAGAAACAAGACGCATAAGGTTCTCCCTGTTGGAAAAAGTGGGGAGGCTCAAGCGCCCGCCCCCAAGTTGGCATGTCTTCGGAAAGGGCCTGACTAGTGTCCTGTCTCGGAAATAAGCTGTTCACTTTTGGCGGCGTCTTGGGCGCCCGGCCGGCGTTGCCACTCCTCGCCATAGCCCTGCTATGACTCGTCGCGGCGCCTTGCCCGAACACCCAAGCCACTCGCCAAAAGAGAACGTATTTCCGAGACAGGACACAGACAGGTTCTGGGGTTCCGGAAAACAGGCGCAAGTATTGCGGGGGGGAATGACAGAATAATGTCTGAATAGTGGCACTGTTGTTAAGTAAACAGGCCGTCATTTGTGTGTCACGGCGGCTTTGGCAATACTGGCGCCCTGTCCATAGCGAGTTGCAACCGTGATCAGCCTTCACAGCCTTACCCACCTGCGCGACCTGCCGGCGACCACCTGGGACGCGCTGGTGCCCGACGCTCAGCCGTTTCTGCGCCACGCCTTTCTCAGTGCCATGGAAGACAGTGGCAGCGTGGTGCCCGACACCGGTTGGGCCGCCGAACACTTGGTGCTGGAGCGCGATGGCGAGGTGCGGGCGCTGCTGCCGGCCTACCGCAAGTGGCATTCGTTCGGCGAGTACGTGTTCGACCATGGCTGGGCCGATGCCTGCGAGCGCGCGGGCATTGCCTACTACCCCAAGCTGCTCGGCGCGGTGCCGTTCAGCCCGGTCGCCGGGCCGCGTCTGCTGGCCGCCGATCCAGCCGATGGCCTGCTGCTGTTGCAGGCGATTCCCGAGTACCTGGGCAAGGGTGGGCTGTCAGGGGCGCACATCAACTTCACCGACAGCGTGCTGGACGCGGCCATTGCCGGCCAGCCGGGCTGGCTGGAGCGCCTGGGTTGCCAGTTCCACTGGCGCAACCGGGGTTACCGGGACTTCCAGGACTTTCTCGACACCCTCAGCTCACGCAAGCGCAAGCAGATGCGCAAGGAGCGCGAGCAGGTGGCGGGGCAGGGGATCGATTTCGCCTGGTACCGTGGCGATGAACTGAGCGAGGCGCAGTGGGACTTCGTCTACCGCTGCTATGCCAACACCTATGCCGTACGGCGACGGGCACCGTACCTGACCCGCGAGTTCTTCAGCCTGGTGGCCGAGCGCATGCCCGAGGCGATTCGCGTGGTGATTGCCCGGCAGCAAGGGAGCGAGGTGGCGATGGCCTTCAGCCTGGTGGGGGGCGACAGCCTGTATGGCCGTTACTGGGGTTGCCTGGACGAATTCGACCGTCTGCATTTCGAGACCTGTTTCTACCAGGGCATGGACTTTGCGATCGGTGAAGGCCTGCAGCGCTTCGATGCCGGTGCCCAGGGCGAGCACAAGCTGATTCGCGGGTTCGAGCCGGTGATCACGCGGTCGTGGCATTACCTGCTGCACCCGGGGTTGCGCCGGGCGGTCACGGACTTCCTGAGCCAGGAGCGCGAAGGGGTGATGGCCTACGCCGAGGAGGCGCGGGGGATGTTGCCGTATCGTCAGGTTTGAAGTGTCTGGCCACACGCTATCCCTGTAGGAGCGGCCTAGTGCCGCGAAAGGGCCGCAAAGCGGCCCCAGGATTTCAGCGTTGATGCAAAGATCGCCGGGGCCGCGTTGCGGCCCTTTCGCGGCACGAGGCCGCTCCTACAAGGGCCCGTTCAACTCAATCGACGCCGACGAACCCCCCGGTCTGGTGATGCCACAACCGCGCATACAACCCGCGCTGTGCCAGCAACTCGGCATGGCTGCCGCTTTCGACGATATGCCCCTTGTCCAGCACGATCAGCCGGTCCATGCGGGCGATGGTCGACAGGCGGTGGGCGATAGCGATCACTGTCTTGCCCTGCATCAGCGTCTCCAGGCTTTCCTGGATCGCCGCCTCGACCTCCGAGTCCAGCGCCGAGGTGGCCTCGTCCATGATCAGGATCGGCGCGTTCTTCAGCAGCACCCGGGCAATGGCGATGCGCTGGCGCTGGCCGCCGGAGAGCTTGACGCCGCGCTCCCCGACATGGGCGTCGAAGCCGGTGCGGCCCTGGGCATCGGACAGTTGCGGGATGAACTCGTCGGCCCGGGCCCGGCGCACTGCTTCCCAGACTTCCTCGTCACTGGCATCCGGCCGGCCGTACAGCAGGTTGTCGCGGATCGAGCGGTGCAGCAGCGAAGTGTCCTGGGTGATCATGCCGATCTGCGCGCGCAAGCTGGCCTGGTTGACCTCGGCGATGTCCTGGCCGTCGATGAGGATGCGCCCGCTGTCGATGTCGTACAGGCGCAGCAGCAGGTTGACCAAGGTCGACTTGCCGGCGCCGGACGGGCCGATCAGGCCGATCTTCTCGCCTGGGCGGATGTCCAGGTTCAGGGCATCGATCACCTTGCCGCCCTTGCCATAGTGGAAGTCGACATGGTCGAAGCGCACCGCCCCGCGGCTGACCTTGAGCGCCGGGGCGTCGGGCCTGTCGCTGACGGTGACCGGCTGGGCGATGGTCTGCAGGCCGTCCTGGACCATGCCGATGTTCTCGAAGATGCCGTTGACCACCCACATGATCCAGCCGGACATGTTGACGATGCGGATCACCAGGCCCGTGGCCAGGGCGATGGCGCCGACGCTGATCAGCGATTGGCTCCACAGCCACAGGGCAAGGCCGGTGGTGCTGACCACCAGCAGGCCGTTCAGCGAGGTGATGACCACGTCCATGCTGGTGATCACCCGCGAGGCCAGCTGGGTTTTCTCGGTCTGCTCGCTGATCGCCTCGCGGGCGTACTGCTGCTCGTAGTCGGTGTGGGCGAACAGCTTGAGCGTGGCGATGTTGGTGTAGCCGTCGACGATGCGCCCCATCAGCTTGGAGCGGGCGTCGGAGGAGATCACCGAGCGCTCCTTCACCCTTGGCACGAAGTAGTACAGTGCACCGATGTAGCAGACGATCCACACCAGCAGCGGCAGCATCAGCCGCCAGTCGGCCTCGGCGAACAGCACCAGCGCACTGATGGCGTAGATCAGCACGTGCCACAGCGCGTCCACCGCTTGTACCGCCGAATCGCGCAGGGAGTTGCCGGTCTGCATGATGCGCTGGGCGATACGCCCGGCGAAGTCGCTCTGGAAGAAGTTCAGGCTCTGCTTGAGCACGTAGGTGTGGTTCTGCCAGCGGATCAGGCTGGTCATACCCGGGCTGATGGTCTGGTGCACCAGCAGGTCGTGCAGGCCGAAGAACACTGGCCGCAGCACCAGCACCACCACCAGCATCCAGATCAGCTCGCCGCTGTGCTCGCTGAAGAAGTTGGCGTTGGGCGTGCCCTGGGCCAGGTCGATGATCCGGCTCAGGTAGCTGAACAGCGCCACCTCGATCAGCGAGGCGATCAGGCCGACGATCAGCAGGGCGAGGAAGCTCGGCCACACCTGGCGCAGGTAATAAAGATAGAAGGGCCAGACCTTGCCGGGAGGCGCCTCGCTGGGCGCCTCGCGGAAAATGTCGATCAACTGCTCGAAACGACGGTACAGCATGGGTGACGACACTCCTGTTCGACCCGACTCACGTCCCTGTGCGGCGCGGGATCAGTCGATGCGTTTGGCCGACTTGATGTAGACCGGATCGGCCGGTACATCGCGCATGCCTTTCTTGACGGTGGTCGGCGAGTTGACGATCTGGTCGACCACCTCCATGCCCTTGGTGACCTTGCCGAACACCGCGTAGCCACGGTCGCGGCCCGGGTTGAGGAAAACGTTGTCGGCGACGTTGATGAAGAACTGGCTGGTGGCCGAGTTCGGGTCGGAGGTGCGGGCCATGGACAGGGTGCCGCGGGTGTTCTGCAGGCCGTTGCTCGCTTCGTTGCGGATCGGGTCCTTGGTGCTCTTCTGCACCATCTGATCGGTGAAGCCACCGCCCTGGACCATGAAGCCCGGGATCACGCGGTGGAAGATGGTGTTGTTGTAGAAGCCGCTGTCCACGTACTGGAGGAAGTTCTTGGTACTGATCGGCGCTTTTTCTGCGTTCAGCTCGATCTCGATCTTGCCGAAGCTGGTGACCAGCTCAACGTGCGGGGTCTTGTCGGAGGCCATGACGCTGGTGGCGAAGGCGACCGAGCAGGCGGTGAGCAGAAGTTTTTTCAGCATGGGCTCAAAGATCCTTGAGAGGTGGAAGCGGCTGCGAGGAACTGCAGCACGGTACGGTTGAAGACTTCAGGTTGATCCAGGGGCGTAGCGTGCCGCGAATCGTCGATGACCGCCAGTCTGGCGTTGGGCATCAGGGCGACGTAACGCTCCTTCAGTTGTATCGGTGTGTAATCGTGGTCGGCGGCGATCACCAGGGTGGGACAGCGGATCTGGCCAATGCGTTCCTGCACGCCCCAGTCGACGATGGCGTCGAAGCTTTTCAAATAGGCACGCTTGTCGTTGCGCGCCCAGCGCTCGGCCATCTTGCGCCGCAGTTCGGCCTGCTCCGGCTTGGGGAACAGCCGCGCGGCCAGGCCCTTGCCGACGGTCTCGACGCTGAGCAGGCGTGCCAGGCCCCAGCGCTTGAGCCACCAGATCCAGTCGCTGCGGGTGCGGCGCTTGACCTCGGGGGCGCTGTTGACGATGCACAGGCTGCGCAGCCAGTCGGGGTGGTCGACGGCAAACTGGAAGCCGACCATGCCGCCCATGGACAGGCCGACGAAGTGCACCGGGCCGGTCTCCAGATGGCGCAGCAGGGCCAGCAGATCTTCGCTGAAGGTCTTTATCTGGTAGCCCGCACGCGGCTTGGACGATTGCCCGTGGCCGCGGATGTCCATGAGGATCACCCGGTACTGGCGGCTGAGCTCGGGCACCTGCAGTTCCCAGTCCTGGCTGCTCGAGCCCAGCCCGTGCAGCAGCACCAGGGGCTCGCCCTGGCCGTGTTCCTCGTAATGCAGCAGGCATCCGTCGTGTTCGAAACAGGCCATGGGCGCGGTCCTCTCAGGCTTGCGGGGGGGCTGCGAAGGGCACGTCCAGCGGCGCGGTGTCGAAGTTGCGCAGCAGTTCGATAAGGATCTGCGTGGCCGGGCCCAGGGTCTTTTCCTTGCTCGAGTAAAGGTAGAACAGCGGATGACGGCTGCCACCCTGATCCAGCGGCAGGGGCTTGAGCACGCCTTCGCGCAGCTCGCGCTCGATCATGTGCCGGGGCAGCCAGGCAAAGCCCAGGCCGCTGCCGACGAAGGTCGCCGCGGTGCCCAGGCTGCCGACCGTCCAGCGCTGCTCGGCGCCGAGCCAGCCGACATCGCGCGGTTGGGCCCGGCCGGAATCGCGGATCACCACCTGCAGCTGGCTTTCCAGGTCCTGGAAGGTGATCTCGCGGCCCATGCGGTGCAGGGCGTGCTCGGGGTGGGCGACAGCGATGAACTCCACCGGGCTCAGCTCGGTGCCCAGGTAGCCGCCGATGTTGAAGCTGCTGATGGCAAGGTCGGCGATGCCTTCGTGCAGCACTTCCTCGACCCCGGACAGCACTTCTTCGCGCAGGCGCACCCGGCAGCCGCGACTCTGCGGCATGAAGGCAGCCAGGGCACGCACCAGGCGAGCGCTGGGGTAGGCGGCGTCGACCACCAGGCGCACCTCGGCCTCCCAGCCCTGTTCCATGTGGTGGGCCAGGTCTTCCAGCTGGCTGGCCTGCTTGACCAGTTGTCGCGAACGGCGCAGCAGCACGCTGCCGGCCTCGGTCAGCACCGCCTTGCGCCCATCGATGCGCAGCAGCGGCACGCCCAGTTGCTCCTGCATCCGCGCCACGGTGTAGCTCACCGACGACTGCGAACGGTGCAGGGCCTCGGCGGCCTGGGCGAACCCGCCGTGGTCGACCACCGCCTGCAGGGTCCGCCACTGATCCAGGGTAACGCGCGGTGCTTTCATCCAGGGCTCCTGTTGTCCTAAGCTGCGCTCTTCCCAAGGAGAGCGCCCGTATGAAGAAATGTTGTGCGGCTTTGCTGTTGTGCCTGCCCCTCGGGGCCATGGCTTACCCGATCGACGTGGAGAAGGACCTGACCGGGGTCAAGGTCGACTACACCGCCTACGACACGGCCTACGATATCGGCGCCATCACCCTCAACAACTATGGGCAGGTGCCGGCGGCGTGCAAGGTCACCTTCCGCAACGGCCCCGAGGCGCCACGTGTGCGCCGGGTCAACGTGCCCGCCGGCAGGAGCGTGGATGTCACCGCCAAGTTCAACCGGCAGATCATCAAGCTGCGCATCGTGCTCGACTGCAAAGCGGAATAAAACAGATAAATCGATAGGTTGATCCCACTTTTTACGCTTTTTTATCGATAGGTCAACCACTAATCTCACCTCCATCGAATCGCCACCCTTTACCGCCGATGGAGGCACCCCATGTCCCGCGTACTGATCATCGAAAGCAGCGCCCGCCAGCAGGATTCCGTTTCCCGTCAACTGACCCTGGACTTCATCCAGCAATGGCAAGCGGCGCATCCGGCCGACGAGATCAAGGTGCGCGACCTGGCCGTGAACCCCGTGCCGCACCTGGACGCCAACCTGCTCGGCGGCTGGATGAAGCCCGAGGAGCAGCGCAGCGCCGCCGAGCGTGAGGCGCTGGCGCGTTCCAACGCGCTGACCGATGAACTGCTGGCCGCCGACGTGCTGGTGATGGCCGCGCCGATGTACAACTTCACCATCCCCAGCACTTTGAAAGCCTGGCTGGACCACGTGCTGCGCGCCGGCATCACCTTCAAGTACACCCCGACCGGGCCGCAGGGCCTGCTCAACGGCAAGCGCGCCATCGTCCTGACCGCCCGCGGCGGCATCCATGCCGGTGCCAGCAGTGACCACCAGGAACCCTACCTGCGCCAGGTGATGGCCTTCATCGGCATCCACGATGTGGACTTCATCCATGCCGAAGGCCTGAACATGAGCGGCGAGTTCCACGAGAAGGGCCTGAACCAGGCCAAGGCGAGGCTGGCCGCGGTGGCCTGAGCCGCGACGAATTCCCAACCCTGACACCTTGTTGCTCCTTTGGGTGTGCCTGCCCGGCCAGTTCATGGCCGGGCTTTTTTATCTGCTTTACGCGCTCTCTGTAGGAGCGGCCTTGTGCCGCGAAAGGGCCGCGCAGCGGCCCCTGCAATTCCTGCGATGACACCAGATCCACGGCCCCCTGCGGCTCCCCCAAGCACCCCCACAATCCCCATGGTTGAACTGCCCAGGCCCAACCCGCTAAGGTCCCCGCCTTGATCCACGAGGGCCAACCATGGGCTACCTGATAATCGTCGCGCTGATCCAGGCGTACTCCTTCAACCTGATCGGCGAGTACCTGGCCGGCCATGTCGACAGCTACTTCGCCGTGCTGGTCCGGGTGCTGCTGGCCGGGCTGGTGTTCCTGCCGCTGACCCGCTGGCGCCAGGTCGAGCCGCGCTTCATGCGCTCGATGCTGCTGATTGGCGCGCTGCAGTACGGCATCACCTATGTCTGCCTGTACCTCAGCTTCCGCGTGCTGACAGTGCCGGAGGTGCTGCTGTTCACCATCCTCACCCCGCTGCATGTCACCTTGATCGAAGATGCCCTGAATCGGCGCTTCAACCCTTGGGCGCTGCTCGCCGCCCTGGTGGCCGTGGCCGGCGCGGCGGTGATCCGCTTCGACACGGTCACCGGTGAGTTCTTCATGGGCTTCCTGCTGCTGCAACTGGCCAACTTCACCTACGCCGCCGGCCAGGTGCTGTACCGCCACCTGGTGGCCCGCCACCCCAGCGACCTGCCGCACTACCGCCGGTTCGGCTATTTCTACCTGGGCGCGTTGCTGGTGGTGTTGCCGGCCTTCCTGCTGTTCGGCAATGCCCAGCACCTGCCGAGCACCGACACCCAGTGGTTGGTGCTGCTGTTCCTGGGCCTGTGCCCTACGGCGCTGGGGCTGTACTGGTGGAACAAGGGCGCCTGCCTGGTCTCTGGTGCCACCTTGGCGGTCATGAACAACCTGCATGTGCCAGTGGGCTTGTTGCTCAACCTGCTGATCTGGAACCAGGACGAACCGCTCGGGCGCCTGGCCATTGGCGGTTCGGTGATCCTGGCATCGGTATGGTTGAGCCGCTTGGGTGGCCAGCGCGCGAGGCTGCCGGGAGCAGCCTGAAGATCATTGCCGGCGCGGCAGGCCAGTGTGCACGACCAGGCACAATGGCAGGGTCAGCAGCAGCGCGCTCGCCAGCGCCATCAACCCCTGCTGCACCCCGGTGTGGTCGGATATCGCGCCGATCAGCACTGGCGCCAGCGCACCGCCGCCGACGGTGCCGGTGTAGAAGCAGGCGAACACCCGCTCGCGCTGCTCGCGACCGGCGAAGTCCGGCACCAGCCCGGTCAGCACCGACGAGGTGCCGTTGAGGGCCACGCCGATCAGAGGCATCACCAGCATCAACGGCAAGTAGGGCAGCAGCAGCGCCACCAGGATCAGTCCGGCGGTCAGCAGTTCGGTGCAGATCACGGTGCGTACCGGCCCCAGCCGGGCGCCCAGGTAGCCGCAGAACAACTTGCCGAAGGCGCCGCCGATGAACAGCAATGTCAGGGCCAGGCCGATCTGCGCGGTGGTCGCGCCCTTGCTCTGCAGCAGGAACGGCAGGAAGGTAAGAAAACCCATGCGCACGCCACTGTCGAGGGTGCCGGTGGCGATCAGCGCCGCCAGCCCCGGGCTTGAGCCAACCTGGTCGTGGGCTGTGGTCTTGCGCGCAGGTTGCCCTGCGGGTGGTGCCTGGCGCAACAGCCACCACAGCGCCGCTGCCGCCCCCAGGCCGAGCAGGCCAAGCGCGGTGGCGTTGGCCTGCCATGACACATACACCAGCACCAGGCCGACCAGGCCCGGGATCAGCGCCTTGCCGATATCCCCGGCGAAGTTGTACTGGGCCAGGGCCTGCTTCACCTTGCCACTGCCTTCGTAGGCATCGGCGACCAGCGCGCTGGCCAGCGGGTGCTGGGTGCTGGCGCCGAGGCCGGCGAGCATCAGGGCGATCAGCAGAAGGCTCAGGTCACTGGCCTGGGCCGCCAGCAGGTAGGCCAGCCCGGCCAGCGCCGTGCCCTGGACCAACAGGGCTTCGCGCCCCCAGCGCCGGGCGCCTTTGCTGGCCAGCAGCTGGAAGCCCGCCATCATGCCGGCGTAGGCGCCGCGCAGCAGTCCGACCTGAGCGTAGCTGAGGCCGAAGGCGACCTGCCAGAGGGGCAGCAACACGTAGATGACATCGGTCAGGCCGTCATGCACGCCATGGGCGAGGCTGGCGGCGGCGAGGGCCTTGCGCCGAGGCGATGGCGGGGCGTCGTGCAGTGAAACGCTGGAAATGTCCTGAGGCATGGCTCGCTCACGAAGGCTGTGGCAGGCGTCTGTCGAGCGTCAGGGAGGGGCGTGGCGAGTGGGCCGTCGATCTTCCGTGATGACGTCGTTCTGGATGGCCCTAGGGTAGTGCGCCTTGGGGGCGCAATGCAAAGGGGACGCTCGCTCCAGCGCCCCGATTGGACGGTCAGGCCTCGCTCAATGCGTCCAGGCTGCGTGGCTGGCTTTGAGGCAGCGGCCTGGCCGCCAACCCCACCCGCATGTCATTGCCACTCGGTTGCTGGTACAGGCTCAGCCCGAACTCCGGCAGCACCGCCAGCAGGTAGTCGAAGATATCGCCCTGGATGCGCTCGTATTCGGCCCATACCGTTGTGGTGGTGAAGCAGTAGATCTCCAGCGGCACGCCTTCGGCGGTGGTCTGCATCTGGCGGACCATGCAGGTCATGTTCGGGTGCACGTTGGGGTGGTTTTTCAGGTAGGCCAGGGCGAAGGCGCGGAAGGTGCCGATGTTGGTCAGCTGGCGGCGGTTGGCCGAAAGCTCCGCCACCGGGCCCAGGGCCTCGTTCCAGTGATGCAGTTCCTGGCGCTTCTGCGCCAGGTAGTCGCCCAGCAGGTGTACCTGGCCCAGGCGCTGTTCTTCGTCCGGGCTGAGGAAGCGCACGCCGGCGGCGTCGATGAACAGGCTGCGCTTGATCCGACGCCCGCCCGACTGCTGCATGCCGCGGTAGTTGCGGAACGACTCGCTCATCAGGCGCCAGGTGGGGATCGAGACGATGGTCTTGTCGAAATTTTGCACCTTGACCGTGTGCAGGGTGATGTCCACCACGTCGCCGTCGGCGCCGGCCTGGGGCATCTCGATCCAGTCGCCGACGTGCAGCATGTCGTTGCTGGTCAGCTGCACGCTGGCGACGAACGACAGCAGGGTGTCCTTGTACACCAACAGCAGCACCGCCGACATGGCGCCCAGACCCGACAGCAGCAACAGCGGCGAGCGGTCGATCAAGGTGGCGACGATGACAATGGCGGCGAAGATCCACAGCATCATCTTGGCCAGTTGCATGTAGCCCTTGATCGAGCGGGTACGGGCGTGCTCGGTGCGGGCGTAGATGTCCAGCAGCGCGTCGAGCAGGCAGGACAGGGCGCGGGTCATGAACAGCAGGGTCACCGCCAGGGCGACGTTGCCGAGGAAGTGCTGGGTGGTGGCCGACAGCTCCGGCACCAGCTTCAGGCCGAACTGCACCACCAGCGACGGGGTGGTCTGCGCCAGGCGGTGGAATACCTTGTTGTGGCGCAGGTCGTCCAGCCACCTGAGTGCCTGTTGGCGGCCTAGCAGGCGGGTGGAGTGCAGGATCAGGAAGCGTGCGAGGCGGCCGACCAGCAGCGAGACCAGCAGCAGCACGATCAGGCCGAGGGCGGCGTGCAGCAATGGATGTTGGTCGAGCGTGCCCCAGAGGTCGAGGGCGTCGCGCCAGAAGCGTTGGATGTCCATGGGCGTGGAAGCGGTCTGTGTTGCGGTATGAGGGGGTATTAGAGCGTGGATCGGCGCAAAGTTGCCAAAAGAATTTCGGTTCTGGCCACGGAAAACGTTACCCTATGCAACTGAATTTTTCGCACTTGCCCGAGGTTACCCCGTGTTTTCCCAATTCGCCCTGCACGAACGCCTGCTCAAAGCCGTGGCCGAGCTGAAATTTGTCGAGCCGACGCCGGTGCAGGCAGCGGCCATTCCCCTGGCCCTGCAAGGGCGTGACCTGCGGGTGACGGCGCAGACTGGCAGCGGCAAGACCGCCGCCTTCGTGCTGCCGCTGCTCAACCGCCTGGTTGACCGTAGCGGCCCGAGCGTGGAGATTCGTGCGCTGATCCTGCTGCCGACCCGCGAGCTGGCCCAGCAGACGCTCAAGCAGGTGAAACTGTTCTCCCAGTTCACCTACATCAAGTCGGGGCTGGTCACCGGCGGTGAAGACTTCAAGGAACAGGCCGCCATGCTGCGCAAGGTGCCGGACGTGCTGATCGGCACCCCTGGCCGTCTGCTCGAGCAGCTCAATGCCGGCAACCTGGACCTGTCGCACGTTGAGGTGCTGATCCTCGACGAAGCCGACCGCATGCTCGACATGGGCTTCGCCGAAGACATGGAGCGACTGTGCAAGGAGTGCGAGAACCGCAAGCAGACCCTGCTGTTCTCGGCCACCACGGGTGGTGCGGCCCTGCGCGATATCATCGCTAAAGTGCTCAAGGACCCTGAGCACCTGATGCTCAACAGTGTCTCGCAACTGGCCGAAGGCACCCGTCAGCAGATCATCACCGCTGACCACGACCAGCACAAAGAACAGATCGTGCAGTGGCTGCTGGCCAACGAGACCTACCAGAAGGCAATCATCTTCACCAACACCCGTGCCCTGGCCGACCGTATCTACGGCCACCTGGTGGCCAAGGAGGTCAAGGCCTTCGTCCTGCACGGCGAGAAGGACCAGAAGGACCGCAAGCTGGCCATCGACCGCTTCAAGGATGGCGGTTCCAAGGTCCTGGTGGCTACCGATGTCGCGGCCCGTGGCCTGGACATCGACGGCCTGGACCTGGTGATCAACTTCGACATGCCACGCAGCGGTGACGAATACGTGCACCGTATCGGCCGCACCGGCCGTGCCGGTGGCGAAGGCCTGGCGATCTCGCTGATCACCCACAATGACTGGAACCTGATGTCGAGCATCGAACGCTACCTCAAGCAGCAGTTCGAGCGCCGCGTCATCAAGGAGGTCAAGGGTACCTACAGCGGGCCGAAGAAGGTCAAGGCCTCGGGCAAGGCAGCCGGCAGCAAGAAGAAAAAGGTCGAGAAGAAGGCCGGTGCCGACAAGAAGGGCGCGGCCAAGAAAAAGCCTTCCGCCAAGCCGAAGGCCAATGCGCCTCTGGCCAGCTCCGACGGCCTGGCACCGTTGAAAAAGCGCAAGCCGGCGGCTGAGTAAGCCCCTCCGGCCATGAGCCCGCCACTGCAACGGTGGCGGGTTGCTTCACCTCTTTCCCCAAGGCGCGTAGCCCCTTTCCCAAACCGTATTCCAGCCCGGGCATTTTGTCGCCCGACCGCCACACTCCTCTGGCATCTGCAGTCAAGGAGGAGTAGCGTATGTACAGCTGTAAATACGATTGTCCCGTGCGATTTGAATGGGACGAGGAAAAGAACCTGCTCAACATCCGCAAACACGGTATCGACTTCAACGACGTGCCCGAGATGTTCCGCCAGCCGATGCTGGCGTTGCGGGATGAGCGATTCGAGTACTCGGAGGCACGCTGGATCGGCATGGGCTGGATCAATGCCTGGGTCAGCGTGGTCGCCTACACCGAACGGCAGGGTGATGTGATCCGCATCATTTCCGCCAGAAGAGCCACTCGACGTGAGGAAACGCGCTATGTCGAAACCGTCCAGAAGCTGTGAGCAAGACCAAGCCCCGGTCGATACCTCGGACATCCCCGAACTCGACGATGACTTCTTCCGCCACGCCGAGCTGCGGGTGCCGGCCAAGCAGACGGTGACCATCCGCCTGGATGCCGACGTACTGGCCTGGTTCAAGGAACAGGGTGCCGGCTACCAGACCCGCATCAACCAGTTGCTTCGCCAGTACATGCAGGCCCAGCAGCGGCGCTGATTCAGGCGCGGTCAGGTTTTCCTTTGCGCTTCTTTAAGTTCCTGGATGCGCTTGTCGATCAACTGGCATTTGTCCGGCAGGTCCTTGCTCGCCGTACCGAGCTCCATGTGCTGGAGCTCGTCGTTGATCTCCTTGGCCTTGCGCGGGTTCTGCTCGGTCAGTTGGCTGACCAGTCCGGCCAGTTCTTCTCTTTTCTGCGTGGCCTCTTCCGGTGTGCAGGCCCAGGCGGGCGTGGATATCAGAACCGCGAGCACTGTGGCTCTTTTCAATACCTTCATCGTCTCGTCCTCGGTGAAACATACAATTTGGGAGGGACGAGACGTATTGAAAGTTCAGTTGAGGTATGTTGCTAGCCAAGTGATCAAGCAGGAGTCACGGCCGCCAGCGAGTTGAACCAGGTCCTGTTGTTTTTCAGGGCGTTATCGAGCTCGACCCACGTGATGTTGTCACTGGTGTGCCCTTTCTTCACCTTTTGATTGATGATTCCCTTGAGCTTCAAGACGTTGTCTTCGCTTTTCGAAAACTGGTTGCGGTAGAGCCAGTTTTTCAATTCATGGTCTTGAGAAAGGTTGACGAATTCGTTATCCGATTTGCTCATCTTCGATACGTTCCTTTGTCGGTAGGTGGCAGGCGGCAGGCAATTGTTGCTGGCTACTTGGATGGTTTGTGGACGGGAAGAGTGGGATGTTTTGGTTTGGTTTCAGGATTTACGTGCCTCCTTCTATCGTCCTGGCCGTCTTCCCGTTTCGGTTTCGGGCCCGGTTTGATGTCAGTAAACATTAATGATGTCCTCCTGATGATGTCATTTTGAAATTGCTGTACTTCGGTGTAGTCCACGTTGGCGTTTTGCGCTATCGCTTTACGACCAAGGTCGTAAGGACGCCAGGGAGGGCTTCATTTCTGCCGAACACTTGTCACCCGTCGTAGGGCCAACGGTATTTGCGATACGGTAGGCCAAGCTCTGCATCAGTCCCTAAGGCTTGGCCTGAGAGCGGTTTCAACCCGGACTTCCGACAGTTGAACGGTCAGGGCGCAGTTGTGGGTGGAATAATTTAGGCTGGCATCGTCAGCGCCCGTCACCCGATAATCGGGATCCATTCTCACTGCCGAGCCTTGCCATGTCGTTCAACCTGCAGAGGGGCCGCCCATGACCGCGGTCCGCAAGAACCCCGACGCCTTCGCTTTCCAGGTCATGCTGGGGCTGTGCCTGATCTGGGGCTGCCAGCAGGTGCTGATCAAATCCGCCGCCGTGGACATTGCACCGGTCATGCAGGCAGCGTTTCGCAATGGCATCGCCGCGCTGCTGGTGGGGCTGCTGGTCTGCTTCCGCGGGGGCTGGAGCCAGGTGGGCAGTACCTGGCGTGCCGGGTTGTTGGCCGGCGCGCTGTTTGGCCTGGAGTTCCTGTTCATTGCCGAGGGGCTAAAGTTGACTTCGGCGGCGCATATGTCGGTGTTCCTCTACACCGCGCCGATCTTCACCGCCCTGGGGCTGCATTTCATGATGCCCAGCGAACGGCTGCGGCTGTTGCAGTGGTTGGGCATCCTGCTGGCCTTCGGGGGGATTGCCCTGGCCTTCGCCGGCGGGGTTTCCCTCGAACACCTCGATGGACGCATGTTGCTGGGTGATGCCCTGGCGATCCTGGCGGGCCTGGCCTGGGGCGCGACCACGGTGGTGGTGCGCGGCTCGCGTCTGTCCGAGGCGCCGGCGACCCTGACCCTGTTCTACCAGCTGGCAGTGGGGTTTGTCGGGCTGGTGCTGATCGCCCTGGTGAGCGGGCAGATCGCCGATTTCTCGCTGACCCCGCTGGCGGTGGGCAGCGTGCTGTTTCAGGGGATCGTGGTGTCGTTCGTCAGCTACCTGACCTGGTTCTGGTTGCTGCGCAAATACCTGGCCTCGAACCTGGCGGTGTTTTCCTTCATCACGCCGCTGTTCGGGGTGACCTTCGGCGTGCTGCTGCTGGATGAGCCGCTGAGCCTGAACTTCGTGATCGGCGCGGTAATGGTGCTGCTCGGGGTGGTCATGGTCAGCGCCGAGGCGTGGGTGCGGCAGCAGTTGCGCAGGGTGGTGGGATGACAGGGTAGAAGCAAGTGCCGGCCCTTGAGTGGCATTAGCCGCCAAGGGGCCGGCAAGGTATTTCGTTTGTCGGTTAACTCACGCCTTGCTGGACCAGGTGAGGTCTGGCAGTCATGTCTATTCCCAGTGCTTTCATCACGGTCAGGAACGACTTGAGCGTTGGATTGCCGTGCTCACTGAACGAGCGGTAAAGCTGTTCGCGAGACAGGCCAGTTTCCTTTGCCAGTTCACTCATGCCCCTGGCGCGAGCCACCACGCCCACAGCTTTTGCCACGTAGGCTGCATCCCCTGTCTCCAATGCATCGGTCATGAACTGCGCGATGGTTTCCGGGGAAGTCAGATAGGCGGCGGCGTCGAATTCATGGAACGATTCAGTCATTTTGTATCCTCCACGACTGCAGGATCTGCCGGGCGGCCTTGATGTCCCGCTGCTGGCTGCCTTTGTCGCCGCCGCAAAGCAGGATGATCAAGGTATCGCCATATTGGTGAAAGTACACCCGATAGCCTGGGCCGTAATGGACTCTCAGCTCACTCATGCCATGGCCGACCGGTGAAACGTCACCCGCTAGCCCTTCCTTGAGTCGGTTGATACGAGCGACGATTCTGGCCCTTGCCGTGGTATCCCTAAGCCCGATCAGCCAACGCCTGAAACTGCTGGATTCGATGGTTTTCATCGGGTCAATGTAGTTTATAAAATACAATGGCAAAGGCCGCAAATGGTTTCTACCTTTTGCAGCCAGGGTTTTCCCTGTCAGGCCATTCGGGTTCCCGGTGGGCAGCCCTGCAAACTGCGGTTTCCTGTGATGGCCAGCATGCCCGCCACGGTCAATCCTGCAGCCGCCAGCATCAATGCAGGCTGCAGGCGCCGTTCGACCAGGCGATGACCTGGCTGATGTGGCGCCAGGGGAAGCGCGGGGCGAATCTGCAGGCCTGGATCGATTTGCAACAAAGCGAAACGATTGACCGACCGTCGGAAGCTGCCGTCTGCGCTTGATCCGGGTCAAAATCGCCCATATGTGTAGGAACAGAGGCATGCGCAATACAGGACATAGGTCTATGATCTGTATGACGCATTGCAAGTTTGATTGACCGTGAGGCTGACCCGTCAAGGGGGCACTATGAACGAACGTATGTACAACTGGCTCCATGACCTCGCCGTCGCCTTGGGCCTGCTCCCGCCACCGTTGCAGCCGGTGCCGATCCCGACCGACGAAGAACAGCGCAAGCGCCAGCCGCGTCGGCGCTGACCACTGACAAAAAGGCCGCCGCATCTTATCGATGCGGCGGCCTTTTGCGTTGTTGCCCCGTGTCTGGCCTCAGGCCAGGTTCACCGTCGCCACCGGCTTGCGCGAAGCCAGGCTGACCACCACGAAGCTCACCAGGCCGATCGCCAGGCTGTAGTAGATCGGCGAGTTGGCCTCCAGGCCGTCCTTGAACATGAACAGCAGCGCGGTACCGAAGCCCAGCGTCATGCTGGCGATGGCCCCGGCGGTGGTCGCGCGCTTCCAGAAGATCGCGCCGATCAGCGGGATCAGCATGCCGCCTACCAGCAGGTTGTAGGCCAGGGTCAGCGCGCTGATCACATCGTTCACCGCCAGGGCGATACCCAGCACCACCAGGCCGGTGAGCAGGGTGAACAGGCGGTTGATGCCCAGGCTCGACTGCTTGCCGCCGCGCAGCTTGGGCAGCAGGTCTTCAGTCAGGGTGGTCGAGGCGGCCAGCAGGCCCGCGCTGGCAGTGGACATCATCGCGGCCAGGGCGGCGGCCATCAGCAGGCCACGGATGCCCTCGGGAAGTTGGCCCTTGATCATCTCGGCGAAGGCGTTGTTCGGGTTGGCCAGGTCCGGCATCAGCACATGGGCGGCCATGCCGATCAGGGCGCAGGCCAGGCCGTACAGCACGCAGTAGATACCGGCGGTGGTGCCGGCGCGCTGGCAGACCTTCTCGTCACGGGCAGTGAACACCCGCTGCCAGATATCCTGGCCGATCAGGATGCCGAAGAAGTAGATCAGGAAGTAGGTGATGATGGTGTCCCAGCCGATGGTGGTCCAGCTGAAGCTGGCCGCCGGCAGCTTGGCCACCAGGGCGTCCCAGCCACCGGCCTTGTACAGGCACACCGGCAGCAGGATGAACATCAGGCCCACGGTCTTGATGACGAACTGGACGATGTCGGTCAGGGTCAGCGACCACATGCCGCCGATGGTCGAGTACACCACGACTACGCCACCGCCGAACAGCAGCGCCATCCAGAACGGCACGTCGAGCAGCACCTGCAGCACGGTGCCCATGGCCAGGGTCGAGGTCACCGCGATCATCAGCGCGTAGGCGAGCATGATCGCCGCGCTGGCCTGGCGGGCCATCGGGTTGTAGCGACGCTCCAGCACCTGGGTGACGGTGAAGATCTTCAGGCGCAGCAGCGGCTTGGCCAGGAACAGGTTGAGGGCGATGATCCCCAGGCCCAGGGCGGCGCACAGCCAGAAGCCGGAAATGCCGTGGACGTAGCCCAGGCGCACGGTGCCGACCGTGGAGGCGCCGCCGAGCACGGTGGTGGCCATGGTGCCCATGTACAGGGTCGGGCCGAGGTTGCGCCCGGCCACCAGGTAGTCTTCGTGGGTCTTCGCGCGCCGCATGCCATACCAGCCGAGGCCGAGCATGCCGGCGGCATAGATCAGTACAACGATGATGTCCAAGGCCATTGGGGGTCTCCCGATTATCTTTATTATGGCGAGATCGGCCGTCCGGACGCTGCAAGGCGCCCGGCGGTCCTGTCATGTGTTGACGGGCCTCTATGGCCCTCCCGAATGGCTCCTGCCGGGGTCAAGCAATCGCTTGCAGCGCAACGCTCTGTGTGTAGGAGCGGCCTTGTGCCGCGAAAGGGGTGCGCAGCGCCCCCGGGTTTCGGCGTTTTCACATAAATAGCCGGGGCTGCTTCGCAGCCCTTTCGCGGCCCAAGGCCGCTCCTACAAAGGGCGGTGCTTCGGCTAGCGGCGTACCACGCCCGGCAGCACGCAGAGCATTTCGAACAGCAGGTTGGCGCCCAGCAGCGAGGTGTTGCCGGTGGTGTCGTAGGGTGGGGAGACTTCGACCAGATCGCAGCCGATCAGGTCCAGGCCGTGGCAGCCGCGGATGATCTCCATCGCCTGGATGGTGGTCAAGCCGCCAATCTCCGGGGTGCCGGTGCCGGGCGCCCAGGCCGGGTCGATGCCGTCGATGTCGAACGACAGGTACACCGGGCCGCCACCGACTTTCTCGCGCACTTCGGCCATCAATGGCTCCAGCGACTTGTGCCAGCATTCTTCGGCCTGGACCACACGGAAGCCCTGGCGACGGCTCCAGTTGAAGTCGTCGGCGGTGTAGCCCTGGGCGCGCAGGCCGATCTGCACCACGCGCTCGCAATCGAGCAGGCCTTCTTCCACGGCGCGGCGGAAGGTGGTGCCGTGGGCGATCTTCTCGCCGAACATGTGATCGTTGACGTCGGCGTGGGCGTCGATGTGCACCAGGCCGATCTTGCCGTGCTTCTTGTGCAGGGCACGCAGGATCGGCAGGGTGATGGTGTGGTCGCCGCCCAGGGTCAGCGGGATGACATTGTGCTCGACGATCTCGTCGTAGGCCTCTTCGATGATGCGCACGGCGTCCAGCAGGTTGAAGGTGTTGATCGCCACGTCACCGATGTCGGCCACCGACAGCGAGTCGAACGGGGCGGCGCCGGTGGCCATGTTGTACGGGCGGATCATCACCGATTCGGCGCGGATCTGCCGCGGGCCGAAGCGGGTGCCCGAGCGCAGCGAGGTGCCGATGTCCAGGGGCACGCCGATGAACGCGGCGTCGAGCCCTTCGGCGCTTTGCAGGTGGGGGAGACGGAGCATGGTGGCGATGCCGCCGAAACGCGGCATTTCGTTGCCGCCCAGTGGTTGGTGGAGAATCTTGTCCACGGTGGGCCTCATCAGTCGGTCGATTGTTCTGTTTGTTCGAACCTGTGCCGCCGCGCGCCTCGTTAGTCTGGTTATGCCGGCGGGCAGGGACATTTCGCCGCAGTCTGCGCAAGGTAGTGCCCGGGAAGAATCGCTACCGACAAAAACTTACTTCAGGAATTTCTGAACTATCGGCGTGCGGTCGGGTTAGACTCAGGCCACTTCCAGCCCACGGACCCGTTGCCCCATGGCCTCATCGCTGCCCGACCTGAAACTGCTGCGGATCTTCGCCAGCGTGGTGCGTCACCAGGGCTTCGCCAATGCCCAGCGCGACCTCAACCTGTCGACCTCGGCCATCAGCACCTACATGAGCCAGTTGGAAAGCGCCCTGGGGATCGTGCTCTGCCACCGTGGCCGTGGCGGTTTCAGCCTGACCAGCAAGGGCGAGCTGTTCCACCAGGAGACCTTGCGCCTGCTGGGGGAACTGGACGGTTTCGAGCAGTATGCGGCGGCGCTCAAGGGCGAGTTGCGCGGCACCCTCAACCTGGGGGTGATCGACTCCACCGTGGGCGACCGCGCCCTGCCGCTGGCCGAGGCCATCGGCGCCTACAGCCAGGAACACCCGGCGGTGCACCTGCACCTGTCGGTGTCCAGCCCGTACGAACTGCAACTGGGGGTGCAGGACAACCGACTGGACCTGGCCATTGGGGCGTTCTCATCGCGCATGAGCGGCCTGGTCTACCAGCCGTTGTACCGCGAGCAGCACTGGCTGTATTGCAGCAGCCGCCACGCGCTGTTCGGCGAGCGACGGATCCCGGAGCCGGTGATCACCCAGCAGCGCATGGTCGGGCGTGGCTACTGGAGCCAGGCGGAGCTGGCCCGGCACGGTTTCAAGCACAGCGCCGCCACCGTGGAGAGCATGGAAGCGCAGCTGATTCTGATTCTCTCCGGCGCCTACATCGGCTACCTGCCCGAGCACTATGCCCAGGCCTGGGTCGACAAGGGCGATCTGCGTGTGCTGTCGCCGGCGACCTTCGGCTACCAGGCGCCGTTTTCCCTGATCATCCGCCGTGGTCGTAGCCGGGAACCCTTGATCCAGACGTTCCGTGATCTGCTCAAGAGTCAGCTCAACGTGGGTTGATCCAGGTCGTTTTCAGCACATTCCGTCAGGTCGGGCTAATTTCCTACAAAACTTGACCGCTGACGTGATGGCCTTCTGCTAAATATCTACTTGCTTTGATGATTTTCCCACTCATCTGGATAAGCAAGGGATCGCCAACGATGCGCATGAATTTGCCCGTCACCGAGCACGAAAGAACCTTTCCCCAAGACCAGCGGCTGATCTCCACCACCGACCTGAACAGTCGCATCACCTATTGCAACGACGCATTCGTGGCCATCAGCGGTTTCACCTACGACGAACTGGTCGGCCAGCCGCACAACCTGGTGCGTCATCCCGACATGCCGCCGGCGGTCTTCGGGCATATGTGGGACACCATCAAGCAAGGCAAGCCCTGGATGGGCGTGGTCAAGAACCGCGCCAAGAACGGCGACTTCTACTGGGTCAGCGCCTACGTCACGGCGGTGTACGAGAACGGCCGCATCAGCGGCTACGAGTCGGTGCGCTCGGTGCCGACCCGGGAGCAGATCCGCCGGGCCGAGAACTTGTACGCCCGCCTGCGGGCAGGGCGCTCGCCGGTGCCGCTGGCGGCGCGCCTGGGGCATGGGATCGGCCATGGCTGGCCGCTGATCGGCGCGGGCCTGCTGTCGGCCGCCGCCTACCTGTGGCTGCCCCCCTACGCGGCACTGGGTGTGCTGATGGCCAGCCTGCTGGCGGCCTGGTACGTGGTCGAGCACCGGCAGAATCAGTCGATCCGGCGCACCCTGCAGGAGCACCCCAAGGCCTTCACCAGCCCGCTGGTGGCGCTGACCTACAGCGACAACCCAGGGCTGCAGGGCCAGCTCGATCTGGCGATCATCAGCGAGGAGGCGCGCCTGCAGACCGCACTGACCCGCCTGGTGGACGCCGGTGTCGGGGTCAAGTCACGGGCTGCGCAGTCCGCCGACCTGTCCGATGCCCAGGCGCAGATGCTTGATCGCCAGCGCAGCGAGACCGACCAGTCGGCCACCGCCATCGCGCAGATGGCGGCGACCATCCAGCAGGTCACCCACAACGTGCAGAGCACCGCCCACGCCGCCAGCGACGCCGACCAGCTGGCCCAGCAGGGCAGCGACCTGGCGCAGCAGAGCCTGCGCGCCATGGGCAGCATGAGCGAGGCGGTGAGCGACATCGGCCAGGCGGTCAACGCCCTGGCCGAGCAGACCCAGTCGATCGGCAGCGTGGTGGATGTGATCACCTCTATCGCCGAGCAGACCAACCTGCTGGCGCTCAATGCCGCCATCGAGGCGGCGCGGGCCGGCGAGCAGGGCCGGGGCTTCGCCGTGGTGGCGGACGAGGTGCGTTCGCTGGCGCAGCGGACCCGCGCCTCGACCGATGAGATCCACCACATCATCTCCACCCTGCGCTCCGGTGCCGACCGCGCGGTGGCCAGCGCCAGCCGCGGCCAGCAGATCTCCAGCGACAGCGTGCACAGCGTCGAGGCGGTGCAGGCGGCGTTGTCGGGCATCGCCCAGGCGGTCAGCCGCATCACCGGCATGAGCCAGCAGATGGCCACGGCGTCCGAGCAGCAGAGCCATGTCGCCGAGGACATCAACCAGCAGATCGTGCGCATCGCCCATCTGTGCGACGAAAGCGCGGGGCAGGCCAGGCAGGGGGCCGAGATCAGCCAGGACCTTGAGCGCATGGCGGAGTACCTGCACAGCCTGGCGGAGCGGTTCAACCGCTGAAGTTGGACTGTGTGAGCGGAGCGTGGGAGCGGGCTTGCCCCGCGATTGCAGTGCTGGCTTTGTCGCGGGGCAAGCCCGTTCCCACGAACGCCTCGCAGCACCCCGGGGATGGCAACCCTGTGGCAAACTACCCGCCCTAAGGAGCCCCCCATGCCCAGACCCCGCTGCGAGCGTTGCCAGCGCCCGCTCGCCCATTGCCTTTGCCCACTGATCCCGCACCTGGACAGCCGCACCCGCGTGGTCGTGCTGCAGCACCCCAGTGAAACCGCCCACGCCCTGAACACCGCCCGCCTGGCTGCCCTTGGGCTGGTCAACGCCGAGCTGCGCATCGGCGAGGTGTTCGACGACCTGGACGCGCTGCTGGCCACGCCGGGCTATCGGCCCGCGCTGCTGTTCCCCGGCGACGAGGCCGAGGTCCTGCAAGGCTATGGGCAAGACGCCGGCCTACCGTTGATGCTGATCGTGCCGGATGGTACATGGCGCAAGGCGCGCAAGATGCTGTACCTGAACCCGCTGCTCGAGGCGCTGCCGCGGGTGACCCTGGGTAACGTCCCACCCTCACGCTACCGGCTGCGCAAGGCACCGGAGCCGGGGGCCTTGTCGACCCTGGAGGCAGTGGTGCAGGCGTTGAATGTGTTGGAGGCGCCGAGCGGTTTCGCTGCTTTGTTGAGGCCTTTCGAAGCGCTGATCGAGGGGCAGATCAGCGCGATGGGGCAGGAGACGTTCGAACGTAATCATGGCGAAAAGTGACCACTACGCCGATCACCAGCACCCTGTTTTGGTTCACTGGCAGGGGCGCGTTCGCCAGTGAAGCCCTGATCTGGGGCATGGCCGCCGCCTGCTGTGACCCGTGCACACCTCGTCCCGCCTGAGGTGCCGTGTTTCCGGCACTGCTATTGCTAGGT
Source organism: Pseudomonas carassii (assembly GCF_036324045.1). Lineage (NCBI taxonomy): Bacteria > Pseudomonadati > Pseudomonadota > Gammaproteobacteria > Pseudomonadales > Pseudomonadaceae > Pseudomonas > Pseudomonas carassii. Next base: position 300,461 of record NZ_JAZDCT010000001.1, on the reverse strand, counting down.
CAACCATGCATCGATAACGGACAAGCATTGCGTGGTGAGGAACTGACTTATGCCTCGGGCCTTTTTCAATGAGATGTACGATGCGGCGGGTGATTGCCGGCCTCATTATCAGGCGTTCGCGCGCTGGCTGGCCGACACGCCGTTGGAGCTGCTCGAACAGCGGCGTCGCGAGGCGGACCTGCTGTTTCACCGGGCAGGTATCACGTTCACCTTGTACGGCGATGAGCAGGGTACCGAGCGGCTGATCCCCTTCGATATCATTCCGCGCAGCATCAAGGCCAGCGAGTGGCAGGTCGTGGAGCGTGGCTGCATCCAGCGGGTGCAGGCGCTGAACCTGTTCCTCGAGGACATCTACCACGACCAGCGGATCCTCAAGCAAGGCATCATTCCACCGGAGCAGGTACTGGCCAACGATGGTTACCAGGTGGCCATGCAGGGGCTGGACCTGCACCGAGGTATCTATGCGCACATCGCCGGTGTCGATCTGGTGCGCGATGGCGACGGCAGCTACTACGTCCTGGAAGACAACCTGCGCACGCCGAGCGGCGTGAGCTACATGCTCGAAGATCGCAAGATGATGATGCGGCTGTTCCCGGAGCTGTTCGCCGCCCAGCGGGTGGCGCCCATCGACCACTATCCGAATCTGTTGCTGGACACCCTCAAGCGCTCAAGCCCGCTGGACAACCCCACGACCGTGGTATTGACTCCGGGCCGCTTCAACAGTGCCTATTTCGAGCATGCCTTCCTGGCGCGAGAAATGGGTGTGGAACTGGTGGAGGGCGCTGACCTTTTCGTGCGTGACAACCGGGTGTTCATGCGTACCACGTCAGGCCCGCGGGCGGTCGATGTGATCTACCGCCGGCTGGACGATGCCTTCCTCGATCCGCTGACGTTCAATCCGGACTCGCTGCTGGGCGTGCCTGGACTGATCACGGCCTACCGGGCCGGCAACGTTGTGCTGGCCAACGCCGTGGGCACCGGAGTGGCTGACGACAAGTCGATCTACCCGTATGTCGACGACATGATCCGCTTCTACCTGAGCGAAGAGCCGATTCTCAAGAATGTGCCCACCTGGCAATGTCGCAATCCTGCTGAGTTGTCCCATGTGCTGGCCAATCTGGCGGACCTGGTGGTCAAGGAAACCCAGGGGTCCGGTGGCTACGGCATGTTGGTCGGGCCGGCCGCCAGCGCGGCGGAAATCGAAGCGTTCCGAGCCCGTATCAAGGCGCGACCCCATGCGTACATCGCACAGCCCACGCTGTGCCTATCCACTTGCCCGACCTTTGTCGAAAGTGGCATATCGCCGAGGCATATCGACCTGCGCCCGTTTGTGCTGTCAGGCAAGGAAACCCGCCTGGTGCCAGGTGGCCTGACCCGCGTGGCGCTGCGTGAAGGCTCGCTGGTGGTCAATTCTTCCCAGGGCGGCGGCACCAAGGACACCTGGGTGGTGGAGGACTGAATCATGCTTTCAAGAACGGCTGCCGACCTGTATTGGATGTCCCGTTACCTTGAGCGCGCGGAGAACCTCGCACGCATGCTCGAAGTCAGCTATTCGCTTTCGCTGATGCCGCAGGCGGGGCGTAGCGATGGCCGCGCCGAGCTGGCGATGTCGCTGCTGGCGGCCGGGACGCTGGACGATTATCACCGCCGCCATGGTGAACTCAACGTCGAGTACATGCTGCACTTTTTCGCTCTGGACGAACGCAACCCCGGCAGCATCTATTGTTGCCTGCGCGCGGCTCGCAGCAATGCGCATGCCGTGCGCGGACGGATCACCGCTGACATGTGGGAGAACATCAACGCTACCTGGCTCGAGATGCGCAACATCGCCGACAAAGGCCTGGCACGCTACGGCATCAACTCATTCTGCGAATGGGTCAAGGAGCGTTCGCATCTGTTCCGCGGAGCCACCGCCGGCACCATTATGCGCAATGACGCCTATGGCTTCATCCGGCTGGGCACCTTCCTCGAACGGGCCGACAACACGCTGCGCCTGTTGGATGCGCGCTACGAAATGTTTGGTGAGGAGTCCGAGGAGGTCAGTGACAATTCGGCCCGCGGCTATTACCAATGGAGTGCCTTGCTGCGGGCACTGTCCTCCTTCGAGGCGTTCAATGAAATCTACCGCACGGCTCCCGGTGCCGAGCAGGTGTCGGAGATGTTGTTGCTACGCGCGGACGTACCGCGTTCGCTGCATGCCTGTGTCGAGGAGCTGGCACAGTTGCTGGCCGGCCTGCCGGGCGACAACGGGCGTCCGGCGCAACGCCTCGCGGCAGAGCTGAGTGCGCGGTTGCGCTTTACCGGTATCGAGGAAATTCTCGCGTCCGGATTGCATCAGTGGCTGAACCATCACATTGGCCAGATCAATCATCTGGGGCAGAGCGTTCACGATTCCTATCTGGAGGTAGTATGAGACTGTCCATTCGTCACGACACCACCTATCACTATTCCGACGATGTCTGCATGAGCATTCAGCTGCTGCGACTGACGCCCCAGAGCAGCGAACGCCAGCGCGTCCTGCAATGGCAGCTGGAATTGCCGCGCCCGGTAGGCAGCCAACTTGATCCTTATGGCAACGTCCTGCACGTGCTGACGCTCGACGAACCCCATGGTGCGTTGATGCTGAGCGCCCACGGCGAGGTGGAGATCGACCAGACCCTGGAGGTGGAGCACGACACACGATCGGCCTTGCCCTTCCTGCGCTCGAGCAAGCTCAGCAGCCCCGACGAGGCGTTGCGCGATTTCGCCGTGCGCCACTGTGGCGATCGTCGTGATCGGACGGCGCTGATCGAGTTGATGAACGGATTGGCCGATCACATGGCCTACAGCCCTGGTTCGACGGCGGTCGATACCGTGGCCGCCGAGGCGTTCGCCAACCGCGCCGGAGTCTGCCAGGACCATACCCACGCTTTTCTCGCCTGTGCCCGCAGCCTGGGCGTGCCGGCGCGCTATGTGTCAGGCTACCTGTGCACCGAGGACGAGAACCATCTGGCCAGTCACGCCTGGGCCGAGGCCTGGCTCGACGATGGCTGGTACAGCTTCGATGTGACCAACCGTCTGGCTCGGCCCGAGCGCCACCTGAAACTGGCGGTGGGGCATGATTATCTGGACGCTTGCCCGGTACGCGGCATGCGCCGTGGCGGAGGGACCGAGTCGATGCAGGCACAGGTTCTGGTCAGCTCCAAGCCACAGCCTCAACAGCAATAGCGACACTTCCTACCTCTGCATGAGTTAGCACCATGACGTACTGCGTTGCGATGCACCTGGCCGATGGGCTGGTGTTCATTTCGGATTCACGGACCAATGCGGGGATCGACCAGATATCGACGTTTCGCAAGCTGTTCGTTTTCAACCGGTCGGGCGAGCGTGTGATTGTGCTGCAGACCGCCGGCAACCTGGCCACGTCGCAATCAGTGGTGAGCCTGCTCCGTCAGCGCTGCAACCAGGACGGCGCGCACCTGTTGAACGTGCCGACGCTGTATGACGCCACGGCGCTGGTGGCCGAGACCATCCGCGAGGTGATCGCCCGCGACTGCACCAAACTGTCAGGCAAGGTCGACCTGGGCTGTTCGTTCCTGGTGGGCGGGCAGATCGCCGAGCAGCCCATGGGGGTGTACAACATCTATCCCCAGGGTAATTTCATCCAGGCCACGGAAGATACGCCGTTCATGCAACTGGGCGAGAGCAAGTACGGCAGGCCGATCCTTGATCGCAACCTGCTGTATCACACACCACTGGGTGAGGGGTTGCGCTGTGGCCTGATCTCGTTCGATTCGACCATGCGCAGCAACCTGTCGGTGGGCATGCCACTGGATGTGCTGGTGTATCGCAAGGACAGCCTGGCTGCCAGCAACTGTCACCGGATCGGCACCCACGATCCCTATTTTCTGCGGATCCAGGCGCAGTGGGCCGATGGTCTGCGGGATCTGCTCGCCGCGTTGCCGGAGCCACCGGAGGTTTATATCCGCTGAGGGCGTTTGTCGGGGATAGGGGCGCACCACCGATCCCGCTGTGCTGATATCCCTGTCTGAGCGGGCTTGCCCGTGAAGGCGCCTCGACCGGCATTCACCGCTCTCGCAACGCTTCGGTCCTGGCCTTGAGGACGGGTTTGAGCAGATAGTCCAGCACGCTCTTCTGCCCGGTGATGATATCCACCGTGGCCACCATCCCCGGAATGATCAGCAGCGGCTTGTTGTCCCCGCCCAGGTGGTTCTTGTCCGTGCGCACCTGGATCAGGTAGAACGCATTGCCCTTGTCGTCGGTGACGGTATCCGCGCCGATCAGCTCCAGCTTGGCCTTGAGCCCGCCGTAGATGGTGTAGTCGTAGGCGCTGAACTTGACCATCGCGGTCTGCCCCGGGTGCAGGAATGCCACGTCCTGGGGCCTTACCTTGGCCTCGATCAGCAGGTTGTCCTCGATCGGCACGATCTCCACCAGGTCGCTGCCGGGCTGGACCACGCCGCCGATGGTGTTGACCTTGAGCAGCTTGACGATGCCGCGCACCGGCGACACCACGGTGGTGCGGTTGACCCGGTCGTCGATGGCGATGCTGGTGGCGGTAATCTTCGACAGCTCCGTGCGCTTGTCGTTGAGCTCCTTGGCGGCGTCGGAGCGGAAGCTGGCGTCGGATTCCTGGATCTTGCTGCGGATTTCAGCGATCGCCGCCTCGGCGCGGGGGATCGCCAGGTTGGTGGCATTGAGCTGGCCGCGCGCCTCCACGCTGCGCTGCTTAAGGCGCAGGATCTCCACCGGGGAGATGGCGCCCTTGCCCACCAGCGGCGAGGACATGTCCAGTTCCTGCTGCAAAAGGCCCACGGCCGAACGGTACTGGTCGGCCTTGGAGCGGAATTCGGCCAGTTCCTGGGTCTTCTGCCGCAGTTGTTCGTTGAGGGTCTGCTTCTCGCTGGCCAGGCGCCGCTGGCGCGACTGGTACAAGGCGACTTCGTCTTCAGCCACCTGCGGTGCCTTGCCTCGTACCTCGTCGGACGGCACGAAGGGGCGGCCGTCGGACTCGGCCGACAGGCGCTCGACCTGGGCGGTCAGTGCGTAGCGGTCGGCTTCGCTCTCGCCCTTGTTCGACTTGAAACGGGTGTCGTCCAGGCGCAGCAGGGTCGCGCCCTTGTCGACCATCTGCCCTTCGCGCACGAAGATCTCGGTGACGATGCCGCCCTCGAGGTTCTGCACCACCTGCACCTTGCTCGACGGAATGGCCTTGCCCTCGCCGACGGTGACCTCGTCGAGCACCGCGAAGTTGGCCCAGACCAGGGCCACCAGCAGCAGGATCGCCGCCAGCCACACGGTCAGGCGCGACAGGCTGGGCGATTCCTGCAAGGTGGCGCCGGCCAGTTCCGGCATGTAGTCGCGTTCGGCGCGCTTGTCGGCGCCCTGGAGGTAGCTGCGCACGCTGTGGCTGAGGGGCATGTTCTACCTCCGGTGCAGACCGAGGCCGTTGTGGAATCCCAGGTTGTTGGTTCACAGCGCCGCGCCGATACGGCCCTTGCGCAGCGCGTCGATGACCGCGTCCTTCGGCCCGTCAGCGACGATCTTGCCGTTGTCCAGCACCAGCAGCCGGTCCACCAGGCTGAGCATCGAGGTGCGGTGGGTGACCAGCAGCAGGGTCTTGCCCGGCACCCAGTCCAGCAGGCGTTGACGCAGTTGCTCCTCACTGCTGTTGTCCATGTGGCTGGTGGGTTCGTCGAGGATCAGGATCGGCGGTTCCAGCAGCAGCGCCCGGGCCAGCAACACGGCCTGGCGCTGGCCACCGGACAGCAGCTGACCACGCTCGCCCACCGGGCGGTCGAAACCCTGCGGGTGCTGGCGGGCCAGTTCGCTGACCCCGGTCAGTTCGGCCACCTCGAGCATGCGCGCATCGCTGACATGGCGGGCGCCGAGGGTGAGGTTGTCGCGCAGGCTGCCGGCCAGCAGGGGCAGGTCATGGGCCACGTAGCCGAGCTGGCTGCGCAGGTCGGCGATGTCCAGTTGGCGCAGGTCGAGGTTGTCCAGCAACACCTGGCCTTCGTCGGGGTGATGGAAGCCCATCAGCAGGCGGGCGAGGGTGCTCTTGCCCGAGCCGCTGCGGCCGATGATGCCGATGCGCTCGCCCGGCTTGAGCGTGGCGCTGACATCGTTGAGCGCCGGGGCTGTCTGCCCGGCATAGCGGAAGGTGGCGTGGTTGATGCTGATGCCACCCTGCAGCGCGGTGTGTTCCAGGGCCTGGTGCTCGGCCTCGCGTTCCTGGGGCAGGCTCATCAGCGCGTCGGTGCTGCGCATGGTCAGCTGCGCCTGCTGGTAGCGGGTGATCAGCCCGGCGATCTGGCCCAGCGGCGCGAGGACCCGGCTGCCGAGCATGTAGCTGGCCACCAGCGCGCCGACGCTGAGGTTGCCGGCGATGATGCTGTACACCCCGGCGACGATGGTCGCCATGCCGCAGAACTGCTGGATGAACAGCGTGCCGTTGCTGGCCAGCGAGGACAGGTTGCGGGCATGGGCGTCGAGGCGGGCGATGGCGCCGTTGGTGTGTTCCCACTGGTATTGGCGCTCGCTTTCGGCGCCGCAGGCCTTGAGGGTTTCCAGGCCGCCGAGGGTCTCGATCAGCAGCGCCTGGCGCACCGCGCCGAGGCTCAGGCTCTTCTGCACCGTGTCACGCAGGCGTACCTGGATGAACAGCGCCAGGCCCACCGCCAGCGGGAAGGCGATCAGCGGGATCACCACCAGCCAGCCGCCGAGCAGGCCGATCACCAGTAGCATCAGCGCCACGAACGGCAGGTCGATGATGCTGGTCAGGGTGACCGCGGTGAGGAATTCGCGCAGTCCCTGGAAGTCATGGATGCTCTGGGCGAAGCCGCCGATGGTGGCGGGCCGCGCCTTCATGCTCATGCCGGTGATGCGTTCGAACAGGGTGGCCGAGAGAATCAGGTCGGTCTTCTTGCCGGCCTGGTCCAGCAGGTGTGCACGAACCATGCGCAGCACCAGCTCGAAGGCGGTGCCGATGAACAGGCCGGCCACCAGCACCCACAAGGTGGACAGCGCCTGGTTGGGAACTACACGGTCGTAGGTCTGCATGACGAACAGCGGCACCATCAACCCCAGCAGGTTGATCAGCAGACTGGCCAGCAGGGCATCGCCATACAGCCAGCGCGAGTGGCGCAGGGTGTCGCGGAACCAGGCATTGACCCGTGGGATCAGCGGGGCGCGCACCTCTTCCAGGGTATGGCGAGGACGGGCGAACAGGACCTGGCCGCTGTAGGCCTCGGCCAGGGCATCGCGTTCGACCCACTGCTCGCCGCCTTCGGCTTCGCACGGCAGCAGCAGGGCCCGGCCGTTGTCCCCCCAGCGTTGCAGCACGGCGCTGCGGCCGTCGTTGAGGATCAGCAGAACCGGCAGGTTGAGTGCCGAGATGGCGTTCAGGTCACGTTGCAGGACCCGCGCCTGCAACCCCGCCCGCGCGGCGGCGCGGGGCAGCAGGGCCAGGGGCAGGCGTTGCTCGGCCAGCGGCAGACCGCTGCACAGGCTGGCGCGGCTGGCAGGGCAGCCGTGCAGCTTGCACAGGATCAGCAGGCCATCGAGCAACGGATCATCAACATCCAGGCGCGGTTGCGCGCTTTGCATACTGGTCACGATGGCCTACTCCTGCCGCGGTGGACGGGAAATGGGCGCTGGCGAAAAGCCCCTTGTCTCGTCAGAACCTAACGCATGTCGGGCAATTTCGCCTCGTTGCGTACTTCGGTCTTGGCGATGGCCTCGGGTGGCAGCGAGATGTGCTGCTTGCTCAGCAACTCACCCATGGTCGCCAGGACCCGATACATGGAGAACTCTTCGGTGTAGCGCACTTCGGTGTAGCGCCGGTTGGCGTTGTACAGCTCGTTCTCGCTGTCGAGCACGTCGAGCAGGGTACGCTGGCCCAAGCCGAACTGGTCCTGGTAGGCGGCGCGCACGCGCTGGGTGGTTTCGGCGTACTCGCGGGCGCTCGGGGTCTGCTTGCGGGCGTTGTTCATCGCGTTCCAGGCCAGGCTGAGGTTTTCGTTCAGCTCGCGCAGGGCGTTGTTGCGGATGTCCATCGCCTGGTTGATCTTGTGCGCGTCGGACTGCAGGCGGGCCTTGTCGCTGCCGCCGCGGAACAGGTTGTAGCTGAGCTCGACGCCGGCCTGCCAGTCGTTGTTGTCGTGGCCCTTCTGGCCACCGATGTTGTTGTTGGCGCCGGTGGCCAGCACCGCGTCCAGGCGCGGGTAGAAGGGCGACTTGGCCACTTCGTATTGCTGCTCGGCGGAGCGCACGTCAGCCTGGGCCGACTTCAGGTAGGGGTTGTTCTCCAGCATGCCCTGGCGTGCATTGAGCAGGTCACCCGGTACTTCGCCCTTGATCGTGACCGGTGTTTCCAGCTCGTCCGGCATGCGCCCGACTACGCTGTAGAAGTTGGCCTCGGCGTCGGCCAGGTCGACCTCGGCGGTGTCCAGGTTGTTCTCGGCCAGGGCGCGACGGGCGCGGGACTGGTCGAGGTCGGCGGTGCTGCCCACGCCACGTTCGCTGCGCAGGCCGATCTGGTCGTTGACCCGCAGGTGGGCCTGCAGGTTGTTCTTGGCCAGGGTCACCAGTTCGCGGCGCTTGAGCACCTCGAGGTAGACCTCAATAGCGCGCAGGGCGATGCTCTCGGCGGTGGCCTGGGTGTAGTAGGCACGCGAGGTGGCCACCGCTTCGGTGCGGGCGACCTCGTTGGAGGTATTGAAGCCATCGAACAGCATCTGCCGCAGACGCAGTTCGGACTGGGTGTAGTTGAGGGTTTCCTTGTTGTGGTTACGCGTGCCGTCGGGGTTGAAGCCGCGGGTGTTGGTGTTGTCCGAGCGTTGCCGGCCGTAGCCGGCGACCAGATCGACGGTTGGGTAGTACCCCCCGCGGGCGAACTTCACATCCTCGTCGGCCGACAGCCTGCTGTTGCGGCTGGCGCTGATCTCGGGATGCTGGTCCACGGCGTTCTGGACAGCCTCGGTGATCGACATCGCCTGACTGTTGGCACACGCCATGGCCAACAAAATCGCACTGGTGATGGGGGTTAAAGCGCGCATGGGGTACATCTCCCTGGTCTTGAATAATGTCCTGCTAATCGCCAAAAAAATGACGAAAAATTAGAATCAAACCGTTTCAGGTTTGTAACAACAGAGCTAAGAACATTTATCGGGCGAGCTAAGAAGATTTTTTCATAAGACTTATGCGAAAAAAAACTTATGCGGTCTAAGGAATCCGCGACATTGTTTCATTCAGGCGGTTACGGGAATTGGCTGGGACAGGCGATTTTCGGGCCTTGGTGAAAGTTCCAGATTTTTTGCAGCTAAGGAGACAGGGGAGGAAGGCGAAAGCGGAATTTGGCGACAAAAAAATGGCACTCAATAATGGCCATTCGCCCTGCCTGCTATCGCGACAGTCGTCACAAGGAGCGTGGTTTCTCACGAACGTGACAGCAGCGATCCACCAGCCATGGCACTCGGAACGTTGCGCACATTACCCGGCACGCCTTGATCTGCGAAAAGCCCATCGGCAGGGGAGGCGTACGCTCATGGCTAAATTAGTCGGTATAGTCGGCAAGGTGATCGGCCAGGTATTCGCGGTGGGCGACGATGGTCATCGCCGTCTGTTGGTGGAAGGCGACCGGTTGTTCGCCGGCGAACAGCTCGAGACCGGCAGCGAGGGCGCCGTGGCGGTGCGGCTGCACAATGGCGCGGAGCTGACCCTGGGTCGCGGCAGCAGCCTGGAGATGACCACCGATCTGCTGGCCAATCGCGCGCCCCATGTGCAGGCGCCGGACGTGCAGCCCAGCGAGGCCCAGCTCAGCGATGTCGAGCAACTGCAAAAAGCCATTGCCGCAGGCGCCGACCCCACCCAGGAGGCCGAGGCGACGGCGGCGGGCGGCAACCCGTCGGGTGTGTCGGGGGCGCTCGGCGGGGGGCACAGTTTCGTGATACTGACCGAGGTGGGCGCCCGGGTGGATCCCACCATCGGCTTCCCCACCGCGGGATTCAATGGTTTCCCCCAGCTGGCCAATCTCGAACTCGGCGGTCTTGACGGCAACGATGACGGGCCGGTGTTGGCCAGTGCACCCGTGATCGACAATCCGGTCAGCCTCGATGGCCTGGATATCAGCCCCGCCGAATTGACCCTGGACGAGGCCAACCTGCCCCAGGGCTCGGCCAGCAACCCGGCGGCCCTGACTCAGTCGGGCAGCTTCACGGTGGTGGCTGCCGACGGCGTGTTCAACCTTAGTGTCGGCGGCATCAATGTGGTCACGGCAGGCGTGGTCACCGGCGTCGGGCAGTCCATCGTCACCGGGCTTGGCAATGTGCTGACCATTACTGGCTATAACCCGACAACCGGCGTGGTGAGCTACAGCTACACCCTGACCGGCGCCGATCACCACCCGGACGGCGCGGGCAGCAATACCCTGGGCGAGCAGTTTCCGGTGCTGGTCAGCGACACGGATGGTGACGTGGCCAGTGGCTCCCTGGACGTGATCATCCGCGACGATGTGCCACGGGCGGTGAACGACACCAATGCGACCGCCGCCACCGAGCAGCATGTGGAACTCAGCGGCAATGTGTTGAGCAACGACATCCAGGGAGCCGACCGCATCCCCAGCGGTCCAGTGGTGGCCGGCACCTTCGTCGGCACCTATGGCACCCTGGTCCTGGCGGCGGACGGTTCCTACACCTACACCCTCAACACCAACGACCCGGATTTCAAGAACCTGCACGGCGGTGGCAATGGGGTGGAGACCTTCACCTACACCCTGAAGGATGCCGACGGCGACACCAGCACCGCGACCCTGACCCTCAACGTCAGCAACCTCAACGACCCGGTGACCCTGGACGGTCTGGACGTAAACGGTGGCGAGCTGACCGTCTACGAGAAGAGTCTGGCCGACGGCAGCGCGCCGAACCCGGGTGCCCTGACCCAGAGCAGCACCTTCACAGTCAGCGCGCCGGATGGCCTGCAATCCTTGAGCGTTGGCGGCATCAGCGTGGTCAGCGGCGGCGTGGCGGCAAGCTTCCCGCAGTCGATCACCACGGCCCTGGGCAATACCCTGACCATCACCGGCTACAACCCGGCCACGGGCGTGATCAGCTATAGCTACACCTTGCTGGACAACGAGAGCCACGCCAACGGCGACGGCGCCAACAGCCTGTCCGAGCACTTCACCGTCACGGCCACGGACACCGACGGCAGCACGGCCAATGGCTCGCTGGACGTCAATATCGTCGATGACCTGCCCAAGGCCGTGAACGACAGCAATGCCACTGCCGCCACCGAGCAGCATGTGGAACTCAGCGGCAATGTGTTGAGCAACGATATCCAGGGAGCGGATCGTATCCCCAGTGGTCCGGTGGTGGCCGGTACCTTCGTCGGCACCTACGGTACCCTGGTCCTGGCGGCGGACGGTTCCTACACCTACACCCTCAACACCAACGACCCGGACTTCAAGAACCTGCACGGCGCTGGCAATGGGGTGGAGACCTTTACCTACACCCTGAAGGACGCCGACGGCGATACCAGCACCGCGACCTTGACCCTCAATGTCAGCAACCTGAACGACCCGGTGACCTTGGGTGGTCTGGAGGTGAACGGTGGCGAGCTGACCGTCTACGAGAAGAACCTGGCCGACGGCAGCGCGCCGAACCCGGGCGCCCTGACCCAGAGCGGCACCTTCACGGTCAGCGCGCCGGATGGTCTGCAATCCCTGAGCGTCGGTGGCATCGCTGTGGTCAGTGGCGGCGTGGCGGCAAGCTTCCCGCAGTCGATCACCACGGCCCTGGGCAATACCCTGACCATCACCGGTTACAACCCGGCCACGGGCGTGATCAGCTACAGCTATACCTTGCTGGACAATGAGAGCCACGCCAACGGCGACGGCGCCAACAGCCTGTCCGAGCACTTCACCGTCACGGCCACGGACACCGACGGCAGTACGGCCAATGGCTCGCTGGACGTGAACATCGTCGATGACCTGCCCAAGGCCAATCCTGATTCGGCCAGTGTCGTCGAAGGCGGCACGGTCAGCGGCAACGTGCTCGACAACGACACCTCAGGCGCGGATGTGCGCGCCGATGGCAAGTACGTGGTCGGCGTGCGGGCCGGCGCCGATACCTCGACCTCGGCCAGCGGCCAGCTGGGCACTCAGGTACAGGGCCAGTACGGTTACCTGACCTTGGACGCCCAGGGCAACGCCACCTACCACGCCAACCCCAACGCCGTGGCACCGGCCGGGGCCACGGACGTGTTCGTCTACACCGTGCGGGACAGTGACGGCGACGAAAGCACCACCACCATCACCATCGACGTGCGTGATTGCTCGTTGATCGCCAGTGCCGACAGCGAAGTCACGGTCTACGAGAACGCGCTCGACCTGACCAAGGATGGCAACGACCTGGCCGCAGGGAACGTGGTCGGCAGCCAGCCAGGCTCGACCGGCGAGACGGCCAGCGGCTCGCTGGCCAACTCCATCAGTGGTGGAACAGGGGCGCTGACCTTCACCCTGGTCGGCAATGCCACCGGCCAGTACGGTCAGATCCAGCTGAACGCCGATGGCTCCTACACCTACACCCTGACCTCGGCGCCGAATTCACCGAATCACGTCAACGACGGGCCGAACGTGCTGACGGAAACCTTCACCTACCAGGTGAAGGATTCGCTTGGCAACTCGACCACCAGCACCATCGTGATCAGCATCGTCGACGACGTGCCCAAGGCCCACAGCGACTTCGCCAATGTCTACGAAGGCGGCACCGTCAGCGGCAATGTGCTGGTCAACGATGTGATCGGCGCGGATGTGCCGGCCGATGGCAAGTACGTGGTCGGCGTGCGCGCAGGCAGCGACACCTCGACCTCGGCCATCGGCCAGCTGGGCAGCAATGTGGTTGGGCAGTACGGCTACCTGACCCTCGATGCCATGGGCAACGCCACCTATCACGCCAACCCCGACAGCGTGGCGCCGGCCGGAGCCACGGACGTGTTCGTCTACACCATCCGCGATGCCGATGGCGACGAGAGCACCACCACCCTCACCATCAACGTCCACGACAACTCGCTGGTCGCCTGCCCGGACGACACGGCCAAAGTCTACGAAAACGCCCTGGACCTGGCCAAGGACGGCAACGACTTGGCCGCAGGCAACGTCATTGGCAGTGATCCGCAATCCACCGCCGAAACCACCGGCGGTTCGCTGGCCGGTTCGGTCAGCGGCGGCATCGGCGCCCTGACCTTCACCCTGGTCGGCAATGCCACCGGCCAGTACGGTCAGATCCAGCTGAACGCCGATGGCTCCTACACCTACACCCTGACCTCGGCGCCGAATTCGCCGAATCACGTCAACGACGGGCCGAACGTGCTGACCGAAACCTTCACCTACCAGGTGAAGGACTCGCTCGGCAATTCGACCACCAGCACCATCGTGATCAGCATTGTCGACGACGTGCCCAAGGCCCACAGCGACTTCGCCAATGTCTACGAAGGCGGCACCGTCAGCGGCAATGTGCTGGTCAACGATGTGATCGGCGCGGACGTGCCGGCCGATGGCAAGTACGTGGTCGGCGTGCGCGCCGGTTCCGACACCTCGACTTCGGCCATCGGCCAGTTGGGCAGCAATGTGGTTGGGCAGTACGGCTACCTGACCCTCGATGCCCAGGGCAACGCCACCTATCACGCCAACCCCGACAGCGTGGCGCCGGCCGGAGCCACGGACGTGTTCGTCTATACCATTCGCGATGCCGATGGCGACGAGAGCACCACCACCATTACCATCGACGTGCACGATATCTCGCTGGTCGCCTGCCCCGACGACACGGCCAAGGTCTACGAGAAAGCCCTGGACCTGACCAAGGACGGCAACGACCTGGCCGCAGGCACGGTCACCGGCAGCGATCCGCACGCCACCACGGAAACCACCAGCGGCTCGCTGGCTGGTTCGGTCAGCGGCGGCATCGGTGCCCTGACCTTCACCCTGGTGGGCAATGCCGCCGGGCAGTATGGCCAGATCCAGCTGAACAGCGATGGCACCTATACCTACACCCTGACTTCGGCGCCGAACTCGCCCAACCACGCCAACGATGGCCCGAATGTGGTCACCGAGAGCTTCACCTACCAGGTGAAGGATTCGCTCGGCAACACCACCACCAGCACCATCGTGGTCAGCATCGTCGACGACGTACCCAAGGCCCATTGCGACGTGGCCTCGGTCAAGGAGGGCGCCAGTGTCAGCGGCAACGTGCTGGACAACGACGTGGTCGGCGCCGATGTGCGTGCCGACGGACAATACGTGGTCGGCGTGCGAGCAGGCTCTGACACCTCGACGTCAGCCATCGGCCATGTCGGCGACACGATCGTCGGCCAGTACGGCTACCTGACCCTGGACAGCCAGGGCAACGCCACCTACCACGCCAACCCCGACAGCGTGCCGCCCGCCGGGGCGACCGACAGTTTCGTCTACACCATCCGCGACGCCGATGGCGACGAGAGCACCACGACCATCCGCGTCAATGTCCAGGACAGCAAGCTGGTGGCGTGCGAGGACAACGACGTCACCGTCTACGAAAAAGCCCTGGACCTGCACAAGGATGGCAACGACCTGGCCGCCGGCAGCGTGACCGGCAGCGATCCGGGCTCCACCGGCGAGACCGCCTCCGGCAGCCTGGTCGGCTCGGTGCATGGCGGCGTCGGCGCACTGACCTACAGCCTGGTCGGCAACGCCGTGGGCCAGTACGGCCAGATCCAGCTCAACGGCGACGGCTCCTACACCTACACCCTGACCTCGGCGCCGAAGACCCCGGGTGGCGCCAACGACGGGGCCAACACCGTCAACGAGTACTTCACCTACAAGGCCACCGACGCCCTGGGCAACAGCGTCACCAGCACCATCGCCATCAACATCGTCGACGATGTGCCGAAGGTGCAGTGCGCGGTGCGCAGCATCACGCCCGGCCAGGTGGACTCCAACATCCTGCTGGTGGTGGATGTTTCCAGCAGCATGGCCGCAAGCTCCGGCGTGCCGGGATTGACCCGCCTGGAGCTGGCCAAGCAGGCCATCAGCGCCTTGCTCGACAAGTACGACGAGATGGGCGACATCAAGGTGCAGATCGTCACCTTCGGCACCGGCGCCGAGATGAAGACGCCGGTGTGGGTCTCGATCAGCGAGGCCAAGAGCCTGATCGCCGGGCTCAATCCCGGCGGCTCGACCTACTACGACTCGGCGGCCACCAAGGCCCAGGAAGCCTTCGCCACCACCGGCAAGCTGGTGGGGGCGCAGAACATCAGCTACTTCTTCTCCGACGGCGAGCCCACCAACGGCCACGCCATGACAGCGCCGCGCGAGGCCGCCTGGGAAACCTTCCTCGACAACAACGGCATCAAGTCCTACGCCATCGGCATGGGCAGCGGCGTCAACGAGGGCAACCTAGACCCGCTGGCCTACGACGGCAGCAGCCACACCGACACCAACTCGGTGGTGGTCACCGACCTCAGCCAGCTGAGTACGGTGCTCTCCGGCACGGTGCAGGGCGCGCCGATCACCGGCAGCCTGATGAGCGGCGGCGACTTCGGCGCCGACGGCGGCTTCATCAAGGCGCTGCTGGTGGACGGCACCACCTACACCTACGATCCGAAGGCCAATGGCGGGCAGGGCGGTTATGCGGTCAGTGGCGGAGTGGACAAGGCCTCGTTCGACACCGTCAGCAACAGCCTGAACATCAAGACCGGCCTGGGCGGCACCCTGGTGGTGAACATGGACAACGGCGAGTTCACCTACACGCCGCCGAAGGACAACGGCAGCGGCCAGGTGGAGAAGTTCGGCTTCACCGCCAGCGACAACGACGGCGATACCCGCAGCGCCAGCCTGACGGTGAACATCAACAGCAACGGCGCGCCGGTCGCCGGCGCCGACCACATCATCACCAACATCAAGGGTGCGACCCTGAGCGTGCCGGCAGAGGCCTTGCTGGCCAATGACAGCGATCCGGACCACGATACCCTGAGCGCCACGCCGACCACCTTCAACACCAACTTCGCCGACAAGGGCGCGGGCTTCACGGCGGGCACGCAGGCGCAGACCATCACCTTCAACGCCACCGCCAACAAGGCCGAGAACCAGCTGCGCGACCTGGCCCGCAGCGAGTTCACCAGCCTCAACGGCAGCATGACCGCCGCCCTGGTGGTGGCCGGTTACCTGGGCTCGATCAGCAGCGCCAATGCCAACGACGAGGACACCCTGACGGTCACTCTGCGCAAGGGCGAGACCCTGACCCTCGACCATGACCGGCCCGCCGGCAACCTGCTGATGGAATGGAAGGATGCCAGCGGCAGCTACCAGACCATCGCCGATGGCGGCAGCTTCACGGCCAGCCATGACGGCGTGTACAGCATCCATGTAATCAACACCGAGAACGCCTCGGGCAACAGCAAGGCCGCCGAGAACTACAAGCTGAGCCTGGTGGTGGACTACAGCAACGCCAGCAATGACGACTACCACGGCAGCTACAGCGTCAGCGACAACCATGGCGGTACGGCCACTGGCGCGGTGGACATCACCTATCAGGCCGGCAATGCCCTCACCGGTACTTCAGGGGACGATGTGCTGCTGGCCGGGATGGGCGACACCACCCTGCACGGCGGTGCCGGCAACGATGTGCTGGTGGCCGGCACAGGCAACGACAGCCTGTATGGCGGCGATGGCGACGACCTGCTGATCAGCGGACCGGGCAATGACTTGCTCGACGGCGGCCCCGGCAACGACACCGCCAGCTATGCCAGGGCAAGCAGTGGCGTGACTGTCGACCTGAGCCATGTCGGCCAGCAGAACACCGTCGGCGCGGGGCTGGATACCCTCAACGGCATCGAGAACCTGATCGGCTCGGACTACAACGACACCCTGACCGGCAACGACGGCGACAACCTGCTCAATGGCGGCGCGGGCAACGATGTGCTCAGGGGCGGTGCCGGCAACGACATCCTGATCGGCGGGCGCGGCGATGACACCCTCACCGGTGGCAGCGGCAACGACACCTTCGTCTGGCTGAAGGGCGATACCGGGCACGACACCGTGACCGACTTCACCCCGGGCAGCGATCGGCTGGACCTGTCGCAACTGCTGCAGGGCGAGAACGCCACCAGCGCGTCGCTGGACGACTACCTGCACTTCAAGGTCAGCGGCAGCGGCGTCAACGTGGTGTCAACCATCGAAGTGAGCAGCGTCGCCGGCGCGGCGCCGACCCAGACCATCGACCTGGCCGGGGTGGACCTGGCACAGCACTACGGGGTCGCGGCCGGGGCGGGCGGGGTGATCGCGGCGGGGCATGACACCGCGACCATCATCACCGGCATGCTCAATGACCATTCGTTGAAGGTGGATACGGTGTAGGCGGCGGGGAGATGAACCGAGGCGTGCTGTTACGCATTCCCCTGTAGGAGCGGCCTTGTGTCGCGAAAGGGCCGCAAAGCGGCCCCGGCGATCTTTGCATCAATGCTGAAATCCTGGGGCCGCTTCGCGCCCCTTTCGCGACACAAGGCCGCTCCTACAGGGGGATTGTGCTTGGCCATCCGGCTCAATTCGGTCGCTGCAGGGTCTTCTGCTTGAGGATGTAGAGGCTGACCAGCACCGCGCTGGTCAGCATGAACACCCGTGCCCAGAACAGCGGCACCAGGTAGCAGGACAGCCCGATACTGGCCCACATCAGGCCGATCGCATAGACCTTGCCCCGCAGCGGAATCCCCTCGCCGCTGAGGTAGTCACGGATCCACGGCCCGAGTTGCGGATGATTCACCAACCAGTGGTGAAAGCGCGGCGAGCTGCGGGCGAAGCAGGCCGCCGCCAGCAGCAGGAACGGGGTGGTGGGCAGCACCGGCAGGAAGATCCCCGCCACCCCGAGCGCGACACTGAGCCAGCCGGCGGCCAGCAGCAGGTAGCGCACCACGTTGATCAGTGGTGGCGCGGCTTGAGCAGGGCAGGTTTCTCTTCAGGGGCGTGCAGCAGCAGGAACAGGGCGCTCAGTGCCTCGGGGATCTGCACGATCATGTCGTCCTGCAGGTTGGCGTTGCCGGCGATGTCGGCGAACTCCGGCTGCTCGTCGAACAGGCCCGAGCCGACCATGATCGGCAGCAGCATTTCGCTAACTTCTTCCTCGGCGTTCTCGAACCAGGCCTCTTCACGCAGGAACACGCCCTCCATGAAGCCGATGCACCAGCCGCGCAGGTCGGAATCATCCGGCTCGTCGGTCAGGTCCAGCTCGCAGGGCAGGTCGAATTCCTCGTCGCTGGCCAGTTGGCGGGCGATGTGCGCCTTGAGCGCGACCAGGGTGGCCTCTATCTCGGTGCGCTGGGCATCGCTGGCATAGTGCGGTTCTTCGGCGAACAGCGCGTCGATCCATTCGCGTTCAGGAACTTCCTCGGAGCAGATCGACAGCGCGGTCAGGTAGCCGTGGGCGGCGACGTAGTCCAGCGCTTCTTCGTGCAGCTCATCGGCGTCGAGGAAGGCTTGCAGGCGGGTCAGTTGCTCGGCGAAGGACATTACAGGGCTACCTTGGGGAATAAACGATAGTGAATTCTAGCACCTTGCGGCGGCTGCGGGGCAAAGGGAACGTCTGTCCGCGGGGCATGCCGGGGGTGGGGCAGTCGGGTATACTCCGCAGTTTTTCGTGCTCTGGTGGCGTTTTCCTGCCATCTGGCAAAAACCGCTTACGCATTCGATGTGTGCGCGGCGGATTTATCGTCCAGCCTGAGTCCAGGATGGTACGGCGATTTTGGAGTGGCAAATGCTCGAACAGGCTCAGCGCGTCCTCAAGGATGTCTTCGGTTACGACAGTTTCCGCGGGCGCCAGGCAGCGATCATCGAATGCGTGGCAGGTGGCGGCGACGCCCTGGTGCTGATGCCCACCGGTGGTGGCAAGTCATTGTGCTTCCAGGTGCCTGGCCTGCTGCGTCCGGGCCTGACCGTGGTGGTGTCGCCGCTGATCGCGCTGATGGACGACCAGGTTGCCACCCTCGACGAACTGGGCGTGGCCGCCGCGGCGCTGAACTCCACCCTCAGCGCCGAGCAGCAGCGCGACCTGGCCGGGCGCCTGCGCCGTGGCGAGGTGAAGATGCTCTACCTGGCCCCTGAGCGCCTGGTCCAGCCGCGCATGCTGGACTTCCTGCGTGGCCTGGACATCGCCCTGTTCGCCATCGACGAGGCCCACTGCGTGTCGCAATGGGGCCACGACTTCCGCCCAGAGTACCTGCAACTGGGGCAGCTCGCCGAGCTGTTCCCGCATGTGCCGCGCATCGCCCTGACCGCCACCGCCGACATGCGCACCCGCGAGGAGATCGTCCAGCGCCTGCACCTGCAGGGCGCCGAGCGTTTCCTGTCGAGCTTCGACCGGCCGAACATCTTCTACCGCATCGTGCCCAAGGAGTCGCCGCGCAAGCAGCTGATGGCGTTCCTCGGCGAGCGCCGCGGCAACGCCGGTATCGTCTACTGCCTGTCGCGCAAGAAGGTCGATGAGACCGCTGCCTTCCTGTGCGACCAGGGCTTCCCGGCGCTGCCGTACCACGCGGGCCTGGCCGCCGAGACCCGCGCCGCCAACCAGCACCGCTTCCTCAACGAGGAAGGGCTGATCATGGTCGCGACCATCGCCTTCGGCATGGGCATCGACAAGCCCAACGTGCGCTTCGTCGCCCACCTCGACCTGCCCAAGTCGCTCGAGGCCTATTACCAGGAAACCGGCCGTGCCGGCCGTGACGGCCTGCCCTCGGACGCCTGGATGGCCTACGGCCTGCAGGACATGGTGATGCTCAAGCAGATGCTGCAGAACTCCGAGGGCGACGAGCGCCACAAACGCATCGAGCAGCACAAGCTCGACGCCATGCTGGCGCTGTGCGAAGAGACGCGCTGCCGTCGCCAGTCGTTGCTGGCCTACTTCGACGAAGTGCTCGAGCAGCCGTGCGGGCATTGTGACAACTGTGTCGACAATGTGCAGACCTGGGATGCCACCGAGCCTGCGCGTCAAGCCCTGTCGACGGTGTTCCGCACCGGTCAGCGCTATGGCGTCGGCCATCTGGTCGACGTGCTGCTGGGCAAGGACACCGAGAAGGTGCGCAATTTTGGCCACGAGAAGCTGTCGGTATTCGGCGTCGGCAAGGCGCTGGCCGAAGCCGAGTGGCGCTCGCTGTTCCGCCAGTTGGTGGCGCGCGGCCTGGTGGACATCGACCTGGAAGGCTACGGTGGCCTGCGTCTGTCCGACAGCTGCCGGCCGCTGCTGCGCGGCGAGGTGAACCTGCAACTGCGCCGCGACCTCAAGCCGCAGACCGTGGCCAAGTCTTCCTCCAGCGGCGGCAGCCCGGCCAGCCAGTTGGTGCGGGCCGAGGAGCGCGAGCTGTGGGAAGCGCTGCGCACCCTGCGGCGCAAGCTGGCCGAGGAGCACAGCGTGCCGCCTTACGTCATCTTCCCAGACTCCACCCTGCTGGAGATGCTGCGCAGCATGCCCACCAGCCTCAGCGACATGGCCCAGGTCAGCGGTGTCGGCGCGCGCAAGCTGGAGCGCTACGGCCAGGCCTTCCTCGAAGTGCTCAACGGCGCCGGTGGCACCGAGGAGGCGCCGAAGGTGGTGCTCGACCTGCGCCACGAACTGGTCAGCCTGGCCCGCGCCGGCATGACCCCGGCGCAGATCGCCGGGCAACTGAACTGCACCGAGAAGAACGTCTACAGCCTGCTGGCCGAGGCCATCGGCCGCCAGGAACTGAGCCTGGAGCAGGCGCTGGACCTGCCGGAAGAACTGATGATGGAAGTGCAGGACGCCTTCCTCGACGGCGAGGGCGAGTTGCCGCCGGTGTCCGGCGTGGCGCCGTTGTTCGGCCAGCGGGTGCCGGAAGGCGTCCTGCACTGCGTACGGGCGGCGCTGGCGGTGGAGTTCGGCCTGTGATTGCCGGCATTTGCGCCAATTGCTGACCTTTGTCATACCCTTACATGATTATCAGCCATTTCCGTGGCGTCGAACCTTGCCTGATTGGCCGGGCCATGATTAGCTGGCTAATAATTAGTTCTATTCATTGAGTTGCTTATGCCCCTGACCGACAACCAACACCGCTTCGGCATGCAGCTGGCCCAGATGTCCCGGGGCTGGCGTGCCGAACTGGACCGCCGCCTGGCCGGGCTCAACCTGTCGCAAGCCCGTTGGCTGGTGCTGTTGCACCTGGCCAGGTTCGACGAGGCGCCGACCCAGCGTGAGCTGGCTCAGAGCGTGGGCGTCGAGGGCCCGACCCTGGCGCGCCTACTCGACAGCCTGGAGAGCCAGGGACTGGTGCGCCGCCAGGCGGTGATGGAAGACCGCCGGGCCAAGAAGATCCTGCTATGCCCGCCGGCCAAGCCGCTGATCGACCAGATCGAGACCATCGCCAATGCCTTGCGCCTCGAGCTGTTCACCGGCATAGACGAGGCCGACATGGAAGTGTGCATGCGCGTGCATGCGAAGATTCTCGATAATCTCGAGAAGTCCTGAACCCTTCATCAATCGCGGGGCAAGCCTAGAAGGTATGCCCCAGGTTCAGGTACACCGCCTTCTCATGGGCATCATTGGCCCCATAGCTCAGGTTCAACGGCCCCAGCGGCGTTTCCAGCCCCAGGAAGATGCTCGCCGCATTGATATAGCCACTGTCGAACTCATTGTCGTTGTTCCACGCCCGTCCACGCTCCAGCGAGCCGCCCAGGTACAGCGGGAAATCCAGCGGCAGGTAGGCCCGTGGCGTCAGGCGGCGGTAGTAGACCATGCGCAGCAGGCTCATGTTCTGCCCGGAGATCGAATCCTGACGGAACCCAGACAGCTGCCGGGCGCCGCCGAACACGAAGCTGGAAGTGACCACTTCGGCATCGTCCAGGGTGCGCCCGTAGCGCCCGCCCAGCACCAGGGTGTTCGGCCCGCTGCTGATGGCCTTGTCCAGGTTGAACAGCCACTGCCGGTAATCCTGGTCCGAGTCCAGTGACTTGTCGTACTTGCGCACGGTCAGGCCGATGTCCTCGCCGCTGTGGGGGAAGTAGACGTTGTCGAAGGTATCGAACGAGTACTTGAGCTCGTAGAAGCCCTCGTTGAAGCTGACCTTGGGCAGGTCCTGGTCGCCGATGCGCACCTCGGCATTGCCCCAGGCCTTGCCCACGCCCAGGCGCACCTCGCCATAGGTGCCGATCTGCCGACCGACATTGAGCCCGAAGCCGTAGCGCTCCAGGCGATACTCGGCCACCGGGTCGTTGTCCAGGGTCGCCTCGACGTTCTGCGAGCCCAGGGCCAGGTAGGGGGCGATGAAGTAGCGCGAGCCCACGTCCAATGGCTGGTAGAACTCGCTGTACAGCTCCTGCTCGTCGCCGATCTGCGCGCGGGTCAGCCATTCGCCGCCGAGCTGGTTGATGCCGTTGACCCGGTAGCTGGCGCCGAGGTTGAAGGCGCTGTCGCCGCGCAGGTCGTCCGACAGGTTCAGCCCCAGGCGCAGGTAATCGGTGCCTCCACGCCGACCACGGGCGTTGATCACCAGGGTATGTTCGTCGCCCTTGTGCGCCACGCGGTACTGCACCTGGTCGAAGTAGTCCAGGCCATAGAGGGTGCCCATGTCGGTCTGCAGGCGGCCGAGATCCAGCGGCTCGCCGATGGGCTGGCGAATGTAGTAGCGGATCACGTCGTCGCTGACCTTGGAATCGTTCTCCACCCGGATTGCGGTGATGATCGGCGTGCGTTGTTTCGGTGAGCGCGCCACCGCCAGGTTGCTGTCGCCCTCGGGCTGGCGCAGCGCCGCCAGGCGCGGGTCGAGGGCGCGGGTGGCGCGGTAGCCGGCGTCGATCATGTCCTGGGCGCGGCCGAAATCGGTGACGCCGAAGGCCGACAGCGGCGGCTGTACCAGGATGTCCTCGCGGCGCAGGGTGGCCAATTGTTCCTCGGAGTTGCGCCGGGTCATCAGGGTGATCGACTGGTTGAGCACGTCCACCACCGTGGCCAGTTGCTTGCGGTTGCGCAGCGGGGTGCCGATGTCGACGACGATGGCCAGGTCCACGCCCATTTCGCGCACCACGTCCACCGGGATGTTGTCGGTCATGCCGCCGTCCACCAGCAGCCGGCCGTCCAGCTCCACCGGGGCGAACACCGCCGGGATCGACATGCTGGCGCGGATCACCTGGGGCAGGTGGCCGCGGCGGAAGATCACCTTCTCGCCGCTGGTGATGTCGGTGGCCACGGCGCGGAAGGGGATCGGCAGCTTGTCGAAGTCGCGGATGTCGGCGGTGTGGGCCAGCTTGCTTTCCAGCAGCAGGGCCAGGTTCTGGCCCTGGATCACCCCCAGCGGCAGGCCCAGGCTGCCGTCGTCGCGAAAGCTCAGCTTCTGCTTGACCAGGAAGTCGCGGTCGTCCTGCTTGCGCCGGAACGGCACATCCTTGCGCGGCGGCGCATCGGACAGCGCCTGCTGCCAGTCCAGCGTGGTGGCCAGCTTTTCCAGTTCGGCGATGCTGTAGCCCGAGGCGTACAACCCGCCGACCACTGCGCCCATGCTGGTGCCGGCGATGGCGTCGATGCGCACGCCCTGTTCCTCCAGGGCCTTGAGCACGCCAATATGGGCCAGGCCGCGGGCGGCGCCGCCCGACAGCACCAGGCCGATCTTCGGCCGTGCCGCTTCGGCGGCAAGCACAGTGAAGGAGGTGAGCATCAGCAGGAGGCAGTACAGCAGGCGGCGCATCGTGAGTCTCAAACCAGAGGATAAAGACCGCTAGTATAAGCGGCCCTTCCTACGGAGTTTCCCTACATGGCAGACAGCAAGCCGCAAATCGTCATTACCTATTGCACCCAGTGCCAGTGGCTGCTGCGCGCCGCTTGGCTGGCCCAGGAGCTGCTCAGCACCTTTGCCGACGACCTCGGCCAGGTGGCGCTGGAGCCCGGCACCGGTGGGGTGTTCCGCATCACTTGCGACGGCGTGCAGATCTGGGAACGCAAGGCCGACGGCGGCTTCCCCGAGGCCAAGGTGCTCAAGCAGCGGGTGCGTGACCAGATCGATCCGCAGCGCGACCTGGGCCACAGCGATCGCTGATCAGGCGCTTTCGGGCTGTGGCTGGCGGGCGGGTTGCTCGGCGGCCAGGCGGCTGGACAGCACGATGGCAAAAATGATCAAGGCGCCGCCGGCGAGCATGCGCAGGGTCGGCTGTTCGGCGAACACCACCCAGGCCACTGCGATGCCGTAGACCGGCTCCATGCCGAACACCACCGCGGCGGTGCGCGCCTTGATCACCGCCAGGCTGGCGACGAACAGGCTGTGGGCGACGCCGGTGCAGAAGACCCCGAGCAGGGCGATCCACAGCCAGTCCAGCGGCGCCACCGCGCCCAGGCCGGGCGCGGCGAACGGCAGCAGGCACAGGCTAACCACCAGGTTCTGCCACAGCGCCGCCTGTACGGCAGGCAGGCGGCCGGAGCCGGCGCGGTTGATCAGCGACAGCAGCGAGAACAGCAGGCCCGAGAGCAGCGCCCAGAGCAGCCCGCCGGTGGCCTCGCTGGCCAGGTCGAAGGCCGGTGTGACCAGCACCAGGCCGATGCTCACCAGCAGCACCAGCAGCGCTTCATTGCGGCGGATGCGTTCGCGGAACAGCAGGCCCTCGAGGATCACGGTGAAGGCCGGGAAGCTGGCGAAACCGAGGGTGGCGATGGCCACGCCGCCGACCTTGACCGCGATGAAGAAGCTCACCCAGTGCCCGGCCAGCAGCGCGCCGCCCAGCAGCAGGCGGCGCAGGTCCTGGCCGCGCAGCGGTTGCCAGGCCTGGCGCGCCAGGCTGGCGAACAGTGCCAGCGCCAGCACCGCGAACAGGGCGCGGCCGAAGACGATGATCGAGGGGCTGGCGCTGGCGGCCAGCTTGCCGAAGACGCCGGTCAGGCCGAAGAACAGCGCGCCGATATGCAGGGCGCCGAGGGCGGTGCGGTGGTTCATGGTGGTCCTTTGCATTCGCAGGGAGAGAAGATCTTGGCGCTCAGTGTAAGAGCCCGGTCTACCTGTGTCTGTCGCCCACCTCGCGCCCGTTGTCGCAGGACTCGCGCCGCAACGCCAGTGGCGTGCAGCCGAACGCCCGCATCACCGCCGCGCTGAAGGCGCTCTGCGAGCCATACCCCACCCGCGCCGCGACCTCACCCACCGGCAACAGCGTCTCTCGCAACAGTCTCCGCGCCATCGACAACCGCCGCTGACGGATATAGTCCATCGGCGTCATGCCGCACTCGCTGGCAAAACGCGCGTGCAGTCGTGCGCTGGAGAGCCCGGCCAGGCGCGCCAGGTCGGCGACTTGCAATGGATAGGCGGCGTGCTGCTCGATATGCCGGTCGAAGGCGGCATAGGGCAAGCGCCTGCTGGCGAGTACCGGGGCACCGGCCTGCAGGTTGAGGCTGGCCAGCAACAGCACCGCGCCCTGGCGGGCAATCAATGGGTCGTCCACCGGGCTTGCCGCCAGCCAGTCGACCAACTGCTGCTGGCGGCTGTTCAGGCCCAGGGGACCGGGGCGGTCGAGCAGGCGGCGGCTGTTGTCGGCGTGCTCGCCCAGGTGGTCGCCGAGCCAGTGCCCGCCCGGCACGTCCAGCACCAGGCAGTGGCTGCCCTCGGGGCTGCCGCAGGTGTGGTGGGCCCCGGCAGGCACCACCATCAGGTCCTGGCGACCGACCCGGCCGCCGCGGCCATCCACCTCGAAGTCCAGGCGCCCGCCCAGGCCGAACACCAGCTGCGGGTGGTCGTGGCTGTGGGCGATCAGGTCGTGGCGATAATGGCGCAGCGAAAGCAGGGGGGCGGCGGTCATGGTGAGTCCTCACGAAGCAGGTGAAGAGTGTACACCTCCAGGCGCGCGCAGGATGGTCATGCGCCTGCCACCAATCTGTCACCTGTGCCTGCCAGTCTCCAGCAAACAGCGCCGGAGCCTGCCCATGACCCACGCCGAACCTCTCCGCCCGTCACGCAAGCAGCGTGTCCGTACCCTGTGGATTTCCGATGTGCACCTGGGCACCCGGGATTGCCAGGCCGAACACCTCGCGCACTTCCTCAAGGGCTACCAGGCCGAGCGCATCTACCTGGTCGGCGATATCATCGACGGCTGGAAACTGCGCGGCGGCATCTACTGGCCCCAGGCTCACACCAACGTCATCCGCCGCCTGCTGACCCTGAGCAAACGCGGTACCGAGGTGATCTATGTCACCGGCAACCATGACGAGTTCCTGCGCCGCTACTCGAAACTGATCCTGGGCAACATCCAGCTGGTGGATGAGGCCGAGCACCTTACCGTCGACGGTCGGCGGCTGCTGGTGATCCACGGCGACCAGTTCGACGTGATCACCCGCTACCACCGCTGGCTGGCGTTTCTCGGCGACCGGGCCTACGAGTTCACCCTGGTGCTCAACCGTTGGCTCAACCACTGGCGCGCCCGTTATGGCTATGGCTACTGGTCGTTGTCGGCGTACCTCAAGCACAAGGTCAAGGGCGCGGTGAACTTCATCAGCGACTTCGAGGACGCCATTGCCCACGAGTGCACCCGGCGTGGCTTCCAGGGCGTGGTGTGCGGGCATATCCACCATGCCGAGATTCGCCGGGTGGGCGAGGTGGAGTACCTCAACTGCGGCGACTGGGTGGAGTCGTGCACGGCGCTGATCGAGCACTGGGACGGGCGGATCGAACTGTACCGGTTCGCCGAGGCGCAGGCGCGCGAAGCCGCGTCGCGCCTGGCGGAGCTGGGCGAGCCGGCCTAGGTCGGTTTCAGCCCTGTAGGAGCGGCCTTGTGCCGCGAAAGGGGCGCGTAGCGGCCCCAGGATCTCGGGGATGTCTCAAGATCGTCGGGGCTGCTGCGCAGCCAGTTCGCGGCACAAGGCCGCTCCTACAGGTGGGGGGGATCGGGAATCAGGCCGACGCCTTCAAGGCCGCCTTGTAGATCGACTGCCTGGGCTGGGCGAACAGCCGCTCCATCATCGGTTCGAAGAACGACAGCGGCAGGCTCGGGTACTCGGGGTCGAACGCCGCCGCGTCGTAGCGCGCACAGAACTCGATGGTCCGTTGGTATTGCGGGTGATCGCTGAACTGCTCGCGCAAGTGGCGATCCATGCCCAGGTGGTGGAAGAAGTAGTAGCCCTGGAAGATCCCGTGCTTCTCGATCATCCACAGGTTCTCGGCGCCGACGAAGGGCTTGAGGATCGCCGCGGCGATATCCGGGTGGTTGTAGCTGCCGAGGGTGTCGCCGATGTCATGCAGCAGGGCGCAGACCACGTATTCCTCGTCGCGACCGTCACGGTAGGCGCGGGTGGCGGTCTGCAGCGAGTGGCTCAGGCGATCGATGGGAAAGCCGCCGAAGTCGCCATCGAGCAGGCGCAGGTGGGCGACGATGCGCTGGGGCAACTGCCGGGCATAGGCGCGAAAGTCGTCGGCGATGATCGCCCAGTCCTGGGCGGTGCCGTCGCGCATGTGGCTGAAGTTCGCTTGCTTGTTCATCGCCGCGGGCCACTCGTGTCGGGGACATGCCTGGCAGTGTTGGCCAGGACGCGGTCTTTGGCAGTGGCCGGCCGGGACGCGAACTTGGCCTTGCGGGCCGATTCAGAGGCTGAGGCGGCCCAGCAGGATGTCGCGGAACATGGCGAAGTCGCCGACCAGGCTGTACCAGGGATGGGTGAAGGTGGCCGGTCGGTTCTTCTCGAAGAAGAAATGCCCGGCCCAGGCGAAGCCATAGCCGGCCAGCGGCACGGCCAGCAGCAACAGCCACTGGCCGCTGCCGATGCTGTAGGCGAGCAGGGCGATCACCAGGCTGGTGCCGACGAAGTGCAGGCGGCGGCAGGTGGCGTTGCTGTGCTCGCCCAGGTAGTAGGGATAGAACTCGGCAAAACTGCGGAACTGCGCTGTGCGGGTCATGGCGGGCTTCCGGATCTGCGGGTCGTGCTAACAGGATACACGGCGTGGAGCCTGAATCGAGTCTAGAGTCACTGGGGGCAGTGGCCAGTGACAATAGGCGCCAATTGAGTATCCTTTCGGTTCACCGCAGGAGCGGTCAGCACAAGAGCCTGTCATGAGTGAGAGAACCACGTCAGCCAGCTGGGCATCAGGGATCGTCAAGGCACTCGAGCTGGAAGGGCTCGATTGTCCGGCCATGTTCAAGCAGCTCGGGCTCGACTTTTCCGCCCTCGACGACCCCGATGCGCGATTCACCCAGGATTCGATGACCCGGCTGTGGCAGCTGGCGGTCGAGTTGTCGGGCAACGAGGCCATCGGCCTGAACATGGCCCGGGTGGTGCGTCCGGCCTCGTTCCATGTGGTGGGCTATGCGCTGATGTCCAGCCGCACCCTGGCCGAGGGTTTCGAACGCCTGGTGCGCTACCAGCGGATCATCGCCGAGAGTTCGGACCTGAGCTTTCGCCGCGAGCCCGACGGCTACGCCCTGGTGCTGACCGTGCATGGCGACCACCTGCCGCCGACCCGGCACAGCGCCGAGGCGTCCCTGGCCTGCGCCCTGGCCCTGTGCACCTGGCTCAGCGGGCGGCCGATCCAGCCTCGGCGGGTGCTGATCCAGGGCGGCCAGCCGAAGAATGTCGAGCCGTACAAGGTGGCCTTCCATGCGCCGCTGGTATTTGGCGCGCCCCATGACGCGCTGGTACTCGAGCGTGCCGACATGGAGGCGCCGCTGCCGACCGCCAACGAAGCGATGGCGGTGCTGCATGATCGCTTTGCCGGGGAATACCTGGCGCGCTTCTCGGAAAGCCGCGTGACCCACCGGGTACGCCAGGTACTGTGCCGCATCCTGCCCCAGGGCGAGCCCAAGCGCGAGACCGTGGCCCAGGCCCTGCACCTGTCGCAGCGCACCTTGCAACGGCGCCTGCAGGACGAGGGCACCAGCTTCCAGACCCTGCTCGACGACACCCGCCGCGAACTGGCCGAGCAGTACCTGGCCCAGCCCGGCACCACCTTGCTGGAAACCGCCTACCTGCTGGGTTTCGCCGATCCGAGCAACTTCTACCGGGCGTTCCGCCGCTGGTTCGACACCACCCCGAGCGAGTACCGCACGCGGTTGTCGGTCAGTGACGCCAGAACGCCGGCATGCACAACACCAGCACCGTGATGATCTCCAGGCGGCCGAGCAGCATGCCGCCGGAGAGGATCCACTTGGCCGCGTCCGGCAGGCTGGCGTAGTTGCCGGCCGGGCCGATCACCTCGCCGAGACCGGGGCCTACGCCTGACACCGTGCCGGCGGCACCGGTCAGCGCGGTCATCCAGTCGACGCCCAGCAGCGACAGCAGCAGGGCGATGATGCAGATGGTGATGGCGAAGAAGAACGAGAAGGTCAGGATCGAGCGCACGATCTCTTCGTCGAGGCGATGGCCGTTGTACTTCTGCTTGATCACCGCCCGGGGGTGGATCAGCTGGTTGAGGTTGGCCTTGAGCAGGATGTAGGCGACCTGGAAGCGGAAGATCTTGATGCCGCCGGCGGTGGAGCCCGAGCAGCCGCCGACGAAGCCCAGGTAGAAGAACAGCATCAGCGAGAAGTTGCCCCACATGCTGTAGTCGCCCAGGGCGAAGCCGGTGGTGGTGACCACCGAGGTGACGTTCAGCGCGACGTGACGCAAGGCGTCGAGCCAGTGCAGGTCGGTGGTGGCCCAGTACCAGGTGCCGAGCACCAGCCAGGTTGCCAGCAGCATGGCCAGCAGGCCCTGCACCTGCTGGTCCTTGATCAACGCCTTGCGGTGGCCGCGCAAGGTGGCCACGTAAAGGGTGAACGGCAGGCTGCCGAGAATCATCACCACCACCGCGACCCAGTGCACCGCGGGGATGTCCCACTTGGCCAGGGACTGGTCGGAAGTGGAGAACCCGCCGGTGGAGATCGCCGACATGGCGTGGTTGATCGCGTCGAACGGGCTCATGCCCGCCCACCAGAACGCCAGGCTGCCAAGCACGGTGATGCCGACATACACCGCGACGATCGACTTGGCGACCATGTGCGAGCGCGGCATGACCTTCTCCGAGCGGTCCGAGGACTCGGTCTGGAACAGGCGCATGCCGCCGATGCGCAGCAGCGGCAGGATCGCCACCGCCATGCCGATGAAGCCGATGCCGCCCAGCCAGTGCAGCATCGAGCGCCACATCAGGATGCCCGGCGACATGTTGTCCAGGCCGCTGAGCACGGTGGCGCCGGTGGCGGTGATACCGGACATGCTTTCGAAGAAGGCGTCGGTGTAGCTGATGTGCTGCGTCAGCAGGAACGGTAGGGCGGCGAACACGCAGACCACCAGCCAGCTGCTGACGGTCAGCAGATACATGTCGCGCGGGCGCAGGTGCACGTGCTCGGGGCGGCCGGGGATGACCAGGCCGAGTCCGGCGAGGAAGGTGATCAGGCTCGACCAGAGGAACGACGGCATGTCGCCGGTGCGCTCGAAGACCACCAGGGTCGCCATGGGCACCACCATGCTCACTGCCAGGGTGATCAGGAAGATGCCGATGATGAAACCAATGATCCTTAAGGTCGGCAACGCCATGTGATCTGCTCTGACTCGCTACGGAAAGGGCGCCATTCTACCTGTGGGGGAGGTGATGTAAACGTACGATTGAGCGTGTCGTGGAAGCGCTGCTGGTCCTGCGACAGGGCAATCCCGATCCCACGAGGGCGGCGCTATGGTGCAGAATGGCCGCACTTTCAATCTGCCAGGAGGGTAGCCCATGGAGGCTCTCGACGCATTGCTCAACCGTGTTTCCGTGCCACGCCTGACTGAACCGGCGCCCAATGCCGCCCAGCGCGAGGCACTGTTCCAGGCCGCGTTGCGCGCGCCGGACCATGGCCAGCTGCGCCCCTGGCGCTTCCTGACCATCGAGGGGCAGGGCCGCGAGAAGCTCGGCGAGCTGTTCGCCGAGGCGGTACAGGCCAAGGGCGATGCCACCCCGGCCGCGCTGGACAAGGCCCGGGCGATGCCGCTGCGGGCGCCGCTGCTGATCGTGGTGATCGCTCGGCTGCAGGATCATTTCAAGGTGCCGAAGATCGAGCAGCGCCTGGCCGCTGGCTGCGCCGCCCACGGCATCCTCATCGCCGCCCATGCCCAGGGCATCGGCGCGGTGTGGCGCACCGGCGACATGGCCTTCGATGCCCATGTTCACAAGGGCTTGGGCCTGGAAGCGAACGAAGAGGTGATCGGTTACCTGTATGTCGGCACGCCGATGGGCGAGCCACGCACGGCGCCGGTCCTGGAGACGGCCCAGTACGTCAGCGCCTGGGGCGAGTGATGTAAGAGGCGGGGCCGCTCTGCGGCACTTTCCGGCCGGTCCGGCGCCCCGGCAAGGCCGCTCCTACAGGCGATCGTGGATTCTTGTAGGAGCGGCCTTGTGCCGCGAAAGGGCTGCGCAGCAGCCCTGCGATCTGTCAGCCTGCACTGATATTGCAGGGAATCTCCAGCGTCGCAATGAACCCACCCTGCGGATGATTCCCCAGCACCAGGCTGCCACCATGGCGCTCTGCCGCCTTGCGCGCAATCGCCAGCCCCAGGCCATGCCCCGGCGCCTCCTGCCCCGGCGCCCGGAAGAACGGCTCGCCCAGCTGCGCCAGGTGCTCTGCCGCCACCCCTGGCCCATGATCGCGCACGCTCAGCACGATGCGATCCTGTTCGCGGCGGGCATGCACCTCGATCGGCTGCCCGGCCGGATTGAAGCGCAGGGCATTGCGCAACAAATTGTCCACTGCCCGTTCGATCAAGGTTGGCCAGCCGTGCAAGGTCAGGCCTGCCTGCGCCTCCAGTCGCACGTCCTGTTCCGGCGCTGACAGCTGGGCGTCCTTGCGCACGCCACCCAGCAAGGCATTGAGGTCCACGGGTTCGGCATGGGCCTGGTCGGCATCGACCCGGGCCAGCACCAGGATCTCGCTGATCAGGTCTTCCAGGCGATCGCACTCACGGGTCAGGCGCGGCCACAGGGCCTGGCGCTGCTGCGGCTCGGCGCGCTCGGCCAGGGCCAGGGCGATGCGCAGGCGCGCCAGCGGCGAGCGCAGTTCGTGGGACACATCACGCAGCAGCTGGCGCTGGCTGCCGATCAGGCTCTGCAGGCGCGCGCCCATCTTGTTGAAGTCGTTGGCCAGCACGCCGAACTCGTCGCGGCGCACCGCCAGCCGCGCCAGGCTGTTCTGCTGGTAGCTGGTCTGCCCCAGGTCGTGCACCGCGCCGCGCAGGCGGCTGAGCGGGCGGGTGATCGACAGGGTCACCAGCAGGCTGAACAGGGTCAGTACCACCAGGGCGATCCCCAGGGCGCTGAGCGGCCAGATCAGGCTCTCGCGATGCCAGGCGGCCAGTTCGGGGTGGGGAATGCGGTAGATCAGCAGGTAAGTCTCGCCGCTGGTGGGGCTGGTGTATTCCTCGGTCAGGCGGCGCCAGGGCAGGCGGCGCTCGTCGTTGTGCTGGCGCGCCTCGAAGGCTGCGGCGCGGCGCGGGAAGGTGCCGGGCACCACGGCATCGCCGCTGTCGTCGAGCACCTGCACATCGATCTTGTAGCGCTGCTTGCGTCGCTCCAGGAAGCGCTGCGACGACTCCAGGCCGTCCTGTTCATAGTGCTGGGCCCAGTGACTGGCCAGGTTGTTCAGGCCCGGATGGCGGCTGAGGATCCAGGTGTCCTGGTTGAGCATGTGCCCGAGCAGGATCGACAGCCCGGCGACCAGGGCGATGGCCAGCCAGAAGCTGGCCAGGATGCGCCAGAACAGTGAACGCAAGAAGAGCACCTCCGAGAAAGGGCGAAAGCCCGGCCCGCGAGGGCGCGGGCCGGGCATCGGGCTGACAGCTTACTGGGCCTTGCCGGCTTTTTCAGCCTTCCAGGCCTGGAACTCCTTCCATTCGGCCTTGCGCGCGGCGCGTTCCTTCTGCAGTTCGTCGAACTTCTTTTGCTGCTCGGGCTTGAGCAGGGCGCGGATCTGGCCGTCGGTCTTGTCGTGGCTGGCCTTGAGTTCGTCCTTCATGGCTTTCTGCTCGGCGGCCGGCAGCTTGGCCATGTAGCGCTCGGTGATGTCGCGGCGCTGCTGCATCTGCTCGCCCATCAGCTTGCCGATCTGCTGGCGCTGGTCGCGGCTCAGGTCCAGCTGGGCGAAAGGCGCGTCACCGCGATGATGCGGGCCGTCGTGGCGCGGGCCGCCGTCAGGCATGGCCATGGCCACGGTCGGCAGGGTGGCGGCGAACATCAGGGCGATCAGGGTCTTGCGCATGGTGTCTCTCCTTTCAGGGGCCGGTGGTTACCGGATGAGCCCAGTCTAGGGAGATCAAGGTCAAGGGCGGTCAGGCGAGGGTAAAGGCTGGGTAAAGATGCCGGTAGCCACCGTGCGGATCCTGTGGGAGCGGCTGTCTTGCTGAGATTTTTCAACTGGCGTGATCTCTGTAGGAGCGGCCTTGTGCCGCGAAAGGGCTGCGCAGCAGCCCCGGGATTTCAGCGTTTTTGCAAAGATCACCGGGGCCGCTTTGCGGCCCTTTCGCGGCACAAGGCCGCTCCTACAGGGGGCTAGTCGCTGTCAGAGGCTGTAGTAGTAGCCGCGGCTGCGCAGGGCGACGATGCGCGGACGGCCGTCCGGGTGCGGGCCGATCTTCTTGCGCAGGTTGCTGACGTGCATGTCCAGGCTGCGGTCATAGAGCGTGAGCTTGCGACCCAGGCCGATCTGCGCCAGTTCCTGCTTGTCCAGCGGCTCGCCGGGCTGGCGCAGCAGCGCCTCGAGGATGCGGCTCTCGGACAGCGTGAGGGTCATCTCGCGCTCCTCGATGCTGACCACGCCGCGCACCGGGCTGAAGGTCAGGTCGCCGATCTCGACCTGGCTGCTGGGCGCGCTGGGGTGGCTGCGACGCAAGACGGCGCGCAGGCGGGCGGTGAGCTCGCGGGGGTCACAGGGCTTGGCCAGGTAGTCGTCGGCGCCCAGCTCCAGGCCAAGGATGCGGTCCAGCGGCTCGCCACGGGCCGAGAGCATCAGCACCGGCAGGTCGGTGTGCTCGCTGCGCAACTGTTTGAGCAGTTCCAGGCCGCTGCCGTCGGGCAGCATGACATCCAGCACCACCGCCGCCGGTGCGTGGGTGGCCAAGGCCTGGCGCGCACTCTGGCCATCGTGGCAGGCGCGCACCGCAAACCCTTCCTGGGTCAGCCAGCTGCCGAGCAGCTCGCACAGTTCCTGGTCATCATCAATCAGTAACAGCTCGCTCATGTCTCACTCAATTCAACCATTGCCGGCGTCTTCTGTGTCCGCCGCTGGCTAAGATACCGCAGACTGCCGACAACAGTGCAACGACCGAGCCGATCAGGAACCACTGCTGCTGGTCGGTGAGCAGGCGCTGGGGTGCGCTGCTGGCGGCCTGCAGCTCCTTGACCGCCAGCTTCAGGCGCTGGTTGTCCTGGCGCAGGCGCGAGAGCTGGGCGCTTTCGCGCTCACTGTCCTGGTTCTGCAGTTGCAGGGTCAGCGCGTCGCGCTGTTTCTCACTCTCTTCCAGGCGCTGCTGCAGCTCGGTGATCCGCGCCCCGGCTTCCAGCGACAGCGGCTGCTCGGCCACGGCGAAAGGGGACAGCAGTAACAGGCAAAGCAGCAGGGACATCGGACCTTGACGCATTGGAACTCCTGATTCGTATCGATTCAGGAGGTTGTCGGCCGGTTGTCGGAATTTATGAATAGTGCCGCGTGGGGTGTAGTTGGGGGCGGCTTGGTGGGAGCGGGCTAGCTCGCTCCCACCAAGCCCGTCCCTTAGAGCCTGTTAGGGCAGAACTTGCTTGAAGGGCTTGACCACGACCTTGTCGTAGACGCCCGCGGCGATATACGGGTCGGCGTCGGCCCAGGCCTGGGCGGCGGCCAGCGAATCGAACTCGGCGACGATCAGGCTGCCACTGAAGCCGGCGGCGCCCGGGTCGTTGCTGTCGATGGCCGGATGCGGGCCGGCGAGGATCACGCGGCCTTCGGCCTTGAGCTGCTGCAGGCGCTCGATATGGGCGGGACGGGCGGCCAGGCGTTTTTCCAGGGAGTTTTCGACGTCGCTGGCGATGATGGCGTAGAGCATGTCAGTCCTTGGGTTTGGAGGTGGAAGGGTCGGCATCGTGCAAGTGGCGCGACAGGTAGACACCCTGGGCCACCAGGAACAGCACGGTCATGCCCAGGCTGCCGAAGACCTTGAAGTCGACCCAGATGTCCTGGAAGGTGAAGGCGACGAACAGGTTGGCGGCGCCGCACACCAGGAAGAAGCCGATCCACGCCAGGTTCAGGCGGGTCCAGACGGTTTCCGGAAGGGTCAGGGCGTGGCCCATGATGCGCTTGATCAGCACCCGGTCACCAATGAAGTGGCTGCCGGCGAAGGCCAGGGCGAACAGCCAGTTGACCACCGGCGCCTTCCATTTGAGGAAGGTCTCGCTGTGGAAGGCCAGGGTCAGGCCGCCGAACACCAGGCAGGCGACCAGGGTCAGCAACTGGCCCTTCTCCAGCTTGCCGTGACGCAGGAACAGCGCACCGTAGACCACCACGGAGCTGGCGATCAGCATGGCGGTGGCGCTGTAGATCCCGCCGAACTCGAAGCTTTGGCCGGCGAATTCGACCGGGCGCGGGTCCAGTTTGTAGACGATGAAGAACAGCAGCAGCGGGATGAAATCGATGAATTGTTTCACAGTGGCAGCCAGAAGCGGGATGTGACGGCATAATAACAAACATCGATTCCTGCGAAAGCGCTCCTCCATGAATGTTGATCTGCACTGTCACAGCACGGCCTCCGACGGCGCCCTGTCGCCCACGGCACTGGTCGCCCGGGCCCATGAGCACGGGGTGCGGACGCTGTCGCTCACCGACCACGACACCCTCGAAGGCCTGCCCGAGGCCCGCCAGGCCTGCCTGGACAACGGCATGCAGTGGGTCAGCGGGGTAGAGTTGTCGTGCACCTGGGGCGGCGCCACCATCCATGTGCTGGGTTACGATTTTCCGCTCGATGCCCCGCCCCTGCTCGAGGCCATCGACAACCTGCACCGCGGCCGCTGGCTGCGCGCCGAGGAAATCGGCCGCAAGCTGGCGGCCAAGGGCATGCCCGGCGCGCTAGACGGCGCGCGGGCCGTCCAGCAGGAACTGGGTGACAGCGGCAACGCCCCGGCGCGCCCTCACTTCGCCGAATTCCTGGTGCGCGCAGGCTTCGTCAAGGACCGTGGCGAGGCCTTTCGCAAGTGGCTGGGCGCCGGCAAGTTGGGAGACGTCAAGCTGCACTGGCCGACGCTGGAGGAAACCGTCGCCACGTTGCGCGAGTCCAATGCCTGGGTGAGCCTGGCTCATCCCATGCACTACGAACTGACCCGCAGCAAGCGCAGACGGCTGATTGCCGACTATATTCAGGCAGGGGGGCAGGCACTGGAAGTGGTCAATGGGATGATGCCGCCCGAGCAGGTGGGGACAATGTCGATCCTCACCCGTGAGTTCGGCTTGCTGGCAAGCGCCGGCAGTGACTTCCACGGCCCTGGCACCTGGGGCGAGATCGGTGCTTACCGGCCATTGCCTGAGGACCTGCCACCTCTGTGGCGTCGATTCCGACATGAACAGTCTATGGCGGTATGAACAGGACGACTACGTGAGCCAATTTTTCCAGATCCATGCGGAAAACCCGCAGGCGCGCCTGATCAAGCAGGCGGTCGAGATCATCCGCAAGGGCGGGGTGGTGGTCTACCCGACCGACTCGGCCTATGCGATGGGCTGCCAGATCGGCGACAAGGGCGCCATCGAACGTGTGCGTCGGCTGCGCCAGCTGGACAAGAACCACAACTTCACCCTGCTGTGCTGCGACTTGTCCGAGATGGGTACCTTCGCCAAGATCGACACGGCGACGTTCCGCCTGCTCAAGGCGCACATTCCAGGCCCCTACACCTTCATTCTCAACGCCACCCGTGAAGTGCCGCGCCTGCTGTTGCACGACAAGCGCCGCACCATCGGCCTGCGCGTGCCGTCCAACCCCATTGTCCTGGCCCTGCTCGAAGAGCTTGGCGAGCCGCTGATGAGCGTCAGCCTCATCCTGCCGGGCGACGATGAGCCGATGACCGATCCCTACGAGATCCGTCAGCGCCTAGAGCATCACGTCGACCTGATCATCGATGGCGGCTTCGGCGACCTGAAGGCTTCGACCGTCATCGACCTGTCCGGTGACGAGCCGGAGCTGATTCGCGAAGGGTGCGGGGATCCGACGCCGTTCCTGGTCAACGCATGAGCCAGATGGAAACGCCCGAGGCGCCGGCCGAGGAGGCCGATGCCCCCCAGCAGTTGCAGTTGGCCCTGGTCTACGGGGAGGTGCTGACCGAACTGCCGGTAGACCTGTACATACCGCCGGACGCGCTGGAAGTGATCCTCGAGGCCTTCGAAGGCCCGCTGGACCTGCTGCTGTACCTGATCCGCAAGCAGAACATCGACATCCTCGACATCCCGGTGGCCGAGATCACCCGCCAGTACATGGGCTATGTCGAGCTGATGAAG
Source organism: Pseudomonas carassii (assembly GCF_036324045.1). Lineage (NCBI taxonomy): Bacteria > Pseudomonadati > Pseudomonadota > Gammaproteobacteria > Pseudomonadales > Pseudomonadaceae > Pseudomonas > Pseudomonas carassii. The sequence goes on along the minus strand of NZ_JAZDCT010000001.1, from coordinate 263,017 downwards.
AGCGTGCGCCTGGAGCTGGCCGCCGAATACCTGGTGATGGCCGCCATGCTCGCCGAGATCAAGTCGCGCATGCTGCTGCCGCGCTCCAGCGAGATCGAGGACGAGGAGGGTGACCCGCGCGCCGAACTGATCCGCCGCCTGCAGGAGTACGAGCGCTTCAAGGCCGCCGCCGAAGGCATCGATGAGTTGCCGCGGGTTGGTCGCGACGTCGTCGTGCCTCGCCTCGAGGCCCCTCAGACCAAGGTGCGCAAGCTGCTGCCGGAGGTCGCCCTGGAGGAGATCCTGCTGTCCATGGCCGAGGTCATGCGCCGCAATGACCTGTTCGAGAGCCACCAGATCACCCGTGAGGTGCTGTCGACCCGCGAGCGCATGAGCGACGTGCTCGAACGCCTCAAGGGCGGGGGCTTCGTGCCGTTCGTCGAGCTGTTCACCCGTGAGGAAGGCAAGCTCGGGGTGGTGGTGACCTTCATGGCGATTCTCGAACTGGTGAAGGAATCGCTGATCGAACTCGTGCAAAATGAGCCTTTCGCCCCGATCCACGTCCGTGCCCGGGCAGAGTGACCTGACGACTACCGATGAACCTGAACGAACCCCGCGAACTGGCGTCGCTGATCGAGGCCTTCCTGCTCGCCTCGGGCAAGCCGCAATCCCTCGAACGCCTCTACGAGTTGTTCGAGGAGGCCGAGCGCCCGGCCCCAGCCGTTTTCAAGAAGGCCCTGGACGTGCTGGGCAAGTCCTGCAGCGGCCGTGCCTTCGAGCTCAAGGAAGTGGCCAGCGGCTATCGCCTGCAGATCCGAGAAGACTATGCGCCCTGGGTCGGCCGCCTGTGGGAGGAGCGCCCGCAGCGTTACTCCCGCGCGCTGCTGGAAACCATGGCGCTGATCGCCTACCGCCAGCCCATCACCCGTGGCGAGATCGAAGACGTGCGCGGCGTGGCAGTCAACAGCAACATCATCAAGACCCTGATGGAGCGCGAGTGGATTCGCATCGTCGGCTACCGCGAGGTGCCTGGCCGGCCGGCGATGTTCGCCACCACCAAGGCGTTCCTCGATCACTTCAACCTCAAGAGCCTCGACGAGCTGCCGGCATTGGCCGAGTTGCGCGAGATGGAGCCTGAGCCGCTGCTCGATCCGGACGAGGCGCCGGTGCCCGCTCACCTGCAAGCCCTGGCCGATGCCAGCCTGGGCGAGGAGGGTGAAGAGGTGGAGCCCAAGGAGGAGACCAGCTTCCGTTCGCTGCTGGTTGAGCTGGATGCGATGGAAGAGGGGCTCAAGACCGATTTCGATGATTTGCGCGATGAGGCGTCCATCGAGCCCGAGGACGAACCAAAGGCCTGACTGCCGACTTTGTGGAGGCGGGCTTGCCCCGCGATGAGGCCGGCACCGTCAAAACCTACCTTTGGGCAGAATCCGCAGGGCGATCGCCAAAAACCTTCTACCCTCCAGTGCGTTCCCCCGCCGAACCGCGTATGATGCGCGCCCGCTTTCACTACTACACCGGGAGGTGCCCAGATGAGTGACAAAGACCTGCAAGACCAACAACCCACCCCGCCGTCCGGCGAAAAGCTGCAGAAAGTACTGGCGCGCATCGGCGTCGGCTCGCGTCGTGACGTCGAGGCCTGGATCGGCCAGGGCCGTATCAAGGTCAACGGCGTCGAGGCCACCCTGGGCCTGCGCGTCGACCTGCACGACGCCATCACCGTCGACGGCAAGCTGATCAAGCGTGTCGAGGCCGCCGAGGCGACCCGCCGCGTGATCATGTACAACAAGCCCGACGGCGAGATCTGCACCCGTGACGACCCGGAAGGCCGCCCGACCGTGTTCGACCGCCTGCCGCGCCCGAAAGAGGGCCGCTGGATCAACATCGGTCGCCTGGACATCAACACCACTGGCCTGCTGCTGTTCACTACCGATGGTGAGCTGGCCAACCGCCTGATGCACCCGTCCTATGAAATGGACCGCGAGTACGCCGTGCGCGTGCGCGGCGAGGTCGACGACGACATGGTCGACCGCCTCAAGGCCGGCGTGGTGCTCGAGGACGGCCCGGCCAAGTTCACCGACATCCAGAAGGCACCAGGTGGCGAAGGTTTCAACCACTGGTACCACTGCGTGGTGATGGAAGGCCGCAACCGTGAAGTGCGCCGTCTGTGGGAATCCCAGGGCGTGGTGGTCAGCCGCCTGAAGCGCGTGCGTTTCGGCCCGGTGTTCCTCAACTCCGACCTGCCGATGGGCCGCTGGCGCGAAATGAGCCAGGGTGAGATCGACATCCTGGCCGCCGAAGTCGGCCTGCAGCCGGTGGCGCTGCCGGAAATGAAGCTCAAGGCCAAGGACAAGCTCGAGCGTCTGCAGCGCAAGTCGACCCGTCCGCTGGGGCGCGGCGAGCGTGTGCGCACCCTGCGTCCGGCTGCCGAAGGGCAGGCCGAGCGCCCGGCACGCGCGCCGCGTGAAGAGTCTGCACCGCGCAAGAGTGGTCGTGGCAGCACGGTGGCCGAGCGCCCGAGCGAGATGCGCAAGCGTCCGGCCCGTCCTGAAGGCGACAAGCCAGCAGGTCGTGGCCGCGGCAAGCCGCGTGGCTGATCCGGCCCGTTAGCGAAAGAGCCAGCCTTCGGGCTGGCTTTTTTGTGCCTGTGAAAAGGAAGACCCTCGATACGCAGCCCTGTGTAGGAGCGGGCTTGCCCCGCGATGGGCCGCAAAGCGGCTCCAAGTGCCTGAACAGAAACAAATTTTCCCGACTATTGGCAAATTTTCAAACCATCTTGTAAAGAAAACTATACGATTTCTGGCCTTTTCCCCGGCTTACCTGTGCTTTCCCGCTCTTCGTCACAAAATCTTTCCAAGACTTGCGCGCCAGAGCCTCCCCGCCACCCTTCACCCCCTTCCCAAACCCCCGCCCAAACGCTGATATAGCGCCATTGCCGTGTGCAGAGCCAGGCAGGATAGCCAGGCATCGAAAACAACAAAATGGAGGCGCCATGTACGCCGATCACTCCGCCTTTTCAGGCCTTCACCCCAGGACCGGTGCGTTTTTTCCACAGGAAACGATGCAACGCGTTGACGCCTGCGCGTTTGCAGGGGTATACAATGCGCCGCGTTTTACCTGTGACCCCCTTGCGTACCGCGCACTCTTGCTGACACCCGGTTGATCCGCCCGGGCACCTCGCCCGTCAGGACCGCCCGTCCAAGAACCCAAGGTAACCACCTTGCCCATTCCGCTGCGCCACGAGTGCGGTGGGTCCGATTCCGTCACAGATAAAAACAAGCAGGTGACTTCGTTCATGAGTGGACATAATTCACAGTCTGGCGAACTCAAGCGTGGCTTGAAGAACCGCCATATCCAACTGATCGCCCTGGGTGGCGCGATTGGCACCGGATTGTTCCTGGGCTCGGCCGGCGTGATGAAGTCCGCCGGTCCGTCGATGATCCTCGGCTATGCGATCTGCGGCTTCATCGCCTTCATGATCATGCGCCAGCTCGGCGAGATGATCGTCGAAGAGCCGGTGGCCGGCTCCTTCAGCCATTTCGCGCACAAGTACTGGGGCGGTTTCGCCGGCTTCCTGTCGGGCTGGAACTGCTGGGTGCTGTACATCCTGGTGGGCATGTCGGAGCTGTCGGCGGTGGGCAAGTACGTCCATTACTGGTGGCCGGAGATCCCGACCTGGGTCACCGCGGCGGCGTTCTTCCTGCTGATCAACGCCATCAACCTGATGAACGTGAAGTTCTTCGGCGAGGCCGAGTTCTGGTTCGCGATCATCAAGGTCGCCGCCATCGTCGGCATGATCGGCCTGGGCGCCTACCTGCTGACCAGCGGCAGTGGCGGTCCGGAAGCGTCGGTGACCAACCTGTGGGCTCATGGCGGCTTCTTCCCGCATGGCGTCAGCGGCCTGGTGATGGCGCTGGCCTTCATCATGTTCTCCTTCGGTGGCCTGGAAATGCTCGGCTTCACCGCGGCCGAGGCCGACAAGCCGAAGACCGTGATCCCCAAGGCGATCAACCAGGTCATCTACCGCATCCTGATCTTCTATGTGGGCGCCCTGGTGGTGCTGCTGTCGCTGACCCCGTGGGACAGCCTGGTGGCCAGCATCGACGCTTCCGGTGGCAGCTATGGCAGCAGCCCGTTCGTCCAGGTCTTCTCGCTGCTGGGTAGCGACGTGGCCGCACACCTGCTGAACTTCGTGGTCCTGACCGCGGCGCTGTCGGTGTACAACAGTGGTACCTACTGCAACGCCCGCATGCTTCTGGGCATGGCCGAGCAGGGCGATGCCCCGGCGGCGCTGGCCAAGGTCGACCGTCGCGGCGTGCCGGTACGCTCGATCCTGGTGTCGGCGGCCGTGACCCTGATCGCGGTGCTGCTCAACTACCTGATGCCGCAAAATGCCCTGGAGTTGCTGATGTCGCTGGTGGTGGCGACCCTGGTGATTAATTGGGCGATGATCAGCTACTCGCACCTGAAGTTCCGCCAGCACCTCGACCGCACCGGCCAGAAGCCGCTGTTCAAGGCGCTGTGGTACCCGTACGGCAACTACCTGGTGCTGGCCTTCGTGGTGCTGATCCTCGGCATCATGCTGCAGATCCCGGGCATCCAGGTGTCGGTGTACGCCATGCCGGTGTGGCTGGTGGTGATGTATGTGGCCTACCAACTGAAGAGCAAGCGCGGTTCTCAGGCCAACGGCGCTGCCGGTAGCGTGGCCAAGTAAGCGCCGAGGCGCTTCGAGAAAACCCGATGCCAGGTGACTGGCATCGGGTTTTTTGTTGTCTGTGCCAGCCTCAGATCTGTTCCAGCAGCCAGCCACGAAACGCCCGCAACGAAGGTAGTGCCTCATTCCTTGGTGGATAGATCAGGTAGTAGCTACGCTGGCTGGCAAACGGCGCCCCCGGGCTGAACAGCTCGCCGCTGGCCAGTTCCTCCTCCACCAGAATCCTGGGCACCAGGCCGATCCCAATCCCCGCCCGCACCGCCTGGATCAAATGCGAGGTCAGCTCGAAACTCGGCCCCAGGCGCATCGTCCGGTGGGGCAGGGCGTGGTGGGAGAACCACTCCCCCCAGGCATGGGGGTTGTTGGCGACGTTGAGCAGCACCTCTTCGCTGATCTGCGCCGGGCTCCATTCCTGGCCGTCGCGCGCGCTGTCCGGCGGCAGGATCACCACCAGTTCCTCGGCGTGCAGGCGATGGCAGACCAGCCCAGGCAGGTCGTGGGTGGCCACGCCGATGGCGGCGTCGATCTCGCTGGTGTCGAAGTTGATCGCTTCAATACGGGAATGAATGTGCACCAGCATGCCGGGGTGGGCGCTGTAGAACGCATGCAGGCGCGGCAACAGCCATTTCGAGCCGAAGGTCGGTAGGGTTGCCAGGCGCAGGGTACCGACCCCGGACTGGTAGGCCAGGGCCTGCAGGGTGGCGCTGCGGATGCGCCCCAAGGCTTCGCTCAATTCGCGCTGGTAAAGGCGACCCACGTCAGTCAGTTGCACCTGGCGCCCCTCGCGGCGGAACAGGGTGAGTCCCAGCTGCTGCTCCAGCGCCTGCACCTGGCGGCTCACCGCGCTCTGGGTCAGCGACAGCTCGGCGGCGGCGCGGGTGTAGCTTTCATGCCGGGCGGCGGCCTCGAAGGCCAGCAGCAGCGACATGGACGGGGTGAGGTGGCGGTAATTCATTCATAAAGCTCATCGATAGCGGCAGGAATATCCGTTTGCCCCTGGCGCGAAACTACAGGAACATTGGCCTATTCGAAATCCTCCCATGAGTCATTCATGCAGGAGTGACAAGATTTCCGTGAATTAGCCCGATATCAAAGAGGCATCCTTCGATGATCGCCCAGCTGCCGCCCCGTGCGCCCGCCTCCCATTACCCTGAATTCCTCGAGGCCCTGAAAAACAGTGGCTTCCGTGGCCAGATCAGTGCCGACTACGGCACCCGCACCGTGCTGGCCACCGACAACTCTATCTACCAGCGCCTGCCCCAGGCGGCGGTGTTTCCATTGGATGCCGACGATGTGGCGCAGGTTGCCACGCTCATGGCCGAGCCACGCTTTCGCGACATCAAGCTGACCCCGCGTGGCGGCGGTACTGGCACCAACGGCCAGTCGCTGACCGATGGCATCGTCGTCGACCTGTCGCGGCACATGAACAACATTCTCGAGATCAATGTCGAGCAGCGCTGGGTGCGGGTCCAGGCGGGCGTGGTCAAGGACCAGCTCAACGCCGCGCTCAAGCCCCATGGGCTGTTCTTTGCGCCGGAACTGTCGACCTCCAATCGCGCCACCGTCGGCGGCATGATCAACACCGACGCCAGCGGCCAGGGCAGTTGCACCTATGGCAAGACCCGCGACCACGTGCTCGAGTTGCACAGCGTGCTGCTCGGTGGTGCGCGCCTGCACAGCCTGCCGATCGACGACGCGGCGCTGGAGCAGGCCTGCGCTGCGCCCGGCCGGGTCGGTGAGGTGTATCGCATGGCCCGCGAGATCCAGGAAACCCAGGCCGGGCTGATCGAAAGCACCTTCCCCAAGCTCAACCGCTGCCTGACCGGCTACGACCTGGCGCACCTGCGCGACGAGCAGGGCCGCTTCAACCTCAACAGCGTGCTGTGCGGTGCAGAAGGTTCGCTGGGCTATGTGGTCGAGGCCAAGCTCAATGTGCTGCCGATACCGAAGTACGCGGTGCTGGTCAACGTGCGCTACACCAGCTTCATGGACGCCCTGCGCGACGCCAACGCGCTGATGGCGCACAAGCCGCTGTCGATCGAGACCGTCGACTCCAAGGTGCTGATGCTGGCGATGAAGGACATCGTCTGGCACAGCGTCGCCGAGTACTTCCCGGCCGACGCCGAGCGCCCGACGCTGGGCATCAACCTGGTGGAGTTCTGCGGCGACGAGCCGGCCGAGGTCAATGCCCGGGTCGAGGCGTTCGTCGCGCACCTGCAGCGCGACACCAGCGTCGAACGCCTTGGGCACACCCTGGCGGAAGGTGCCGAGGCGGTCACCAGGGTCTACACCATGCGCAAGCGTTCGGTGGGGCTGCTTGGCAACGTCGAGGGAGAGGTGCGGCCACAGCCGTTCGTCGAGGACACCGCCGTGCCGCCGGAGCAGTTGGCTGACTACATTGCCGACTTCCGTGCGCTGCTCGACGGTTACGGCCTGGCCTACGGCATGTTCGGCCATGTCGATGCCGGCGTGCTGCACGTGCGCCCGGCGCTGGACATGAAGGACCCGGCCCAGGCCGCGCTGGTCAAGCCGATTTCCGATGCCGTTGCGGCGCTGACCCAGCGCTATGGCGGCCTGCTCTGGGGCGAACATGGCAAAGGCCTGCGCTCCGAGTACGTGCCGGAATACTTCGGAGAGCTGTACCCGGCACTGCAGCGTCTCAAGGGCGCCTTCGATCCATACAATCAGCTCAACCCGGGCAAGATCTGCACCCCGTCGGACAGCGCCGAAGGCCTGACCCCGGTGGATGGCGTGACCCTGCGCGGTGACCTTGACCGCAGTATCGACGAGCGCGTCTGGCAAAGTTTCGGCAGCGCCGTGCACTGCAACGGCAACGGCGCCTGTTACAACTACGACCCCAACGACGCCATGTGCCCGTCGTGGAAGGCTACCCGCGAACGCCAGCACTCGCCCAAGGGGCGTGCCTCGCTGATCCGCGAATGGCTGCGCCTGCAGGGCGAGGCAAACATCGATGTACTCGCCGCCGCCCAGCGCAAGGCGTCCTGGTTCAAGGGGCTGCCGGCGCGCCTGCGCAACAGCCGTGCGCGCCAGCAGGGGCAGGAAGACTTCTCCCACGAGGTATACGGCGCCATGGCTGGCTGTCTGGCGTGCAAGTCCTGCGCGGGGCAGTGTCCGATCAAGGTCAATGTGCCGGACTTCCGCTCGCGCTTCCTCGAGCTGTACCACGGCCGCTACCAGCGTCCGCTGCGCGATTACCTGATCGGCTCGCTGGAGTTCACCATCCCGTACCTGGCCCATGCGCCGGGCCTGTACAACGCGGTGATGGGCTCGAAGTGGGTGAGCAGGCTGCTGGCGGACAAGGTCGGCATGGTCGACAGCCCGCTGATCAGCCGTTTCAACTTCCAGGCCACCCTGACCCGTTGCCGGGTTCAGGTGGCGAGCGTGCCGGCCTTGCGCGAGCTAACCCCGGCCCAGCGCGAGCGCAGCATCGTGCTGGTGCAGGATGCCTTCACCCGCTATTTCGAGACGCCACTGCTGGCCTCGTTCATCGAGCTGGCCCATCGCCTGGGGCACAAGGTGTTCCTCGCGCCCTACAGCGCCAACGGCAAGCCGTTGCATGTGCAGGGTTTCCTCGGTGCCTTCGCCAGGGCGGCGATCCGCAACGCCACCCAGCTCAAGGCCCTGGCCGATTGCGGTGTGCCGCTGGTGGGGCTGGATCCGGCGATGACCCTGGTCTACCGCCAGGAGTACCAGAAGGTCGATGGCGTGGAGTGCCCGTCGGTACTGCTGCCCCAGGAATGGCTGATGAACGTGCTGCCCGAGCAGGCGCCGGTCAAGGCCGACAGCTTCCGTCTGATGGCCCACTGCACCGAGAAGACCAATGTGCCGGCCAGTACCAAACAGTGGGAGCAGGTGTTCGCCCGTCTGGGGCTGAAACTGGTCACCGAGGCCACCGGCTGCTGCGGCATGTCCGGTACCTATGGGCATGAAGCACGGAACCAGGAAACCTCGAAGACCATCTTCGAGCAGTCCTGGGCGACCAAGCTGGACAAGCAGGGTGAGGCATTGGCGACCGGCTATTCGTGCCGCAGCCAGGTCAAGCGCATGACCGAGAAGCAGTTGCGCCATCCGTTGGAGGTGGTGCTGCAGTACGCGCAGCGCTAGTCAATTGATGGGGCCGCTTTGCGGCCCTTTCGCGGCACAAGGCCGCTCCTACAGGAGGTTGTGTTCCTCTGTAGGAGCGGCCTTGCCGAGGCGTCGGACCGGCCGGAAAGGGGTGCAAAGCACCCCCCGGCTTTTAGCGTTCCCGTTGCAGTCGAGCTTGTCGGTACAGATAGCAGCTCAACACTAACCCACACCCCGCCGCCGCCGCCGCGAACAGAAACATCGAGGCAAATCCGAACCCCGCCGCCACCGCGCCCACCAGCGGCCCGGTGATCCCCAGCGACAGGTCGATGAACAGCGAATAGGCGCCCACCGCCGCGCCGCGGTTGGCTGCCGACACCTGGTTCACGGCTTCCACCCCGAGTGCCGGAAACACCAGCGAGAATCCGAACCCGCTCAACGCCGCGCCGGCCAGGGCCATCTCGGCGCTGGGCGCCAGCCACAGCATCAGCAACCCCAGTGTCTCCACCGACAGGCAGGCAATCGCCACGCGAAAACCGCCGATGCGGTTTATCAGGTTGCCGAACAGCAGGCGCGCGCAGATGAAGCTGGCGCCGAACAGGCTCAGGGTCAGCGCGGCGTTGGGCCAGTCGCGGCTGGCGTAGTACAGGGTGATGAAGGTGGCGATGGTGCCGAAGCCGATCGAGCCCAGGGCCAGCCCCGAGCCATGGGGGAAGACCTTGCCCAGTACCCGCAGGAACGGCAGGCGTACGCCGGCGACCACCGGCGCGGCGCGCTTGGGCCAGGCCAGCAGCAGGCCGATGACGCCCAGCAGGATGATGCTTGCGCCCATGCTCCACAGCCCGAGCTGCTTGACCATCAGTACGCCGAGCGGCGCGCCGATGGCCAATGCGCCATAGCTGGCAATGCCGTTCCAGGAGATCACCTTGGCGGTATTTTCCGAGCCGACCCGGCCGATGCCCCAGCCGATCGAGCCCGAGCCCACCAGGCTCTCGGCGCTGCCCAGCACCAGGCGGCCGATGAACAGGCAGGCCAGGCTCAGCCAGGGCAGGTGGGTAAGAAAGCTGCAGGCCAGCATGAACACGCCGCTCAGGCCGCAGCCGAACAGGCCGTACATGACCGCCTTCTTGCTGCCGAGGTTGTCGATGATGCGGCTGGCGGTGGGGCGGCTGAGCAGGGTGGCCAGGTACTGCACGCTGATCACCAGGCCCGCGACCACGGCGCTGAAGCCCAGGTCGTTGTGCACGTAGCCGGGCAGCACGGCCAGGGGGATGCCGATGTTCAGGTAGCCGATGAAGGTAAACAGGACGATGGAAACGACTTGCAGGGTGACCGCAAGGGGGCGCGGTGAGTCGGGCATGAGGGTCTTCGGTAGAGGTTCTGGACGGTGTGAAAACGCGATGACGGGGATATCCCGCAGGTCAGCCGTTTTCACACAGTCGGGTGGGGTGCGCGATTATTCCTGGTCGGCGCTGGATTGATCGTCACCGTCCTGGTCGACGGCGGGCGTCGGCTCGGCGTGGGCGGCAACGGATTGCTCTTCGGGGTTCAGGCTTGGGAAGGGAAGATTCGGGATTTCATGCATCTCGTCGTTCCTCGCAAGTGTGAGTGAAAAGGCGGCGCCAGGGCGCATGTGTGGCTTCGAAAAGCTGGGGCAGGATACAGCAGTCTGGATGACAGTTTGAGAATTTTACCGGGCGCTGGTCGGTTTTAGCGGGCGGCTATCGGCCAAGGAGTGTGTCAGGAGGGCACGTGGGGGCGGATTTGCCCCCACGCCACATCGGCCAGGTTTCAGCGACAGACGTCGGCGATGGCCGCCGCCAATTGCTCCAGGCGTCGTGCATCCGCCCCGGCGATGTTCGCCCGGCCGGTACCGACCATGTACACACTGTGCCGCTCACGCAGCAGGCGCACTTGCTCGGGGTTCAGGCCGGTGTAGGAGAACATCCCGCGTTGCACGGCGATGTGCGCGAAACGCTCGGCCAGGCCATGGGGCGCCAGCGCCTGCACCAGGCCCTGGCGAAGCTCGGCGATGCGCTGGCGCATGGCGTTCACTTCCTCGACCCACAGCGCCTTGAGTGCCGGATCACCGAGGATCTCGGCGACCACCGCGGCGCCATGGTCCGGTGGCGTCGACCACAGGTTGCGCGCAATGAACGCCAGCTGGCTGCGCACATCCAGCAGTTTCTCGGCATCGTGGCTGCACACCAGCAGGGCGCCGGTGCGATCGCGGTACAGGCCGAAGTTCTTCGAGCAGGAGCTGGTGACCAGCAGTTCCGGCAGTTCGGCGGCAAACAGGCGCACCGCCCAGGCGTCTTCCTCCAGGCCGTCACCGAAGCCCTGGTAGGCGAAGTCGATCAGTGGCAGCAGGTTGCGGCGCTTGACGATGTCGAGCACCGCGCGCCAGTCGTCCTGGCCCAGGTCGAAACCGGTCGGGTTGTGGCAGCAGGCGTGCAGCAGCACCACGTCGCCTTCCGGTGCTTGTTCCAGCGCGGCGAGCATGCCGTCGATGTTCAGGCGGTTGTCCTTGCCCACGTAGGGGTAGTGGGACACTTTAAGCCCGGCGCCGGCGAAGATCGTCTCGTGGATCGGCCAGGTCGGGTCGCTCAGCCAGATGCCACGCCCCGGCAGGCAGTGGGCGATGAACTCCGCCGCCAGGCGCAGGGCACCGGTGCCGCCCGGGGTCTGGGTGGCGCCAGCGCGCTGACCGGCCAGCAGTGGCGAGTCGCTGCCCAGCACCAGCTCGCTGACCAGCCGTCCGAACACCGCGTCACCATGGCCACCGATGTAGCTTTTGGTGGCCTGGCGTTCGACCAGGCGCTGCTCGGCCTGCTTGACCGCCGCGGGAATCGGCGTCAGGCCCTGGGCGTCCTTGAACACGCCGACACCCAGGTCGAACTTGGCCGGGTTGGCGTCGCGGGCGTAGGCCTCCATCAGCCCCAGGATCGGGTCGCCAGGGACCCGACCGATGGCCGCGAAGTGCATCACTTGCGCCCTTCGGCGGTCTTGGCGACCTCGTCGGTACGCGCGCACATGATGAAGTCGTTGCGGTGCAGGCCCTTGATCGAGTGGCTCCACCAGGTCACGGTGACCTTGCCCCACTCGGTCAGCAGGCCTGGGTGATGGCCTTCGGCTTCAGCGATTTCGCCGATGGCATTGGTGAAGGCCAGGGCATGCTTGAAGTTCTTGAACAGGAACACGCGCTCGAGCTCCATGTGGCCGTCGCGGACTTCGATGTTCCAGTCCGGGATCTCGCGGATCAGTACCGCCAGTTCCTCGTCGGTGACTTTCGGCGCATCGGCGCGGCAGGCTTCGCAGTGGGCTTGGTTCAAGGCATTCATGGGTGTTTTCCGGTTTGAGTTGTTATCGACAGGGGCGCTCAGGCGGCGACCTTGGGTGGAAACTTCGGTGCGTGCAGGCCCAGCTGCATGGCCTGGTGGACCATGGCCATGATGTCTTCGTGGGCCAGGTCGAACAGGCGCTTCATGTTCGGCAGGACGAAGTACAGGGGCTGCAGGATATCGATGCGGTACGGCGTGCGCATGGCCTCGATCGGGTCGAAGGCCTGGTGCTCCGGCTCGCCGGACAGACTGTAGACGGTCTCCTTCGGCGAGGAGAGGATGCCGCCGCCGTAGATCTTGCGACCCTGCGCGGTCTCCATCAGGCCGAACTCGATGGTCATCCAGTACAGGCGCGCCAGGTACACACGCTGTTCCTTGGTCGCCGCCAGGCCCAACTTGCCGTAGGTGTGGGTGAATTCGGCGAAGAAGGGGTTGGTCAGCAGCGGGCAGTGGCCGAAGATCTCGTGGAAGATGTCGGGCTCCTGCAGGTAGTCCAGCTCTTCCGGGGTGCGGATGAAGGTGGCGACCGGGAAGCGCTTGCTGGCCAGCAGCTCGAAGAAGGTCTGGAAGGGGATCAGCGCCGGCACGCGGGCGACCTGCCAGCCGGTGGTGGCGCCCAGCACCTTGTTGATTTCGCCGAGCTGGGGGATGCGGTCGTGGGGCAGCTTGAGCTGCTCGATACCGTCCAGGTATTCCTGGCATGCCCGGCCTTCGATCACTTTCAGTTGGCGAGTGATCAGGGTGTTCCACACCGCATGTTCTTCCTGCGGGTAGTCGATAAAACCATGCGCATCGGGCTCGCGTGCCACGTATTGCGTCTGTTTCATGTGGCTCTCCTGGTGAGGGCGTTCTTGTTATGTACAGGACATACCTTAGGAATATCCCTACAAACGCGGCTTTGCACCGGGGTTGGGGCCACTTGTGGCTATCCGCTGGTCCTGAATTCGTAACGATAATTTTACAAAAATGCCCTTGTGCCGGAAAATCACGGGCATCGAGCTGGGCGGAAGGGTGATTCTGTCAGCTTATCTTTACGACTTTTCCGCGTGCCGAGTAAAAACCTTGGCCGCTTCGAGAGCTTCCATGCGTATCAAAGTGCACTGCCAGAACCGCATCGGCATCCTGCGGGACATCCTCAACCTGCTGGTGGAGTACGGCATCAACGTGCTGCGCGGCGAGGTGGGCGGCGATCATGGCAACGCTATCTACCTGCATTGCCCGAACCTGATCAACCTGCAGTTCCAGGCCTTGCGGCCGAAGTTCGAGTCGATCGCCGGGGTGTTCGGGGTCAAGCGCGTCGGCCTGATGCCCAGCGAGCGCCGGCACATGGAGCTCAATGCGCTGCTCGGCGCGCTGGATTTCCCGGTGCTGTCGATCGACATGGGCGGCAGCATCGTTGCCGCCAACCGTGGCGCGGCGCAGTTGCTCGGGGTGCGGGTGGACGAGGTGCCGGGCATTCCGTTGTCGCGCTATGTCGAGGACTTCGACCTGCCGGAGCTGATCCGCGCCAACAAGTCGCGGATCAACGGCCTGCGCATCAAGGTCAAGGGCGATGTGTTCCTCGCCGATATCGCGCCGTTGCAGTCGGAGCATGATGACAGCGAGGCCCTGGCGGGCGCGGTGATCACCTTGCATCGCGCTGATCGCATCGGCGAGCGTATCTACAACGTGCGCAAGCAGGAACTACGGGGCTTCGACAGTATCTTCCAGAGCTCGCGGGTGATGGCCGCGGTGGTGCGCGAGGCGCGGCGCATGGCGCCGCTGGATGCGCCGCTGCTGATCGAGGGCGAGACCGGTACCGGCAAGGAATTGCTGGCGCGCGCCTGCCACCTGGCCAGCCCCCGTGGCCAGGCGCCGCTGATGGCGCTCAACTGCGCCGGCCTGCCGGAGTCGATGGCCGAGACCGAGCTGTTCGGCTACGGGCCGGGGGCGTTCGAGGGCGCGCGAGCCGAAGGTAAGCTGGGGCTGCTGGAGCTTACCGCCGGTGGCACGCTGTTCCTCGATGGCGTCGGGGAGATGAGCCCGCGCTTGCAGGTCAAGCTGCTGCGCTTCCTGCAGGATGGCTGTTTCCGTCGTGTCGGCAGTGACGAAGAGGTGTACCTGGACGTGCGGGTGATCTGCGCGACCCAGGTCGATCTGTCCGAGCTGTGCGCCCGGGGCGAGTTCCGTCAGGACCTCTACCATCGCCTCAACGTGCTGTCGCTGCACATTCCGCCGCTGCGCGAATGCATGGATGGCCTGGAGGGGCTGGTGCAGCACTTCCTTGACCAGGCCAGCCGGCAGATCGGCTGCCCGATGCCGCGCCTGGCGCCGGCGGCGATGGACAAGCTTGCCCAATATCATTGGCCGGGCAACGTGCGCCAGCTGGAGAACGTGCTGTTCCAGGCGGTGTCGTTGTGCGAGGGCGGGGTGGTGAAGAGCGAACATATCCGTTTGCCGGATTATGGCGCACGCCAACCATTGGGTGAGTTTTCCCTGGATGGCGATCTTTCGCAAATTGTCGGGCGGTTTGAAAAGGCGGTATTGGAAAGTCTGATGAGCGAGTTTCCAAGTAGCCGGGCGCTGGGGAAAAGATTGGGAGTTTCCCATACGACCATTGCCAACAAGTTGCGGGATTATTCGTTGAACAAGTCGGGGGAATGAGCTTTTAAAATTTGTAGGGCTCGATATTGATCTTTCAGCATATTCGAGAATTACATCGGCCCCTGTAGGAGCGGCCTTGTGTCGCGAAAGGGCCGCAAAGCGGCCCCGGCGATCTTTGCGTGCTGCTGAAAACCCGGGGTTGCTGCGCAGCCCTTTCGCGACACAAGGCCGCTCCTACAGGGATCGCGCAAGGCTTGAGGTTTGCGCGGTCGTCTCAGCCGTTGGAACAACCGTTCCCCATCACGCGGTATTCGAGAATGTGCTTCTGGCCCTGGGAGTCCTCGTAGGTCATGCGGGCTGGCACCACTTCGCAGACGTTCGGCACTTCGCTCATGGAAATGACGCGGGCGATGTCCAAGTGCTGCGAATAACTGTACTGTTCAACCGGAATCTGCTCGACATCTTTTGCTTCGCCGGCCAATGCCGCGCCGCAAAAACCGCCAAGTACCAATACCAGTAAAGCTTTCATTTTCAAGTTACCTGTCTAAGGTCGTGAGGGGGCACGCGGCGCTTATGGCGCCGCGAGTACAGCAAGTTTCAACTATCGGGATGAGGTACGGATTAACGCTGCCTTCGTGGGGGCTGTTACCAAGTTAATCGCGTTGCCGTTGCTGGCGAGATGAATTTTAGGGAGGCGCCCACGGCTGAAACAGAGGGGGTTTTGATAAAGTCTTTTGACAGAATCTGTAACAATCCCCGTCGAAACCCTGTCTTTTTCTCTCGGCGATGGCTGCATGCCATGTTCTAGAGCGGTCGCGCCTGATCGGTGAGTCGACGGCCCGTCGCGTTACTACCAACGTCGAATGGTCTTGGCCGCTCTGGTACAGTTACAAACGGTTCCATACAAAAACAACTATTACACCGAGGTAACACAGATGAGTGCGGCTCCACTGTATCCCGTTCGTCCCGAGGTTGCGGCCAGTACCCTGACCGACGAGGCCACCTACAAGGCCATGTACCAGCAATCGGTGATCAACCCGGACGGCTTCTGGCGCGAGCAGGCCCAGCGTCTGGACTGGATCAAGCCTTTCACCAAGGTCAAGCAGACCTCGTTCGACGACCACCACGTCGACATCAAGTGGTTCGCCGACGGCACTCTGAACGTTTCCTACAACTGCCTGGACCGCCATCTTGCCGAGCGCGGCGACCAACTGGCGATCATCTGGGAAGGCGACGACCCTTCCGAACACCGCAACATCACCTACCGCGAGCTCCACGAGCAGGTCTGCAAGTTCGCCAACGCCCTGCGTGGCCAGGACGTGCACCGTGGCGACGTGGTGACCATCTACATGCCGATGATCCCCGAGGCCGTGGTCGCCATGCTGGCCTGCGCCCGCATCGGCGCGATCCACTCGGTGGTGTTCGGCGGCTTCTCGCCGGAAGCGCTGGCCGGACGCATCATCGACTGCAAGTCGAAAGTGGTGATCACCGCTGACGAAGGCCTGCGCGGTGGTCGTCGCACCCCGCTCAAGGCCAACGTCGACCTGGCGCTGACCAACCCTGAAACCAACAGCGTGCAGAAGATCATCGTGTGCAGGCGCACCGGTGGCGACATCGCCTGGCACCAGCATCGCGACATCTGGTACGAAGACCTGATGAAGGTCGCCTCCAGCCACTGCGCGCCGAAAGAGATGGGCGCCGAGGAGGCGCTGTTCATCCTCTATACCTCCGGCTCCACCGGTAAGCCCAAGGGCGTGCTGCACACCACTGGCGGTTACCTGGTGTATGCCGCGCTGACCCACGAGCGCGTGTTCGACTACCGTCCGGGCGAGGTCTACTGGTGCACCGCCGACGTGGGCTGGGTCACCGGCCACAGCTACATCGTCTACGGCCCGCTGGCCAACGGCGCCACCACGCTGCTGTTCGAAGGCGTGCCGAACTACCCGGACATCACCCGGGTGTCGAAGATCGTCGACAAGCACAAGGTCAATATCCTCTACACCGCGCCAACCGCCATTCGCGCCATGATGGCCGAAGGCGAGGCGGCGGTGGCCGGTGCCGATGGCTCCAGCCTGCGCCTGCTGGGCTCGGTGGGCGAGCCGATCAACCCCGAAGCCTGGAACTGGTACTACAAGACCGTCGGCAAGGAGCGTTGCCCGATCGTCGATACCTGGTGGCAGACCGAGACCGGTGGTGTGCTGATCAGCCCGCTTCCAGGCGCCACCGCGCTGAAGCCGGGCTCGGCGACCCGTCCGTTCTTCGGCGTGGTACCTGCGCTGGTGGACAACCTGGGCAACCTGATCGAAGGCGCCGCCGAGGGCAACCTGGTGATCCTCGACTCCTGGCCGGGCCAGTCGCGTTCGCTGTACGGCGACCACGACCGTTTCGTCGACACCTACTTCAAGACCTTCCGCGGCATGTACTTCACCGGTGACGGTGCCCGCCGCGACGAAGACGGCTACTACTGGATCACCGGTCGCGTCGATGATGTGCTCAACGTTTCCGGGCACCGCATGGGCACTGCCGAGATCGAGAGTGCGATGGTGGCGCATCCGAAGGTCGCCGAGGCGGCGGTGGTGGGCGTGCCGCACGACATCAAGGGGCAGGGTATCTACGTCTATGTCACCCTCAATGCCGGTGAGGAGTCGAACGAGCAGCTGCGTCTGGAACTGAAGAACTGGGTGCGCAAGGAAATCGGCCCGATCGCTTCGCCGGATGTCATCCAGTGGGCGCCGGGGCTGCCGAAGACCCGCTCGGGCAAGATCATGCGCCGCATCCTGCGCAAGATCGCCACCGGCGAGTACGACGCGCTGGGTGATATCTCCACCCTGGCCGATCCGGGGGTGGTGCAGCACCTGATCGACACCCACAAGGCGATGAGCCTGGCCACCGCCTGAGTCGACGTGTCGCGGCAAGCCAACTCCTGAAGGTCGTGGGAGCGGGCTTGCCCCGCGATGAGGCCATCAGTAAAAGCCCCGCCCACACCCGGCGGGGTTTTTGCTTTACTGATACAGACTGTTACTCCGACATTCATCGGTAACCCTGGCTGTCACCGATTTCGCCCAAATGCGGGGCTTGTGGAAACATTCATGTGCCATTTGAGTGCATTCCTGTGGGCATTTTGTGCGGGGTCGCACGCTGCGCTTGCCGGAATACAAGGCTTTGCCAATAATGGGCCCGCTTATTGCTTTGGGTATAGGTTATTTCTCTTTTGCTCTTGCATATCTCGCAGGAGCTGTCAATATCGCCCGCCGCGGTTCCTGGCGCTTCTGTAATTAGTTGTCGCTTTGAAGAAATATCGACCACCGGGCTGTCGCTAGAATGCCACTCACTCGCTCGTGGTCTGCGACCTTGGTCGAAACCTGCGCGGCTCGCGCTGTACCCATTCGCATATCGGGCAGCCGTTACAACTGCCTTGTATTGCCCCGTACCGATGGAGTTACCTGATGAAGAAGCTCGCACTGCTTGGCGCCCTGGCGCTTTCCGTGTTTTCCCTGGTATCGCAGGCCGATGAGAAGCCGTTGAAGATCGGTATCGAGGCCGCCTACCCACCCTTCGCCTTCAAGCAGCCTGATGGCAGCCTCGCCGGCTTCGACTACGACATCGGCAACGCCCTGTGCGAAGAGATGAAAGCCAAGTGCACCTGGATCGAGCAGGAGTTCGACGGCCTGATCCCGGCGCTGAAAGTGCGCAAGATCGACGCCATCCTGTCGTCCATGTCGATCACCGACGATCGCAAGAAGTCGGTCGACTTCACCAAGCGCTACTACCTGACCCCGGCGCGCCTGGTCATGAAGGAAGGCACCACCGTCAGTGACAGCCTGGTTGAGCTCAAGGGCAAGAAGATCGGCGTGCAGCGCGGCTCGATCCATGATCGCTTCGCCAAGGAAGTCCTGGCCTCGCAAGGCGCCACCGTCGTGCCTTACGGCACCCAGAACGAAATCTACCTGGACGTCGCCGCCGGTCGCCTGGACGGTACCGTGGCCGACGCCACCCTGCTCGAAGACGGTTTCCTGAAAACCGACGCCGGCAAGGGCTTTGCCTTCGTAGGCCCGGCGTTCACCGATTCCAAGTACTTCGGTGACGGTATCGGTATCGCCCTGCGCAAGGGTGACAAGGCCAACGCCGACCGCATCAACGCGGCCATCGACGCGATCCGTGCCAACGGCAAATACAAAGAGATCGAGAAGAAGTACTTCAACTTCGATATCTACGGTCCAGACTCGAAGTAAGCCATCGAGTTTCACCTGTGCAATGGTGCAAACAGCAGAATCTCTGAGGTTTGCACCATTTTTCATTCCCAAGCCCTGAGGAATTCGAATCATGTTGAAAGGCTATGGGGCAGTCATCCTCGACGGAGCGTGGCTGACGCTGCAGCTCGCCCTGTCGTCGATGGCCCTGGCCATCGTCCTCGGCCTGATCGGCGTGGCGCTGCGCTTGTCGCCGGTGCGCTGGCTGGCCTGGCTGGGGGACCTGTATTCCACGGTGATCCGTGGCATCCCTGACCTGGTCCTGATCCTGCTGATCTTCTACGGCGGCCAGGACATCATCAACCGGGTGGCGCCGCTGCTCGGCTATGACGACTACATCGACCTGAACCCGCTGGTCGCCGGCATCGGCACCCTGGGCTTCATCTTCGGTGCCTACCTCTCGGAAACCTTCCGCGGCGCTTTCCTGGGCATTCCCAAGGGGCAGGCCGAGGCGGGCGCGGCCTATGGCATGAGTGGTGTCCAGGTATTCTTCCGGATCATGGTGCCGCAGATGATCCGCCTGGCGATCCCGGGCTTCACCAACAACTGGCTGGTGCTGACCAAGGCGACCGCGCTGATTTCGGTGGTCGGCCTGCAGGACATGATGTTCAAGGCCAAGCAGGCGGCCGACGCCACCCGCGAACCCTTCACCTTCTTCCTCGCGGTGGCGGCGTTGTACCTGGTGCTGACCAGTGTCTCGCTGCTGGCGCTGAAGTATCTCGAGAAGCGCTACTCGGTGGGCGTCAAGGCGGCTGAACTATGATCTTCGACTACAACGTCATCTGGGAGGCTATGCCGCTTTATCTGGGCGGCCTGCTGACCACCCTCAAGCTGCTGGCGCTGTCGCTGCTGTTCGGCCTGCTGGCGGCTGTTCCGCTGGGCCTGATGCGGGTCTCCAAGCAGCCGCTGGTGAACATGAGCGCCTGGCTGTACACCTACGTGATCCGCGGCACGCCGATGCTGGTGCAGCTGTTCCTGATCTACTACGGCCTGGCCCAGTTCGAGGCGGTGCGCGAGAGCTTCCTGTGGCCGTGGCTGTCCAGCGCGACCTTCTGCGCCTGCCTGGCTTTTGCCATCAACACCAGCGCCTACACCGCCGAGATCATCGCCGGCAGCCTCAAGGCCACGCCTCACGGCGAGATCGAGGCGGCCAAGGCCATCGGCATGTCGCGCATGAAGATGTACCGCCGCATCCTCTTGCCGTCGGCCCTGCGCCGGGCGCTGCCGCAGTACAGCAATGAAGTGATCATGATGCTGCAGACCACCAGCCTGGCGTCGATCGTCACCCTGATCGACATCACCGGTGCCGCGCGCACGGTCAACGCCCAGTACTACCTGCCTTTCGAGGCCTACATCACGGCGGGCGTGTTCTACCTGTGCCTGACCTTCATCCTCGTGCGCCTGTTCAAGATGGCCGAACGCCGCTGGCTCGGCTACCTGGCGCCGCGCAAGCACTGACCGCTCTGTGAGATCCGACAGCATGTACAAACTCCAAATCCAAGACCTGCACAAGCGCTACGGCAGCCATGAGGTGCTCAAGGGCGTCTCCCTCGAAGCCAAGGCAGGCGACGTGATCAGCATCATCGGCTCCAGCGGCTCGGGCAAATCGACCTTCCTGCGCTGCATCAACCTGCTGGAGCAGCCGCACGCGGGCAAGATCCTGCTCAACAACGAAGAGCTCAAGCTGGTGGCCGGCAAGGACGGCGCGCTCAAGGCTGCCGACCCGAAACAGCTGCAGCGTATGCGCTCGCGGCTGTCGATGGTGTTCCAGCATTTCAACCTGTGGTCGCACATGACCGCGCTTGAGAACGTCATCGAGGCGCCGGTGCACGTGCTGGGCGTGAACAAGAAGGAAGCGCTGGAGAAGGCCGAGCACTACCTGGCCAAGGTCGGTGTCTCCCACCGCAAGGATGCCTTCCCCGGCCACATGTCCGGCGGCGAGCAGCAGCGCGTGGCCATTGCCCGCGCCCTGGCCATGGAGCCGGAGGTGATGCTGTTCGACGAGCCGACCTCGGCGCTGGATCCGGAGCTGGTGGGTGATGTGCTCAAGGTCATGCAGTCGCTGGCCCAGGAAGGTCGCACCATGGTCGTGGTCACCCACGAGATGGGCTTTGCCCGCGAAGTGTCCAACCAGCTGGTGTTCCTGCACAAGGGGTTGGTGGAGGAGCGCGGCTGCCCGCGCGAGGTGCTGGTCAATCCGCAGTCCGAGCGCCTCAAGCAGTTCCTTTCCGGCAGCCTGAAGTAATCGCTGCACATTTGCACCATAATGGGGCATGCTGCGCCATCCGCGCGGCATGCCCTGGCGCCACAAGCGCGAACCCTTCCTCCCAGGTTTCGGACCACGCCCTATGACCACCCAGCGAATCGGATTTCTCATCTGGCCAAGCACCAAGCCGCTGACCCTGGCGTTGGCTGAAGAGGTGCTGCAGGTGGCCCAGCGGGTGCATCCGGACGTGGTCTACGAGCTGGCCTACCTGCAGGCCGAAGCCGTTCAGGAGGGCGCCTGGCGCCTGCCGGGCGAGGCCTGGAACGGTCGTCTGGAGGGTTGCCACAAGCTGTTCCTGCTGGCCGACGAGCCGCCGGCGGCGATCGGATCGTCGCTGTCCGCCGCGCTCAAGCAGCTGGCGCGCAGCGGCTGCATGATCGGTGGCCTGTCCGCCGGTGTGTACCCGTTGGCGGCGCTGGGCCTGCTCGATGGCTACCGCGCCGCGGTGCACTGGCGTTGGCAGGACGATTTCGCCGAGCGCCACCCCAAGGTGATCGCCACCAGCCACCTGTTCGACTGGGACCGTGATCGCCTGACCGCCTGCGGCGGCATGGCGGTGACCGACCTGCTGCTGGCGGTGCTGGCGCGCGATCATGGCGCGGAGCTGGCGGGCGCGGTGTCGGAAGAACTGGTGGTCGAGCGTATCCGTGAAGGGGGCGAGCGCCAGCGCATTCCGCTGCAGAATCGCCTGGGCTCCAGCCACCCCAAGCTCACCCAGGCGGTGCTGCTGATGGAGGCCAATATCGAGGAGCCGCTGACCACCGACGAGATCGCTCAGCATGTGTGCGTGTCCCGTCGCCAGCTGGAGCGAATCTTCAAGCAGTACCTCAATCGGGTGCCCAGCCAGTATTACCTGGAGCTGCGCCTGAACAAGGCACGGCAGATGCTGATGCAGACCAGCAAGTCGATCATCCAGATTGGACTGTCCTGCGGATTCTCCTCGGGGCCGCATTTCTCCAGTGCGTACCGCAACTTCTTTGGCGCCACGCCGCGTGAAGATCGTAACCAGCGGCGCAGCAGCAGCCCGTTCGAGCTGAGTTCGGCGCCGGCCGAGCGGGGCTGACGGCGTACACTGATCCTTTGTAGGAGCGGCCTTGTGCCGCGAAAGGGTCGCAAAGCGGCCCCGCGATTTCGGCGGTGCTGCTGAAACTGCCGGGGCTGCTCTGCAGCCCTTTCGCGGCACAAGGCCGCTCCTACAATGAACAACCGTTCACCCAGTCTTGCTCTGCCGTTACACTGCGCGATTGCGACACTGTTTGTCGCATTGCCGAAAACCGCGTGAAAACACGGTTTGGCGCTGTAACAAGTTGTCGCCTGGCAGCAAGGACAGGCGCCGATCAGTCCTTACAATCCCCTCATCGCTCGCCACTTCCAGGCCAGCGTTCCTCTTCAGGAGACTCAGATGTCCGTTGAGCAAGCCCCGGTGCAACGTGCCGATTTCGACCAGGTCATGGTTCCCAACTACTCCCCGGCGGCCTTCATTCCTGTACGAGGCGAGGGTTCCCGAGTCTGGGACCAGACCGGTCGCGAGCTGATCGACTTCGCCGGCGGCATCGCCGTGAACGCCCTGGGCCACTGCCACCCGGCGCTGGTCAAGGCGCTCACCGAGCAGGCCAACACCCTCTGGCACGTCTCCAACGTGTTCACCAACGAGCCGGCCCTGCGCCTGGCGCACAAGCTGGTGGACGCGACCTTCGCCGAGCGCGCGTTCTTCTGCAACTCCGGCGCCGAGTCCAACGAGGCCGCCTTCAAGCTGGCCCGTCGCGTCGCCCACGACCGCTTCGGTCCGGAGAAGCACGAGATCATCGCCACCGTGAACAGCTTCCACGGTCGCACCCTGTTCACCGTCAGTGTCGGTGGCCAGCCCAAGTACTCCGACGGCTTCGGGCCGAAGATCACCGGCATCAGCCATGTGCCGTACAACGACCTGGAAGCACTGAAGGCGCAGATTTCCGACAAGACCTGCGCCGTGGTCATCGAGCCGATCCAGGGCGAGAGCGGCGTGGTCCCGGCCGACAAGGCCTATCTGGAAGGCGCGCGCAAACTGTGCGACGAGCACAACGCCCTGCTGATCTTCGACGAAGTGCAGACCGGCGTCGGCCGTACCGGCTCGTTGTACGCCTACCAGCACTACGGCGTGACCCCGGACATCCTGACCAGCGCCAAGAGCCTGGGCGGCGGCTTCCCGATCGGCGCCATGCTGACCACCAGCGACATTGCCAAGCACCTGGCTGTCGGTACCCACGGCACCACCTACGGTGGCAACCCGTTGGGCTGCGCCGTGGCCTGCGCCGTGCTGGACGTGATCAACACACCTGAAACCCTGGCTGGCATCAAGGCCAAGCATGAGCGTTTCAAGAGCCGCCTGGAGAAGATCGGCCAGGAAACCGGCCTGTTCACCCAGGTGCGCGGCGTCGGCCTGCTGATCGGCTGCGTGCTGAGCGAGGCCTGGAAAGGCAAGGCCAAGGACATCCTCAATGCCGCCGAGAAAGAAGGCGTGATGGTCCTGCAGGCAGGTCCCGACGTGGTGCGCTTCGCCCCGAGCCTGGTGGTCGAGGATGCCGACATCGACGAAGGCCTGGATCGTTTCGAACGCGCCGTGGCAAACCTGACCAAGGGCTGATCGCCCTTCGCCGGCCCCGAAAAGGGGCCGGCGGTACCCGAATTCCAGTGCGGGCACCTGCTTGCAGGTGGTGGCGCGTGCCCGCCGTTTTTACGTGCCGATGTGATCGGCCCGCTTTCCCGAAAGGAGTGACACCATGCTGGTGATGCGCCCCGCGCAAATGGCTGATCTGAACGAAGTGCAGCGCATGGCTGCCGACAGCCCCATTGGTGTCACCTCGCTGCCGGATGACGCCGGCCGCCTGGGCGACAAGATCGCCGCCTCGGAAACCTCCTTCGCCGCCGAGGTCAGCTTCAATGGCGAGGAGAGCTACTTCTTTGTGCTCGAGGACAGCACCACCGGCAAGCTGGTCGGCTGCTCGGCCATCGTCGCCTCGGCCGGCTACTCCGAGCCGTTCTACAGCTTTCGCAACGAGACCTTCGTGCACGCCTCCCGCGAGCTGAAGATCCACAACAAGATCCACGTCCTGTCGCTGTGCCACGACCTTACCGGCAACAGCCTGCTGACCAGCTTCTACGTGGTGCCGGAACTGGTGAGCAGCGCCTTCGCCGAGCTCAACTCGCGCGGGCGCCTGCTGTTCATGGCCGCGCACCCCGAGCGCTTCGCCGACTCGGTGGTGACCGAGATCGTCGGCTACAGCGACGAGCAGGGCGAGTCGCCGTTCTGGGACGCCATCGGCCGCAACTTCTTCGACCTCAACTACGCCGACGCCGAACGCCTGTGCGGCCTGAAGAGCCGCACCTTCCTCGCCGAACTGATGCCGCACTACCCGATCTACGTGCCGCTGTTGGCCGACGAGGCGCAGGAGGCCATGGGCCAGGTGCACCCGCGGGCGCAGATCACCTTCGACATCCTCATGCGCGAAGGCTTCGAGACCGAGCACTACATCGACATCTTCGACGGCGGCCCAACTTTGCATGCCCGTGCCTCGGGCATCCGCTCCATCGCCCAGAGCCGGGTGGTGCCGGTCAAGCTTGACGAGACGCCGGTCAAGGGCGGCCGTCCGTACCTGGTGTGCAACGGCCAGTTGCAGGATTACCGCGCCGTGCTGCTGGAGCTGGACTGGGTGCCGGGCAAGCCGGTCAGCCTGAGCGGCGAAGCCGCCGAGGCCCTGGGTGTCGGCGAAGGCGCCAGCGTGCGCCTGGTCGCGGTCTGAACCGCCGGAACAGAGAGTTTCGCGGCAGGCACAGACCGCCGCACAAGGAGATAGCATGATCGTTCGTCCTGTACGCAGCAGCGATTTACCCGCGCTGATCGAATTGGCCCGCAGCACCGGCACCACCGGGCTGACCACGCTGCCCGCCAACGAGGAGCGCCTCGGCCAGCGCGTCGGCTGGGCCGAGAAGAGCTTTCGCGGCGAAGCCGAGCGCGGCGACACCGACTACCTGTTCGTGCTGGAGAACGACGAAGGCCTGGTGGTCGGCATCAGCGCCATTGCCGGTGCCGTCGGCCTGCGCGAGCCCTGGTACAACTACCGGGTCGGCCTGACCGTCAGCGCCTCGCAGGAGCTGAACATCTACCGCGAGATCCCCACGCTGTTCCTGGCCAACGACCTGACCGGCAACTCTGAGCTGTGCTCGCTGTTCCTGCGCAGCGACTACCGCAGCGGCCTCAATGGCCGACTGCTGTCCAAGGCGCGGATGCTGTTCATTGCCGAGTTCCCGCAGCTGTTCGGCAACAAGATCATCGCCGAGATGCGCGGCATGTCCGACGAGGCAGGCCGTTCGCCCTTCTGGGAGAGCCTGGGCCGGCACTTCTTCAAGATGGAGTTCAGCCAGGCCGACTACCTCACCGGCGTGGGCAACAAGTCGTTCATCGCCGAGCTGATGCCCAAGTTCCCGCTGTACACCTGCTTCCTCTCGGAAGCGGCGCGCAATGTCATCGGCCGCGTGCACACCGACACGGAGCCGGCGCTGGCCATGCTCAAACGCGAAGGCTTCAACTACCAGGGCTACGTCGACATCTTCGACGCCGGTCCCGCCATCGAGTGCGAGACCTCGAAGATCCGCGCGGTGCGTGACAGCGAGACCCTGGTACTGGCCGTCGGCACTCCGGGTGACGACGCCACCCCTTACATCATTCACAACCGCAAGCGCGAAGACTGCCGCATCACCGCCGCACCGGCGCGCCTGGCGGCAGGCACCCTGGTGGTCGATCCGCAGACCGCCAAGCGCCTGCGCCTGGGCGCTGGCGACAATGTCCGCGCCGTGCCGCTGTCCGCCGGTCGGGAGGCCCAGTAAATGAACACGCATTACATCGCCGGCCACTGGCTGGCCGGCCAGGGTGAAGCCCTGCAGTCGCTCAATCCCGTCACCCAGGCGGTGATCTGGCAGGGGCAGGGCGCTGACGCCGCCCAGGTCGAAGCCGCCGTGCAGGCCGCCCGCCAGGCGTTCCCGGCCTGGGCATCGCTGAGCCTGGAAGCGCGTATCAGCGTGCTGGAGGCCTTCGCCGACAAGCTCAAGGCCAATGCCGAGGCGCTGTCGCGCTGCATCGGCGAAGAAACCGGCAAGCCCCTGTGGGAGTCGGCCACCGAAGTGACCAGCATGGTCAACAAGGTCGCCATCTCGGTGCAGAGCTACCGCGAGCGTACCGGCGAAAAGAGCGGCCCGCTGGCCGACGCCACCGCCGTGCTGCGCCACAAGCCCCATGGCGTGGTGGCGGTATTCGGCCCGTACAACTTCCCTGGCCACCTGCCTAACGGCCACATCGTTCCGGCGCTGCTGGCCGGCAACTGCGTGGTGTTCAAGCCCAGCGAGCTGACCCCCAAGGTCGCCGAGCTGACGGTGCAGTGCTGGATCGAGGCCGGCTTGCCGGCCGGCGTGCTCAACCTGGTCCAGGGCGCTCGCGAAACCGGCGTGGCACTGGCTGCCAACCCGGGTATCGACGGTTTGTTCTTCACCGGTTCCAGCCGCACCGGCAACCTGCTGCACCAGCAGTTCGCCGGCCGCCCGGACAAGATCCTCGCCCTGGAGATGGGCGGCAACAACCCGCTCGTGGTTGACGAGGTCAAGGACCTGGACGCCGCGGTGTACACCATCATCCAGTCGGCTTTCATTTCCGCCGGCCAGCGCTGCACCTGCGCCCGCCGCTTGCTGGTGCCGCAGGGGGCCTGGGGTGACGCGCTGATCCAGCGCCTGGTCGAGGTGAGCCGCGGCATCAGTGTCGGTGCTTTCGATCAGCAACCCGCGCCGTTCATGGGCTCGGTGATTTCGCTGCAGGCGGCCCGCGCGCTGCTGGCTGCCCAGGACGAACTGCTCGGCAAGGGCGCCGTGGCGCTGCTGGAGATGACCCAGCCGCAGGCCGACGCTGCCTTGCTCACGCCGGGCATCATCGATGTCAGCGCCGTGGCCGAGCGCCCGGACGAAGAGTTCTTCGGCCCGCTGCTGCAGGTGATCCGCTACGCCGACTTCGACGCGGCGATCGAGGAGGCCAACAACACCCAGTACGGCCTGGCCGCCGGCCTGCTGTCGGACTCCAACGCCCGCTACCAGCATTTCTGGCTGCGCAGCCGCGCCGGCATCGTCAACTGGAACAAGCAGCTGACCGGTGCCGCCAGCAGCGCGCCGTTCGGTGGCGTCGGCGCCAGCGGCAACCACCGCGCCAGCGCCTACTATGCGGCGGACTACTGCGCCTACCCCGTGGCTTCGCTGGAGACCGCGAGCCTTGCACTGCCGGCGACCCTGACGCCGGGCGTCACCCTATAACAACAGGTCTCGGAGCCTTGCCGATGAAATCCTTTGAAGTGAATTTTGATGGCCTGGTGGGGCCGACCCACAACTACGGCGGCTTGTCCTACGGCAACGTGGCCTCGCAGAGCAACAGCCAGCAGGGTTCCAACCCGCGCGAGGCGGCGCGTCAGGGCCTGGCGAAGATGAAGGCGTTGACGGAGATGGGCTTCAAACAGGGCGTGCTGGCCCCGCAGGAGCGCCCGGACGTGGCGGCCTTGCGCCGCCTGGGCTTCACCGGCAGCGACGGCGAAGTGATCCAGCGCGCCGCGAAGGAAGCCATGCCGCTGCTGGTCGCCAGCTGCTCGGCTTCCAGCATGTGGGTGGCCAACGCCGCCACCGTCAGCCCCAGCGCTGACACTGCCGATGGCCGCGTGCACTTCACCGCCGCCAACCTCAACTGCAAGTACCACCGCAGCATCGAGCACCCGACCACCAGCCGCGTGCTGGGCGCCATGTTCAGCGATGACAAGGTCTTCGCCCACCATGAGGCGCTGCCGGCGGTTGCCCAGTTCGGTGACGAGGGCGCGGCCAACCACACCCGCTTCTGCCGCGCCTATGGCGAGGCCGGCGTCGAGTTCTTCGTCTATGGCCGCAGCGCCTTCGACAGCCGCTATCCCGCGCCGCAGAAGTATCCGGCGCGCCAGACCCTGGAAGCCTCCCAGGCCGTCGCTCGCCTGCACGGGCTGAGCGATGATGGCGTGGTCTACGCTCAACAGAATCCGGCGGTGATCGACCAGGGCGTGTTCCACAACGACGTGATCTCGGTGGGTAACGGCGAGGTGCTGTTCTACCACGAGGACGCGTTCCTCGAGACCGACACGGTGCTCGGCCAGCTGCAGGCTAAACTGGCCAGCAAGGGTGGCAACTTCCAGGGTATCTGCGTGCCGCGTGCGGCGGTGACGGTGGAGGACGCGGTGCGTTCCTACCTGTTCAACAGCCAACTGCTCAGCCGCGAGGACGGTTCGATGCTGCTGGTGGTACCGGAGGAGTGCCGCCACAACGAGCGCGTCTGGGCCTACCTGAACCAGCTGACCGGCCAGGGCGGCCCGGTCAAGGAGGTCAAGGTGTTCGACCTCAAGCAGAGCATGCAGAACGGTGGCGGCCCGGCTTGCCTGCGTCTGCGCGTGGCCTTGAAGGAAAACGAACTGGCGGCGGTCAATCCAGGCGTTATCATGACCGCCTCGCTGTACGACACCCTGGTGCAGTGGGTCGACAAGCACTACCGCGATCGCCTCGGCGAAGCGGACCTGGCCGACCCGCAGCTGCTGGTGGAATGCCGCACGGCCCTGGATGAGCTGACCCAGATCCTCAAGCTGGGTTCGGTGTATCCGTTCCAACGCCAACCTTGATAGAGAGAAATTGCAATGTCCGACGCCCTGCGCCTGATCCTGGAAGATGAAGACGGCACCCAGCTGGAAACCTCCTGCACCCGTTTTGCCGTGGTCTGGCAAGGCAAGGAAGTGTGGATCCAGCAGGACGGCCGCGGCCAGCTGCTGATCGGCGTCGATGTCGAGGAAGACGACACCGAGTACGCCAACCTGCTGCTGCGCCCGATGGCCACCAACCTGGTCAGTCTGCAACTGGAGATGGAACCGGCCGATGTCGCCGGTGACGACGACCACGTCCACGGCCCGGACTGCGGCCACCACCACTAAGGAAGCGCCTATGCTCGCCCTCGGCAAACTGCTTGAGCTGACCCTGACCGATCACGAACCGGCCGAGAAGACCCAAGTGACCACCCGGGGCGTGCGTTTGCGCTGGCTGGGGGAGGGCGCACTGGAGGTGCGTCCGCCCGAAGGTGAGGATTGCGGGCTCGACCTGCTGTTGTCGGCCGGTATCCATGGCAACGAGACGGCGCCGATCGAGCTGCTTGAAAGGCTGCTGCACGGTGTTGCAAACGGCAAGATCAAGCCGCGTGCGCGGGTGCTGTTCCTGTTCGGCAACCCGGCGGCGATCCGCAAGGGCGAGCGCTTCATCGAGCAGGACATCAACCGCCTGTTCAATGGCCGCCACGAACTCTCCAGTGGCTTCGAGGCGCTGCGCGCCGCCGAGCTCGAACAGTTCGCCCGGGTGTTCTTCAGCAAGCCCGAGCGCACCCGCCTGCATTACGACCTGCATACCGCCATTCGCGGCTCCAAGATCGAGCAGTTCGCGCTGTATCCCTACAAGGAAGGGCGCCAGCATTCCCGTCGCGAGCTGGCCCGTCTGGCCGCGGCC
Source organism: Pseudomonas carassii (assembly GCF_036324045.1). Taxonomy (NCBI): domain Bacteria; kingdom Pseudomonadati; phylum Pseudomonadota; class Gammaproteobacteria; order Pseudomonadales; family Pseudomonadaceae; genus Pseudomonas; species Pseudomonas carassii. The sequence goes on along the minus strand of NZ_JAZDCT010000001.1, from coordinate 233,230 downwards.
GGCATGGAGGCGGTCCTGCTGCAGAGCAAGTCGTCGATCACCTTCAGTGCCTTCACCTACGAGCAGCTTGATGCCGAGGCATTTACCCTCGAACTGGGCAAGGCGCGGCCATTTGGGCAGAACGAAGGCGTCAATCTCGACAAGCTCGAAGAACGCCTCATCCAGATCATAGAAGGCACCGAGCCTGAGACCGGCGACTCGCTCGACGGCCTCAAGCTGTTCAGCGTCGCCCGCGAGATCATCAAGCACAGCGACAGCTTCCACCTGCACCTGCCGGCGGACATCGAGAATTTCTCCGAGCTCAGCAAGGGCTACCTGCTGGCCGAAGACCTGGCCGAGACGCGCTGGGTGGTGGAGGAGGAGGGCGCGCGGATCATCTTTCCCAACCCCAAGGTGAAGAACGGGCTGCGCGCCGGCATCCTCATTGTGCCTGACTCGGGCCAGCGGCTGGCTTAAGCCCGCGATCCCTGTAGGAGCGGCCTTGTGCCGCGAAAGGGCTGCGTAGCAGCCTCGGGGATCTCAGCTGCGAAACAGATATTGCTGGGGCCGCTTTGCGACCCTTTCGCGGCACAAGGCCGCTCCTACAGGAGTGCTGCGCGCTTGGCCGGTTTTGGATCCCTTCGGTGATGAAATTCTTTTAATTCACCAACCCGTTAATTTTCCCCGCCCCGGGACCGTAATTGGCTTGCCAGTAGCGAAACGCTGGCTTTAGCATCGCGGTCATGCCGTTTTCAATTGCTGTAGTCCGACAAACCGTCCATTCGACGGTTTCTATCGCATAAACACACTGCACCGAGACTGCAGGACCGATATAATGCGGCCCTTTGCCGTCGTTTCGTCGATTCGACGTGTGGCCGCCGTTTCCGTGGAAGAACCTATGAAAAGCGCAGAAATCCGTGAAGCCTTCCTCCGCTTCTTCGAAGAGCAGGGACATACTCGCGTTGCCTCCAGCTCCCTGATCCCGGGCAATGACCCGACCCTGCTGTTCACCAACGCCGGCATGAACCAGTTCAAGGACTGCTTCCTCGGCCAGGAAAAGCGCGCCTACACCCGCGCGGTGAGCAGCCAGAAGTGCGTACGCGCCGGCGGCAAGCACAACGACCTGGAAAACGTCGGCTACACCGCCCGTCACCACACCTTCTTCGAGATGCTGGGCAACTTCAGCTTCGGCGACTATTTCAAGCGCGATGCCATCACCTTCGCCTGGACCTTCCTGACTTCGGACAAGTGGCTGAACCTGCCGAAGGAAAAGCTGTGGGTCACCGTCTACGCCAGCGACGACGAAGCCTACGACATCTGGACCAAGGAAGTCGGCGTGCCGGCCGAGCGCATGGTGCGCATCGGTGACAACAAGGGCGCCCCGTACGCCTCCGACAACTTCTGGACCATGGGTGACACCGGCCCGTGCGGCCCGTGCACCGAGATCTTCTACGACCACGGCGCCGACATCTGGGGCGGCCCACCCGGCTCGCCGGAAGAAGACGGCGACCGCTACATCGAGATCTGGAACAACGTCTTCATGCAGTTCAACCGCACCGCTGACGGCGTCCTGCACCCGCTGCCGGCGCCGTCGGTGGACACCGGCATGGGCCTGGAGCGCATCAGTGCGGTGATGCAGCACGTGCACTCGAACTACGAGATCGACCTGTTCCAGAGCCTGCTGGCTGCTGCCGCCCAAGCCATCGGTTGCGCCAATGACGACCAGCCGTCGCTGAAAGTGGTTGCCGACCACATCCGTTCCTGCGGCTTCCTGATCGCCGACGGCGTGCTGCCGTCCAACGAAGGCCGTGGCTACGTGCTGCGCCGCATCATTCGTCGCGCCTGCCGCCACGGCAACAAGCTGGGCGCCAAGGGCAGCTTCTTCCACAAGATCGTCGCCGCGCTGGTGGCCGAGATGGGCGAAGCCTTCCCTGAGCTCAAGGGCCAGCAGGCGCACATCGAGCGCGTGCTCAAGACCGAGGAAGAGCAGTTCGCCAAGACCCTCGAGCAGGGCCTGCGCATCCTCGAGCAGGACCTCGCCCAACTGCAGGGCCAGGTCGTGCCGGGCGACGTGGTGTTCAAGCTGTACGACACCTACGGCTTCCCCATGGACCTGACCGCCGACATCGCCCGTGAGCGCGAGCTGACCATCGACGAAGCCGGCTTCGAGCGCGAGATGGAAGCCCAGCGCGAGCGTGCCCGTTCCGCCAGCGCCTTCGGCATGGACTACAACAGCCTGGTCAAGGTCGACACCGCCACCGACTTCCTCGGCTATGACGCCACCGAAGGCCAGGGCAAGGTCATCGCCCTGTACAAGGACGGCCAGTCGGTTGAGCAACTGGCAGAAGGCGAGGAGGGCGTTGTTGTCCTCGATCGCACCCCGTTCTACGCCGAGTCCGGTGGCCAGGTCGGTGACTCCGGCTACCTGCAGGCCGGCGCCGTGCGCTTCGACGTGCGTGACACCACCAAGACCGGCGGTGCCTTCCTGCATCACGGCGTGGTCGCCAGCGGCGCGCTGACCGTCGGCGCCACGGTTGACGCTCGCGTCGATGCCGAGGTACAGCACGCCACCTCGCTGAACCACTCCGCCACCCACCTGCTCCACGAAGCCCTGCGTCAGGTGCTGGGCGAGCACGTGCAGCAGAAGGGCTCGCTGGTCGACAGCCAGCGCCTGCGTTTCGACTTCAGCCACTTCGAGGCGGTCAAGCCTGAGCAGATCAAGGCCCTGGAAGACATCGTCAACCGCGAAGTGCGCCGCAACACCGAGGTACAGACCGAACTGACTGACATCGAGACCGCCAAGGCCAAGGGTGCAATGGCGCTGTTCGGTGAGAAGTATGGCGACACCGTGCGCGTGCTGAGCATGGGCGGTGACTTCTCCGTCGAGCTGTGCGGTGGCATCCACGCCAAGCGCACCGGCGACATCAGTCTGTTCAAGATCATCAGCGAAGGCGGCGTGGCCTCTGGCGTGCGCCGTATCGAAGCGATCACCGGCGCCGCCGCGCTGGCCTACCTGAACACTGCCGAAGAGCAGGTCAAGGAAGCCGCGCAGCTGGTCAAGGGCAATCGCGACAACCTGATCGACAAGCTGTCGGCTGTGCTCGAGCGCAACCGCCAGCTGGAAAAGCAGCTCGAGCAGCTGCAGGCCAAGGCCGCCAGCGCCGCCGGGGATGATCTCTCCAATGCGGCTGTTGAGGTCAAGGGTGCCAAGGTTCTCGCCGCCCGCCTGGATGGGCAGGACGGCAAGGCGCTGCTGGCGCTCGTCGATCAACTGAAGAACAAGCTCGGCCACGCAGTGATCCTGCTGGGCAGCGAGCATGAGGGCAAGGTCGTGCTGGTGGCTGGCGTGACCAAGGACCTCTCCAGCCAACTCAAGGCTGGCGACCTGATGAAACAAGCTGCTGCGGCGGTCGGTGGCAAGGGCGGCGGTCGTCCTGACATGGCCCAGGGCGGTGGCGTCGACGTCGCCGCACTGGACCAGGCGCTGGCCCTGGCCGTGCCGTTCGCCGAGCAGGGACTTTGAGATGGTGGGGGCGCCGGTCTAGTCGGCGTCCCCGCCATGTTGGATTGTTTTTTGGGGCCCTTGAGGGCTGAGGCACCTTTGAAATGGCGTTGATCGTACAGAAATTTGGCGGTACCTCTGTCGGTTCCATCGAGCGGATCGAGCAGGTTGCCGACAAGGTCAAGAAATTCCGCGAGCAAGGCACCGACCTGGTGGTTGTGCTGTCGGCGATGAGCGGTGAAACCAATCGCCTGATCGACCTGGCGAAGCAGATCACCGACAAGCCCGAACCCCGCGAGCTGGACGTGATCGTCTCGACCGGCGAGCAGGTCACCATCGCCTTGCTGTCCATGGCCCTGATGAAGCGCGGCGTGCCGGCGGTGTCCTACACCGGCAACCAGGTGCGCATCCTCACCGACAGCGCGCACAACAAGGCGCGCATCCTGCAGATCGATGACCAGAAGATCCGCGCCGACCTCAAGGCCGGCCGTGTCGTGGTGGTTGCCGGTTTCCAGGGCGTCGACGAGCACGGCAATATCACCACCCTCGGCCGTGGCGGCTCCGACACCACCGGCGTGGCCCTGGCGGCGGCGCTGAAGGCCGACGAGTGCCAGATCTACACCGATGTCGATGGCGTCTACACCACCGACCCGCGTGTCGTGCCCCAGGCACAGCGCCTGGAGAAGATCACCTTCGAAGAGATGCTGGAAATGGCCAGCCTCGGCTCCAAGGTGCTGCAGATCCGCTCGGTGGAGTTCGCCGGCAAGTACAACGTCCCGCTGCGCGTGCTGCACAGCTTCAAGGAGGGTCCGGGTACCCTCATTACCATCGATGAAGAGGAATCCATGGAACAGCCGATCATTTCCGGTATCGCCTTCAACCGTGATGAGGCCAAGCTGACCATTCGTGGCGTCCCGGACACCCCGGGCGTCGCCTTCAAGATCCTCGGCCCGATCAGTGCGGCCAACATCGAAGTCGACATGATCGTGCAGAACGTCTCGCACGATAACACCACCGACTTCACCTTCACCGTGCACCGCAACGAGTACGAGAAGGCGTTGAGCGTGCTGGAGAACACCGCCCGCGAAATCGGCGCGCGTGAAGTGATCGGCGACATCAAGATCGCCAAGGTGTCGATCGTCGGCGTCGGCATGCGCTCCCACGCGGGCGTTGCCAGCCGCATGTTCGAGGCCCTGGCCAAGGAGAGCATCAACATCCAGATGATCTCCACCTCCGAGATCAAGGTCTCGGTCGTGATCGAAGAGAAGTACCTGGAGCTGGCCGTACGCGCGCTGCACACCGCGTTCGAGCTTGACGCACCCGCCCGACAGGGTGAGTGACACGCTGCCTGGAGGGGCGCGGCTTGCCGCGCCCTTCGCGTTTCTGGCTGCAGCGGCTGTCCCTGTCCAGGCAGCCGTGGCGGTCGATCCGGGCCAGTGCCGTCGTCCCCGGCGAGGCCCTGCTTTCAAAGACTGTTGTCCCTGAAGATTCATGTGAGGAGAAAACTATGCTGATTCTGACTCGTCGGTGCGCCGAGAGCCTGATCATTGGTGACGGTGAGATCACCGTGACGGTCCTGGGTGTCAAAGGCAACCAGGTGCGTATTGGCGTTAGCGCGCCCAAGGAAGTGGCTGTTCACCGCGAGGAAATCTACCTGCGGATCAAGAAAGAGAAGGACGAGGAGCCAAGCCTTTAATTTTTTTGAAGTTTTTTTCAAAAAAAGGGTTGCAAACGAGGAAGGGTGTGTTTAATATTCGCCTCGTGTTGCGGTGAGGTGGCCGAGTGGCCGAAGGCGCTCCCCTGCTAAGGGAGTATACCTCATAAGGGTATCGGGGGTTCGAATCCCCCCTTCACCGCCATTATTTGCCTGGAGCGCTTCAAGCGATCCGAATGGCACAGCAAGACACGGACTCATAGCTCAGCTGGATAGAGTACTCGGCTACGAACCGAGCGGTCGGAGGTTCGAATCCTCCTGAGTCCGCCACTTTTGAAGTGGCTTTGCCTGCAAGGCTGCTTCAATTCACCAGTGGTAATCTGGTCTAAAACTACCCCACGGACTCATAGCTCAGCTGGATAGAGTACTCGGCTACGAACCGAGCGGTCGCAGGTTCGAATCCTGCTGAGTCCGCCACTTTTGAAGTGGTTTTGCTTGCAAAGGCACTTCAACAAGCCAGTGGTAATCTGGCCTAAAACTACCACCACGGACTCATAGCTCAGCTGGATAGAGTACTCGGCTACGAACCGAGCGGTCGCAGGTTCGAATCCTGCTGAGTCCGCCACTTTTTGAAGTGGCTCTGCTTGCAAAGACGCTTCAACAAGCCAGTGGTAATCTGGCCTAAAACTACCGACCACGGACTCATAGCTCAGCTGGATAGAGTACTCGGCTACGAACCGAGCGGTCGCAGGTTCGAATCCTGCTGAGTCCGCCATACATCAAGAAGCCCGCTCAATTAGAGCGGGCTTTTTGTTTTTCTGGCGCGCTGAATTGTCACGGATGTCCATCTACGCTGTTCTGTAGATACTCCCGAAAGGAGTCGGCGCTGCAAATCGAACCGGCACACGACGAATGTGCTTTTCGCGGCAGAGCGACCGTCGCACTGATGGCTTCGAGCGTTGTCACAGCTTTAGCGCGCAAACGATTGTTCTGGCCAAAAAATTAAGCGATCCGACAGCTTACACAGTGTATGATTGCGCCCGTCAGCCCCGCCGGGGCTTGTGGAATCCCACCATGGACTTACCCAGTAGTTACTCGCTAACACGCTTCATACAGCCAGATCTGACCGATTGATTCTCCCGGCGTGCTCCGCTGCTGGGAGTGGAGTTCGCCTATGACCGAAATCGAAGTAAAGAAAGCCCAAGACAGCCTGCAGGATCGCCTGGCCCAGGTGATCGAACTGCTGCAGCGCCAGCGGGTGGTCGAGGACCTGACGCACCGTCAGGAAGGTCATCACCATGACCTGGTGGAAAACCTCGTCCACCGCCAGAACCTTGTCGAACTGCAGCGCAAACTCGACGATCTGCACCCCGCCGACATCGCCTACATCCTCGAAGCCTTGCCGCTGGACGACCGCCTGACGGTCTGGCAGCTGGTGCGCTCGGATCGCGACGGCGACATTCTGCTCGAAGTCTCCGACGCTGTGCGCCAGACCCTGATCGCCGACATGGACGATCACGAGCTGCTGGCCGCCGCCAAGGAAATGGACGCCGACGAACTCGCCGATCTGGCGCCGGAGCTGCCCCGTGACGTCGTGCACGAGCTCATGGAAAGCCTCGATGCCCAGCAGCGCGAGCGTGTGCGCTCGGCCCTGAGCTACGACGAGGAGCAGGTCGGCGCGCTGATGGACTTCGAGATGGTCACTATTCGCGAAGACGTCAGCCTCGAGGTGGTGTTGCGCTACCTGCGCCGGCTCAAGGAGCTGCCGGGGCACACCGACAAGCTGTTCGTCGTCGATTACGATGGCATTCTCAAGGGTGTGCTGCCGATCAAGCGGTTGCTGGTCAACGACCCGGAGAAGAAAGTCGCGGAGGTCATGGCCAATGACCCGGTGAGCTTCCATCCCGAGGAAGATGCCTACGACGCCGCCCTGGCCTTCGAACGCTACGACCTGGTGTCTGCCCCCGTGGTGGACAAGAACGAGCGCCTGATCGGCCGTCTGACCATCGATGAAATGGTCGACCTGATTCGTGAAGAGAGCGAGAGCGAAGTACTCAACATGGCCGGTCTGCGCGAGGAGGAAGACATCTTCGCCTCGGTCTGGCGCTCGCTGCGTAACCGTTGGGCTTGGCTGGCCATCAACCTGATCACCGCATTTGTCGCCTCGCGGGTGATCGGCCTGTTCGAAGGCTCCATCGAGAAGCTGGTAGCGCTGGCGGCGCTGATGCCGATCGTGGCGGGTATCGGCGGCAACTCGGGTAACCAGACTATCACCATGATCGTGCGCGCCATGGCCCTCGACCAGGTGTCGCCGGGCAATACCAGCCGCCTGATGCGCAAGGAACTGGCGGTATCGCTTCTCAATGGCCTGATCTGGGGTGGCGTGATCGGTGTCGTGGCGTTCTGGCTTTACGGTAGCTGGTCGCTGGGCCTGGTGATGACGGCGGCGATGACCCTGAACCTGTTGCTGGCCGCCTTGATGGGCGTGCTGATCCCGATGACGTTGACGCGCCTGGGCCGTGATCCGGCGATGGGGTCGAGCGTGATGATTACTGCGGTCACCGACAGCGGCGGTTTCTTTATCTTCCTCGGCCTGGCCACGCTGTTCCTGCTGTAAGCGTTGGGCTCAGGCGATGCGCAACCCCTGTAGGAGCGGCCTTGTGTCGCGATAGGGCCGCATAGCGGCCCCAGGATTTCAGCGTTGATGCAAAGATCGCCGGGGCCGCTTTGCGACCCTTTCGCGGCACGAGGCCGCTCCTACAGTGGGGGTGTGCGTGACTCTGCAACCAGATGCAAAAAAGCCAGCTTGCGCTGGCTTTTTTGTGTGCGATTGTCGCTTGCCTGGATCAGGACGCGTCGGCGGCCATTTCCACATCGTGAGCGATGAGGGCGACCAGCGCATTCTGCTGGCGGTGGGACAATTGGCGGAAGCGCTGCAGCAGTTCGCGTTCGTGGAGGCTGAGCTCTGGGCTGTCCAGGCGCATGCTCAGTTCGTCACCCAGGGCACCTTCCTGGATAAGGCTCTGCTCCAGGCGGGCGATGATTTCGGAGTTCATGCTGCGGTGATGGTTGCGCGCTACCTCGGCAATGCGCTCACGCATCCCGTCTGGCAGGCGGACGACAAACTTGTCAGCGGTGCGGCTCGAATAGATAGCCTGTTTCATTGGGCGCATATAAATTGACCGGTTGTTCTGGTTCAGGGGGAGCGGTTCGCAAATTGGCCGCACGGTGGAAGTACGACCGCGGCGACGACAAAATGTTCAACCGTGATGTGATTTTGGTTCTTCATCTTGCCTCATGGTCGCCGTTTCCTTGGCGTCAATTCTGTGACAAATAGTGATCTCGATAAAGGCTTTTTGCCAGTACCAATTATCAGAAATGAGCACTGGTTTGAAAAGTTTCACATTCACCGAATTGCACCTGCGTCAGACAAATGCCGTCAAAATCTGGTAAAAGACAGCAAAGGCCTGGGGAAAATCCTGGAATTCGCTGGTTTCCCACACATTGAGCATAGTGGCTATGCAATATGACGCAAGCGGTGGGGCGGCCTCAAGGGGGCGCCTGATATTCCTCATGGGACCGTCGGGTTCAGGAAAAGATTCCCTGATCGATGCGGCGCGTGAGCGATTGTTCGCCCAGGGCGTTGAGGTCGCCCGGCGGGTCATCACGCGCTCTGCCGAGGCCAAGGGTGAAGCCGCGCTCGGGGTGAGCGTCGAGCGCTTCGAGGCGATGCGCGAGGCGGGGGCGTTTGCCCTGGATTGGCAGGCGAACGGCTTGAGCTATGGCATACCCGCGCAACTGGACGCATGGCTGGCAATGGGCCGGTCGGTACTGGTCAATGGTTCGCGTGCCTACCTGGCCAGCGCCAGGCAGCGTTATCCCGACCTGGTGGCCGTGGGGCTGACGGTTTCCCAGCAGGCACTGCGTCAGCGCTTGCTGGCCAGGGGGCGGGAGAGCAGCGAAGAGATCGAGCAACGCCTGTCCCGTAACTTCCGGTTGCAGGCCTATGACCCTGGCGTGCATGTCGTGGACAACTCCGGGTCGCTGGCCAGTGCGGTCGAGGCGTTGCTCGCGCTGCTGCGCAGCGAAGGCGTGATCGCTGAGGCGCCGGGGAAAAAGCCGACGTGCAAAATGCCCGATTGATACATGACAAATGCCTACACGCTGGTTAACATGCTCGCCGTCCCCGCCGCGCAGCGTCTGTTGTCGGCTTCAGTGTCTCAGTAGCTCAATTGGATAGAGCATCCCCCTCCTAAGGGGAAGGTTGCAGGTTCAAATCCTGCCTGGGACGCCATATAAATCAAGAAGTTAGGCGATTCTGGTATTCTCTGAATGCAGTCGTCTGAAGTGATTTTCCCCGTTCGTTCCCCGTTTTGCGAATGGGCAAAAAGAAGCCGCCTGATGGCGGCTTTTCTCTATCTGTGCTTCTCAGGTGGCTAGCAAATGATCCACCTGGGCAACCAGTTCGCGCTCACCAGCGGCGCGCAGGGCAGCAGCGGCAAGCTGGAGCGTATTGCTACGGCGCAGGTCGGGCGTGTCGCTGGGCATCTTCGGCCCCAGCAACTGCTGCACTAGGCCATCCCACATGACAGCGTCTTCGCTGCTTGCGACGCCCATTCGCTCGATCATCGGTGGTTTTTTCGCTCTCATGCAACAAACCTCAGTTGGCCATCGGTGGTAATGCGCGGCTGCCCGTCCTCGGTGATGCGGTAGTTTTCACCGGCCACGTAGCCAACTGGGAAAATGCTGGTGGTCACGGCGTCCTGACAGGCAGATGCCATGGCCAGCAGTACGGCTTCCAGCTTCACAGGTGGCGGCGAGTAGGGCCAGACGGTGCAGTCATCGCCTGATGCGGTGGTGGCTGCCAGGCGGATAGTGGTGCGCTGCTCGCTGACGGCAGACACACGGGTCAGGTGACTGCGCAGGTTCTTGTACTGCAGGGCGGTATGTTCGGCGCGCTCGTACGATTCTGGCGTAACCGGCTTGTCAGTCGCAACCAGGGTGACTTCGAACGTGTACGGCTCACCAGGTGGGGTCATCTGCCACCACTCGCGCACCTCGACGCCGTAGCCGAGTGGCGCCAGGGCCTTGGCGAGTGAACCGGGCGTGCCCTTGTGCCGGTGCACGTCCAGACTGGCCTTGATAACGTCGCGCTTCTCTTGCTCGGTCCAGCTGGGCTGCCATTCGTCAACGCTGAATGCCCAGGCGAGCCACGGCAGCAGCTCAGTTGGGCAAGTATCCGGGTCCCAGGATTTACGCACCAGTATTGGCACGTCAGAAATGCGTGCGATGGCCTCGGACAGCGCGCGTTCCTGCGCCGTGGCGTTCGGTGGCAGAAGGTGATTGCTCACAGTCCAAACCCAGGCGCGTCAATGTCACCAGCTAGGCAGCCGCGCTTCAGCATGCCACGGCGGAAGCGCTGACCAGGGCTTGCATGGCGGTTCGGTCTCCACTTCGGCCGTTCGGCCATTTCCTTTTCGTGCTCGGCGTCGGCATGCTCAACCAATGCGGTGCGGCAGCGCGTGGCGGTAGTCTTGATCGCGTCGGAAGTGCGGCGCAGCTCGGTCAACAGCTCAGGCAGGGCTGCATCCAACGGCTGACGCTTCAGTATGGATTTCATGGCCTGGGCGTCGCGCAGCAGCTTGGCTGCCTCGGCCTCGATCTGGTCCTGCAGGGTGAACAGGACGGCCAGGGTGTCTTCGGGTGCTTTCATGTTCGATGGCTCAAAAAAATGGGGCGGCTTCACTGTTCGTGCAGCTCCACCGCCCCTAAGTCCGAGGATATGCCCCACTTTATCCACCTGGCAGGGGCCGCCAGGGAAACCGCCTCTGAGGAAGGCGATACAGTCGCTAGGCCTCGGCAGGTGCCAAGCCCAAGCCTTGTTCAAGGGCGCGCTGCGCCACGCGGGTCATGCTCACGCCATAGCCGGTCGCCTTCTCGGCGCGGCGCTGTTCGGCGCGAATGGCCGCCATGATTTCAGGGGTCGCCAGCACGCACAGCTTGCGGCGGTTGTCGGGTTTCTTCGCGTTCGCGCTCATCGTTTGTCACCAACTGTTAACCCAGCTGCCACGCTTCGGCTGACTTTCCCGCTCGACCAGGCGCAAATGATTTTTCACCAGGCTGTCCAGGAAGCGGCAGGCACGCTGCAGCTGGGCTTCGGTTAATTCGGGGAAAGCCTTGGTCAAGTGCTCGTTGTCGTTCTCGCCGTGCATCCAGCCACGCATCCCGGCAGGCTGCACCACGATGCGCGGCATGCCGTCGTCACCAGGTGCACGCTGATGGAAGGTGGCGCCTTCCAGTGCGGCTGATACGTCTGTAGGCAGGGCGGTGGTTTCCACCGCCTCAGCCGTGTTGCGCTCGCGGCGCATTACGCGCCCACCTTCCAGAAGGCACCAGGCAGCGGCAGCAGGGCCTGGGCGTTCAGCCAGCAGGTAAGGATCAGCTCGCCTTGTTTGTTGGTACGCTCGGCCACCAGGCGAATGTCCTCATGCACTGCGACAGCGGCACGGGAGAAGGTGCCCACGATGGTTTCGGCGGTGACTGGGGTAAGTTCAGCCAGCACACCTGCAGCGCGCAGGATGCCGTCCTGGCCAACTGCAGCGCCGTTACCAGCAGTGCCAACCAGGGCGCGCAGCTCGGCAAACTCGACGCCCAGCGCAGCGGCTGCGCCAAGGCTGAAGGCTGCTGAGGTGCTGGCAGCGATTGCAGCAAGCAGCACCTGGTCTGCGGCGCGCGCGATGCCAAGGGCGATGCTGACCAGGGCGTTGTCCTCCAGCTCACCGTCCTCGAAGGCCTTCTGCTCGCTGCGGGACAGGGCGACGCGGAAACCGTAAGACGGCATGGTGTCCAGGTCGATCATGTCGCGGTAGATCGGCAGGGCGCTGTCGGCCGCTTCGTCGCCGTCGTCCACCATGGCGAAGTTGGCAGCCTCAACCAGGGTGTAGCCGGCGTTGCGCTTCTGCAGGGCGATACCGCCACCCGGCACTTGCACTGCATTGCCAGCCTCGGCCACCAGGATGATGCGGGCGCCGGCCTGCGATACACGGCTGGCTTCCAGCAGCACGCTGCTGAAGGTGGTTTGCTTGCCGGCCTCGGTGCCTTTCGGCATACGTACCTGGTGAATGCCCTGGCTTGCCATGAATGGCGGCAGGCTCAGTTCGCGGATGCTGCGGGCCAGTACGCTGGCTGGCACGCGCTCCATGATGTGGCGCACGGCGCCGGTTTGGTCGTAGGTCGCAGTTGCACCAACCTGGCGCTTTGCGTCTTCAAGTAGCTTGCGAAGTTCGTTCATTTTGCTGCGTGCCTCGGGTCGTGTGGCGGTCGTTGCTGGACAAGATACGTTTGCTTTCTCAGCCGTTCCTCTTGGGTTTTTTCCAGAACTTCCTAGGAAGTGACGCCATTGTCCGAAGTCTGCGGCTTTCAATCCTCTTGGGGTTTTTCCAAAGCCATCAGACTTTTCGATTGGAGTACTTTCAGAATTGCTCGGAAGTAGTCATTAAGTCGATTTTAGAGGGGCACGCAGATATGGATTGTCGCGGAGCCCATGTCCCCGCATGGCCTGGGGCGGCAGGGAGGACCCACGACCGCGCACAGCGCCTCATGCCGCGCACCGCTCAGCAAACACACTGCGGAACCAGTGGGCCGTTACCTTGGCGCCGTAGCTGCTGCCTCTGCTGTTCAGGTGGGCGAGTATCAGCGCCTCGGCGCGCTGCTTGGTGATTTGCCCTGCCTGGGCGACCAGCTGGCGACGAATAGCGAGCCAGTGGGCGTCATCCTCGGCACGGCTGACAGTCACAGTTGCCGTGTATTTATCTAAGGTAATAACACCCGATCTGTGACTGTTCCTGCGCTCGGCCCAGCCCACCACCACCTGATAAGCAGCGTCCTGCAGCTCGTAACACTTCGTGCCGTCATGACGGTTCTGTCGGCGCTTCAGCTCCAGACCCATGGCGCGGAAAATCTCGCCCACGTCCTTCTGCGGTGCCTTCGGCATCGGGAATGGCTTCTGCTCGCCGTCCTTATCGTTGCCGATGAACGCGCCAAAACGCGAAGGCACGATGCCCAGCCATGCCAGCAGGTGCCTGCGCTCGATCAGGCGAGCAATCAGCTGTTCTGCCAACTCATCTGTCACGCGAAGGCCTGGGTGAATCTCCAGACCGTCGAACAGGTAGCCGTAAGCGGCCACACGGGCGCGAGTGAAGCGGCGCTGCGTCATGTGCTTGGCGTCGTCGTAGCGGTCAGCCAGGCCGAACACGGCTGCGCTGAAGCGATCCAGGTGGCGTGGTCCTCGGCCATCGTCCCACACGTCCAGGGCTTCGTCGGTCACGGTGTCCACGCCCAGGGCATGGCGGATGGCATGCTTGGTCAGGGCGTCGGACTGCTCTTGCGTGCGGTGCTCGGCACTGCGCATGCGGCGGGCTTCGTCGTCGGTCAGGTCGCTTGCGCTCATGATGGCGGCGCGGCGCTCGGTGTCCAGTTCGGCGCGCAAAGCCTTCAGTTCGTCAGCGTCCGGCGCGTCGGCGTGCATCGGCATGCGCTGCAGAGCGAAGCCGGCACGCTGCAGCACCCACAGCAGGCCGGCAGCGAAGTCACAGCGGGCGCTGTTGTTATCGGCACGGATACCGGCCACGAATGCGTCAAAGTCGCTTGCGGTGGTGGTGGCGCCCTCGATAGCGGCGGCAGCCTCCATGCCCAGCAACATTGATTCCGGGTCATCCAGGCCGCGCATGGTGTTGGCTACCAGGGCGACAGACCAGGCGCGCAGGTAGCGAACGCGGCGCATCATCTGCGCCGCGTCCGCCGGTGTGATGGCGTGGCCGCCACCGATGAAATAGCCATGATCGAACCAGGCGCCGGCTTGCTTGTGCTCGATGCTCAGGCCCGAAGAAATGACCGGAGAATGCACCACGGCGTCATAGGTACGCGACACGCCTTCGGGGTCCTGCCAGAACGCGGCCTGCTTGCTGTTGCCTCGGTTGCTCGCGGTGACGGCTAGGACCTTGGCACCGGTCGCTTCCAACAGCTTGGCTATCTCGGCCACGCGCTTTTCGGATTCGCAGCTGACCCAAATGCGCTGACCATCAGCCACGCGGGCGCACATTTCGCCGTAGACTGCGGCCACTGCGTCAGCGCCGTAGCCGGTGCTGGCGGTCAGGCCTTCATTGCGCGGGCGAACCTCAATGATGCGGAATTGCTCACCAGGGCGACAGGCCTCCAGGAATTCCACAACGCGGTCATCCATGCCAGCGTCGGCACCGATCACGCAGCGGGCACGGCTCACCAGGTCGCGCAGGCGTTGGTAAACATCTGCGTTCGTGCCTTCCTCGGTGCGGCAAGTCTTGTCACTTTCCAGGAAGCGCAGCACCTGGGCGATTTCGTCCACGAACAGATAGGCGCATTCGTTGATGATCTGTGCATGGGCGCCCTTGGTGATGCTGGGCAAACAGGTGGCCAGTGCGCGCACGGACCATGCGGTTTCTTGGGTCACGTCGCCATAGTGGTCGCACGCCAAGCGCTCGGCCATTTCGGCAACCAGGCTGCGACGGTGGCAGGTGGCGATGAAACGCTCCTGCTCGCGTGCCCACGTTGCAAATGGTTTTCCGATGCGCTGCGTCTTGCCGCTGGCCATCGGTGCCCACAACAGGACAACGCCCTGGTAGTCCTGGGCGCTCAACTCGGGCAGCTCGGTGTGGACTTCGTGCAGGTGGCGACGCAGGACTGCGTGCGACACGGTGACGTGTGCCAGGGCACGCTTGTGGCGCACGTTGTTCCAGCGGGTCAGGGCGCGGCCCATGGTGGCCACTGTTTCAGGGTGCAGGCGGTCGGCGGCGGCTTGCTCGATGCGTTCCAGCAATTCGTCCAGCGTCGTCTGCGTCGGAATGGTGACGGCGCGCTTGCGGCAGATGGACCAGGCCACGGCAGCGGCCTGCAGCGGGTCAGTCTCTTTGGCAAGCTTGTTGAACCACACCTGCTCACGGCCTGCCAATTCGACGCGGGGCAGGCTGGCCAGGTTGGTGAACACTGGCAGCGCCTGGCGTGGGTCGTTGTCGTTCGCCGGCTCTGCTGACGCTGGCACGGTGTCACGGGTAAGCAGCTGTGCCACTTCCTGCAGGCTGTGGCGTGCGGCGTGATCGTTCCAGTCGTCACCAACAGCAGGCGGCATGGCATACGGCAGGCCGGTGGCCTCGGCAGCTTTGCGCCCAGTGTCGTTGGCATCGTTGTCGGCGGCCACTGTGCCAACCTGGTCAGCCAGCTGGCGTGCGACCTCGGCCAGGTTGCCGGCGTCGAACGCCACCACGACGGCGGTGCCAGTTGCAGCGTGAACGGTCGCGGCTGTGGCGTAACCCTCGGCCATCCAGGCGCGGCCGGTGCCTTCGATGCGATGGAAGGTGCCGCGCTTGCGGCCACCCATGAGGAAGCGCTTGCGGCCGGTGGCGTCGATGCGCTGCAGGTTACACAGCTGACCGGTAGCGTCGATCATCGGCACCAGAAGTTCGCCAGCACGAGCGGTGAACACGTCCTGCCATTCGCCGTCCTGATCATTCCACAGGGTTGCGCGGTGGTCGTTCGTCGCCATGCGCAGACCGAACGACTGCACACCCTTTGCGCTCAGGTAGGCATGGGCGGCGCAGGCGGTGGCAGCGCTCCAAGCGATGGCAGCGGCGTCCGCTGCGGCCTGGCGCCCACGTTCGGCCTGGGCTTCTCGGACTTCTCGGGCAGCGTCGGCCTTCGCCTGCAGTTCTGCAGTGCGGCGGCGATACTCGGCGCGACGATCATCATTCGCCGGCTGGTTATCGTTCGCTGCTTGGAATTCCTGCCACACCAGGTCGCGCGGTTTCCAGTAGGCCGTGGCGCTACCGTGTTTAAACGTGCCGAAGGTGATGCACGGCCAGACGGTGCCGTCTTTGTCGGTTTCCAGGTTCGCCCGGTAGTAGTGTCGCTTGTCGTTGTGGCCCTTCAGGTCCGGCAGGTAGTGCCGGCTGCCGTCCAAGTCTGGCATGGCCTCCAGCAATGCACCAACACTCGCCGCTGCTGCAACTGCGTCGGCGAAATGCGCTGCCAGGACCTCGGCAGGGTCTGCATAGTGCTGGGCGACGTAATCAGCGAAGCGGCTCATTTGCCGGCCTTAGACGCCGCCTTTCGCGCGTGCAGAATATCCACGGCGATGCGCCATGAGTCCAGTGCGGTTAACCGAAACGGCAGTTCACGCGGAGCGCTCTTGGCCATCTGCGCCAGGTCCAGCGCGATGGACGGACGCGCACGGATGGCGCATTGCATAGCGTACCAGCGCTTCGCATCCAGCTGGCCCTTGCTTTGGTAGTTCTGAGTTTTAGGGGCGATAACTACATTCGCGAACAACTGAAGCAGGCTGCGCCAGTTACTGTGCAGACCCTTGCATGGTTTATGGTCGTGAGAAATCGCGGGCGCACCTCGGGTGTTCCCGGCGTTTTGCCGGGTCGAAAATGCGTTCATGATTAGGTCTCGCTGGTCAGCGAGCAGCTATCAATCCAAGCCTGTACCTCAGATGCGAGCCAGCCGACACGACGCGGGCCGATCTGGCGGCCTTGCGGAAACAGGCCGTCGCGGCACCAGCGCCAAAGCGTAACGCGGCTAATGCTCAGGGTCTTGCAAACGGTTTGTGCAGAAAGGATGCGGTCTGTGTGCAGCATTTTCGGTCCCTTGCGAGCCCGAGGCGTTGCGCGACGCTTGACCAATGACGATCAGTGACGCAGCATTAACAGGCGTGTACTAAGCGCTCTGTTATTGCCTCGGCATTTCAGACTTAGGTCTGGCACGCGCCAACGTGTCAGACCTACCTATTCAAGAGGCCAGCCAACATGCTGGCCTCTTTTGTTTCAGAGCTTATCACTCAAGAAAAACAGTGCAACGTACTGGTTTTTATGGAAAATCACCCCGAATCATCCTGTATCACTCTACATAATTTGTACTGGTGAAATAGCTCTGAACTGTACTGGTCCCGGCTCAAGCGCGGATGAGTTTTCTTCGTTTTGCCAGGACGATGATGTTTTTGTCCGCTTCTGGCTCGCCAGAATTCAGGCCATCCAGGTAGCTGCCCC
This sequence comes from Pseudomonas carassii, assembly GCF_036324045.1. NCBI lineage: Bacteria > Pseudomonadati > Pseudomonadota > Gammaproteobacteria > Pseudomonadales > Pseudomonadaceae > Pseudomonas > Pseudomonas carassii. The sequence goes on along the minus strand of NZ_JAZDCT010000001.1, from coordinate 216,018 downwards.
ACCTTTCCAATGCAGTCAGCTTCTCAGGCAAATACGAGAAGCGGTCGTAATGTTTGGCCTGCACCCCTGATCTACCGTGCGACAAAAGCCAGGCCCGAACATCGGTCGAAACCCCATTGGCAGCCAATAGCGTTTCACACGTCGCTCTGACGCGTTGCCAGTTGAAGGGAGTGGCTTTTCCGGCAGCGACCAATGCTTTACTTGCGTCACTGAAGATGCGTGAAATGGTGTCCTTATGTGCGGTGAACGGTCCAGGGCCGCTCTGATCGGCCAGTAAAGGCGCCATGATTTCACTGATGCGTGGAGTGATTGGCAGCAGATGCTCCCATGCCTCGGCTTTCCGACCTTTGGCGTCCAACAGGCAAATTGTGCCATCGCCAATGTCATCCCAGCGGACGGCGAGCAGTTGCTTTATACGTTGGCCACCAAGGTAAATAAGAGTTTTAGCGATGGCCTGCTTTCGCTCTGGAAGCGTATCCAGAAAGCGCAAGAGTTCACTGAGTTCTGCTGGCTCCAGCGATTCAGTGTTGCCGCCTTTGGCATCCTCAATAGTGGGAATCAACGCGGCGGGATTGCTGCTTATGGCAAACCATCTGTTGGCGCTATTGCCTTTCTTCCCCACAGCGAGGTGCGAGGCGGAGGCGTGATTGAACGCTGTGCGCAAGTATCGGCGCAGCTCGTCGGTAGTGCTGCGCATGTTCGTATTTGGAGCCTTGGCCTTGTTGCCAATCCCGCGAGACTTCGGCGCCCGCTCCAGCACCGCGTCAAGCAAGTCCTTAATATCTTCTGGACGGACTTCGTTCGCGTACTTTGCGGCAAGGGCAGGGCGGAATTCGCTGACGTTGACGCGGAACAACGAGCGCACCTTGCGAGCGCTCGCTTTGCCCGACTGTTCCAAGTGGTCGGCATAGGCTTCCAGCATTTCCCCGAAGGTTCCGCGTCGGGCTTCTTCTTCTGCCTTTCTTTTGAGTAGCTTGCGCTCTACCTCGGCGTTGGCTTCCCGCTCTGCCTTCAGCCCAAGGTATTTTTCAAGACCGCCAACTGCCCCGGATTCCGTCGCCACCCGCAATGCTTCTGCGCGCAGCTCGTCCAGGGTTCGTTCGCTGGTGCCTGGGTTCGGTTTCTTGTTCTTGGCAACGAGGATGCCGAGCTGGAGACGTTTGTCAGTGGCCGCTGTTCGCTCGCGGTAGAAAGCCAGGATTGCCCCGGACGCTTTGCGCTCAAGTAGCAGCGCTCCCCTTCCTCTTGATCCTACTGGCTCGGATTTCCGAGTTTTTACCGCATAGGCTTCCATCTCCGTCATGCGAGCGCGCTTGGTCATGGCAGTCCCCGTTTTCCCCGTTCGTTCCCCGTTTCAGACGCAAAGTAATGCTATCTAGTGAAACGATTAAAAACAACAGAGGCCGCTAAAATACTGGGATGTAAGGGGTTTTAGATGATTTTGCGTGATTGCTTGAAACGTTGAGAAATGAACTTGCATCCCCCTCCTAAGGGGAAGGTTGGCAGTTCGAACCTGCCCTGGGACGCCATCTCCCCCCATTCCCCTTGTCTTCGTTCAACGAGCTTGAACGCTTTCCTGCGGCTGTCGTGCCGTGCGGCTGTAGCTCAGGGCGAAGTGTGCCGCCAGCCCGAAGATCAGCCCCCAGAACGCGGCGCCAAGGCCGAGCAGGCTCATGCCCGATGCAGTGACCAGGAAGGTGATCAGCGCCGGCTCCCGCTGTTTCTCGTCACTCATGGCGCCCGCCAGGCCATTGGCAATGGCACCGAACAGTGCCAGGCCGGCGAGGGCGGCGATCAGTTCCCTCGGCAGGGCGGCGAACACCGACGCCAGGGTGGCGCCGAAGCTGCCCATCAGCAGGTAGAAGGCGCCGCAGGCCATGCCGGCGATGTAGCGTTTGTCCGGGTTCTCGTGGGCCTCGCGGCCGGTGCAGATGGCGGCGGTGATCGCCGCCAGGTTGACGCCGTGGCAGCCGAATGGCGCCAGCAGCAGCGAACCCAGGGCGGTGACCGAGACGATCGGGCGTGCCGGTACCTGGTAGCCGGAGGTGCGCAGCACGGCGATGCCGGGTACCGACTGGCCGGTGAGTGATACCAGGGCCAGGGGCAGGCCGATGTTGACGATGGCCTGCCAGCTCCACTGCGGGCTGGTCCAGGTCGGGACGGTCATTTCCAGCACCAGTGCCTGGGTGTCCAGTTGGCCCAGGCCGGCGGCGAGGCCGCAACCGACGATCAGCACCGAAAGAATCGCGTAGCGCGGCGACAAACGCTTGAACAACAGGTAGCTGGCCAGCATCGACAGCACCAGCACGGGCTGCAGGCGGATCGAGCTGAACAGCTCGGCGCCGAAGCGGAACAGGATGCCGGCCAGCATCGCCGCGGCAATGGCCTTGGGCAGGCGATTCATCAGCTTGTCGAAGGCGCCGCTCAGGGCGATCACGCCAATCACCAGCGAGGCGACGATATAGGCGCCCACCGCCTGGGCCAATGAAACGCTTGGCAACATCGACACCAATAACGCCGCGCCTGGCGTGGACCAGGCAGTGATCACCGGCACCCGCAGTTTCCAGCTCAGCAGCAGGCCGGTCAGGCCGCTGCCGATGGAAATGGCCCAGATCCACGAGGCGGTCGCGGCGTTGTCCAGGCCTGCCTGGTCGGCGGCCTGGAACACGATGATCAAGGGGCCGGCGTAGGAAATGATCACTGCGATCAGGCCGGCGACCAGGGCGGAGAGGGAAAAATCCTTTCTGAGGTTGTCCATGGCGAGTCCAGTTGAGTTGATTGATTCGATTGATTCGATTCAAATTGAATCTATACGGTAACGGGACCTGAATTCAAGTGGGGCAGCTCTCACGCGGGTGCTGCTGACAACTTGAATCGCTCGAAGGATCGACTCAAGTCGGCCTGTGTGTTCAAATTTCAATCATTTTCAGCCCGGTAGCCGTCTCATGTGGGTTCCACGGATCAGCGAAAGCAATCAGCCTGTCTACCTGTCCATTGCCGATGCGTTGGCGCATGACATCGCCAGCGGCGCGCTGCGGCGTGGCGAGCGCTTACCGACGCTGCGCGAACTGGCGCAGGCGCTGGATGTCACGCCAGGCACCATCAGCCGCGCCTACACCGAGGCGTCGCGGCGCGGTCTGACCCAGGGCGAGGTGGGGCGTGGCACCTACGTCCTCGACCGGATCGCCGACACCGGCGAGTCCCTTGTCGTTACCCGTTCGGCGCCCGCTGCCCGCGGCGAAGCGCTCGACCTGTCGATCATCAAGCCCTACGGCGAAACCCTGCAGTACTGGTTGCGCAACGCGTTGACCGAACTGGCCAATACCACGCGGCTGGAGCAGGTGCTGGACTATGCCCCCGACGGCGGCCATCCGGCGCATCGCGAGGCGGGCGCGCAATGGTTGCGCCAGTGGCTGCCGGGCGCGCAGTGGCAACAGGTGGTCATCACCAGCGGCGCCCAGCACGGGCTGATGGTGGCGATCAGCGCCCTGACCGGGGCGGGCGACCTGGTGCTGTGCGAGTCGCTGTGCTATCCGGGCATCATTTCCGTGGCCCATGGCCTGGGCCGCCGCCTGCGGGGCGTGCCGATGGACGAGCAGGGCATCATTCCCGAGGCCTTGCGCGAGATCTGCCAGCGCGAGCGGCCCACGATGCTGGTGTGCGTGGCGACCTGCCAGAACCCGACCACGGCAATCATGTCCAACGAGCGCCGTGCCCAGATCGCGGCGCTGGCGGAGGAGTTCGACTTCCTGCTGCTGGACGATGACATCTACGGCTTCCTCGCCACCGACCCACAGACCCGGCCGCTGGCGACTTTTGCCCCGGAGCGTTCGATCTACCTCACCAGCCTGTCCAAGTCGGTCATGCCGGCGCTGCGCATCGGCTACCTGTACAGCCCGCCGAAATTGCTGTCGCGCCTGACCGCCATGGTGCGCAGCACGGTGTGGATGCCTTCGCCGTTGACCGCGCAACTGGCCAGCCATGTGATCGGCGAAGGGTTGGACAGCCAACTGATTCGAATGCACCGGGCCGAGGCAGCAGCGCGCCAGGCCATCGCCCGCGAAGTCTTCACCGAGGCATCGCTGCAAAGCCAACCGCACAGCTATCACCTCTGGCTCAACCTGCCCGAGCCATGGCGCAGCGACGAGTTTGCCCTGCTGGCGCGGGCCAATGGCGTGGTGGTGATGAGCGCCAGTCAGTTCCAGGTGGAGCGCACGGGCGATCCGCGTGGCGTGCGGGTCGTGCTGATGTCGCCGACCAGCCGGGAGGAGCTGCGCTTCGCCCTGACCCAATTGGCCAGCCTGCTCGAGTCAGGGGATCCGAAGCGCTTCTACTGAGTGTCAGAGCTTGGCGGTGTAACGTTTTTCGATGTCCCGGACATCCGCCGGGTTCAGGTCGCCAAGTGCCTGGCTGGCGGCCTGCTCGCTCTGTGCCTGTTGCACGAGCCTGGCCTGGGTCTTCATCTCGGCCTCCTCCTGCAGACGTTGGGCGATCTGTTGGTCGATCATCATTTTCCGTTCGGGCGGCAGTGCGTCGTACTCCTCCTCGGTCAGGCCAAGCTCGGCAAGCAGCTTTTCCCTGATCTTCTCCGCCGGTGACTTGCTCATGTAGTCGCGGAACTCCTGCAAGGCGCCGGATGCTTCCTGCTTGCCCACGCTGGTCTGCCCATGCTTCGCCGTGTCGGGGTTCTGCAGCATGACCATGAGCTTGGAGAAAGCTTCCTTGCGGTTGTCCTCGGCGTGTTGTTGCGAGGTGCTGCCCTGGCTGTTCTGCTGCGCCGAAGCTTTGCCGCTGGCCGAGACCAGCTGGAACGGGAACGGCTGCGCCGCAGACGGATCATTACCGCTGCGCTGCTGTTGTTGCACGGCCTGCCAACCCAGGCCGTTCGCTGTGATAAGCATGTTTCCTCCATGAATGGATCTTGAGAGCGCGACGAAAGGGGCAAAAGCTGTGCCAGCAATGCATAGGGGTAAAACAGGCTGTCAGGACTGTTTCGACTGTCTGTCGCCCGGAAGGGACTTGCCCGGCAAGGGAAGAGAATTGCCGCTTGCGGCAAACACGCTGCAAGTGACGGCGCTGTCGCCGAATGAAAAAAGACCCGCGGCGCCAGGGGCGCAGCGGGTCAAATCGGCGATTGCCGCTTCAGTGTCAGGTCAGATGTGCAGGGCGTGGCCCAGGGCGCGCAGCGCCGCTTCCTGCACCGCCTCACCCAGGGTCGGGTGGGCGTGGATGGTGCCGGCGATGTCTTCCAGGCGAGCGCCCATCTCCAGCGACTGGGCGAAGGCGGTGGACAGTTCCGACACCGCCACGCCCACGGCCTGCCAGCCGAGGATCAGGTGGTTGTCGCGGCGGGCCACCACGCGCACGAAGCCGGTCTTCGATTCCAGGCTCATGGCCCGACCGTTGGCGGCGAAGGGGAACTGCGCGACGATGCAGTCAACGCCCTGCTGGCCGGCCTGCTCCGGGGTCTGCCCGACCACCACCACTTCCGGGTCGGTGAAGCACACCGCGGCGATCGCGCTCGGTTCGAAGCGTCGGCTCTTGCCGGCGATGATCTCGGCGACCATCTCGCCCTGGGCCATGGCCCGGTGCGCCAGCATCGGCTCGCCGGCCACGTCGCCGATGGCCCAGACGTTGCGCATGCTGGTCTGGCAGCGCTCGTCGATGGCGATGGCCGCGCCGTTCATCTTCAGGTCCAGGCTTTCCAGGCCGAAGCCTTGGGTGCGTGGGCGGCGACCCACGGCCACCAGCACCTGGTCAGCCTCCAGGCGCAGTTGCCCACCCTGGCCGTCGCTGGCCAGCAGGCAGCCGTCGGCATAGCCTTCGACGCTGTGACCCAGATACAGGGCGATGCCGAGTTTCTTGATCGAGTCGGCCACCGGCGCGGTGAGTTCGGCGTCGTAGGTCGGCAGGATGCGTTCGCGGGCTTCCACCACGCTGACCTTGGCGCCGAGCTTGCGGTAGGCGATACCCAGTTCCAGGCCGATGTAGCCGCCACCAACCACCACCAGGTGCTGGGGCAGCGCCTTGGGCGCCAAGGCCTCGGTGGACGAGATGATCGGCCCGCCGATCGGCAGCATCGGCAGTTCGACGCTGTTCGACCCGGTGGCCAGCAGCAGGTGCTCGCACTGGATGCGCTGGCCGTCGACCTCGACGCTCTTGCCGTCGAGGATCTTCGCCCAGCCATGGATCACCTTCACACCGTGCTTTTTCAGCAGGGCGGCGACACCGCTGGTGAGGCGGTCGACGATGCCGTCCTTCCACTCGACGCTGCGGGTGATGTCCAGGCGCGGCGAGGCCACGCTGATGCCCAGTGGCGAAGGCTCGGTGTAGCGGCTGGCCTGGTGGAACTGTTCGGCCACATGGATCAGCGCCTTCGAGGGAATGCAGCCGATGTTCAGGCAGGTGCCGCCCAGGGCCTGGCCTTCGACCAGCACGGTGGGGATGCCCAGTTGCCCGGCGCGGATGGCGGCCACGTAGCCGCCGGGGCCGCCGCCGATGATCAGCAGGGTGGTGTTGATGAGCTCTTGCATGATCACTCCACGAACAGGCAGGCGGGCTGTTCCAGCAGGCCGCGCACGGCCTGGATGAACAGGGCGGCATCCATGCCGTCGACCACGCGGTGGTCGAACGAACTGGACAGGTTCATCATCTTGCGCACGACGATCTGGCCGTCGATCACCACCGGCCGTTCGACCATGCGGTTGACGCCGACGATCGCCACTTCCGGGGTGTTGACCACCGGGGTGCTGACGATGCCGCCCAGGGCGCCGAGGCTGGTCAGGGTGATGGTCGAGCCGGACAGTTCTTCGCGAGTGGCCTTGTTGTTGCGCGCGGCGTGGGCCACGCGGGCGATCTCGCCGGCGTTGCTCCACAGGTTGCCGGCCTCGGCGTGGCGCAGTACCGGCACCATCAGGCCGTTGTCGCCCTGGGTGGCGATGCCGACGTGCACCGCGCCGTGACGGGTGATGACCTGGGCTTCGTCGTCGTAGGTGGCGTTGATCTGCGGGAAGTCGCGCAGGGCGACGACCATGGCGCGCACCAGGAACGGCAGCAGGGTCAGCTTGCCACGGCTGTCGCCGTACTTGGCGTTGAGCTGCTGGCGCAAGGCTTCCAGGTTGGTGACGTCGATTTCCTCGACGTAGCTGAAGTGGGCGACGCGACGCTTGGCGTCCTGCATGCGCTGGGCGATCTTGCGGCGCAGGCCGATCACCGGTACCTGCTCGCTGTCGGTGCGCTTGCCGTAGCCGCCCGGTGCCTGGCCGGCGCTGGTCTGCGGCTTGCTGATGAAGGCGTCGAGGTCTTCATGCAGGATGCGCCCGGCCGGGCCGCTGCCATGCACGTAGCGCAGCTCGATTCCGGCGTCCAGGGCGCGCTTGCGCACGGCCGGGGAAGCCAGTGGCTTGTCGTGGGCTTCACGCGGCACGATAGGCGCGGCGGCATGGGCTGCGGCAGCCTGGGGTTGTGCCTCGATGCGTGGCTCGGGCTCGACCACGGCCTTGACCGGCGCGGCTTCCGGCTCAACCGGCTTGGCCTGTGGCGTGTCGACATGGTTGCCGCTGCCTTCGACCTCGATGCGGATCAGCTCGCTGCCGACCGCCATCACTTCGCCCGGCTGGCCGCCCAGGGCCAGCACCTTGCCGCTGACCGGCGAGGGGATTTCCACGGTGGCCTTGTCAGTCATGACATCGGCCACCACCTGGTCCTCGGCGATCATGTCGCCGACCTTGACGAACCATTCCACCAACTCGACTTGCGCGATGCCTTCACCGATGTCCGGCATCTTGATGACGTGCGTGCCCATTCAGACCTCCATGACCCGTTTCAGTGCCGCGCCTACCCGCGAAGGGCCGGGGAAGTAGGCCCATTCCTGTGCGTGGGGGTAGGGGGTATCCCAGCCGGTGACGCGCTCGATGGGCGCCTCGAGGTGATGGAAGCAGTGCTCCTGGACCAGCGACACCAGTTCGGCGCCGAAGCCGCAGGTGCGGGTGGCCTCGTGCACGACCACGCAGCGGCCGGTCTTCTTCACCGACGCGACGATGGTTTCCAGGTCCAACGGCCACAGGCTGCGCAGGTCGATGACCTCGGCGTCGACGCCGCTTTCCTCGGCGGCCACCTGCGAGACATACACGGTGGTGCCGTAGGTCAGCACGGTGACGTCGTTGCCCGGACGGGTGATCGCCGCCTTGTCCAGCGGCACCGTGTAGTAGCCATCCGGCACGGCACTGTGCGGGTGCTTGGACCACGGGGTTACCGGACGGTCGTGGTGGCCGTCGAACGGGCCGTTGTACAGGCGCTTGGGCTCGAGGAAGATCACCGGGTCGTCGCATTCGATCGAGGCGATCAGCAGGCCCTTGGCGTCGTACGGGTTGGACGGCATGACGGTGCGCAGGCCGCAAACCTGGGTGAACATCGCCTCGGGGCTCTGGCTGTGGGTCTGGCCGCCGTAGATGCCGCCACCGCAGGGCATGCGCAGGGTCAGCGGCGAGATGAATTCGCCGGCCGAGCGATAGCGCAGGCGGGCCATCTCCGAGACGATCTGGTCGGAGGCGGGGTAGAAGTAGTCGGCGAACTGGATCTCGACCACCGGACGCAGGCCGTAGGCGCCCATGCCCACGGCGGTGCCGACGATGCCGCTCTCGGAGATCGGAGCGTCGAACACGCGGGACTTGCCGTACTTGGTCTGCAGACCTTCGGTGCAGCGGAACACGCCGCCGAAGTAGCCAACGTCCTGGCCATAGACCACCACGTTGTCATCGCGCTCAAGCATGACATCCATGGCCGAGCGCAGGGCCTGGATCATGGTCATGGTGGTGGTGGACATGGCGTTTTCCAGATGGATGCTGTTGTTGTGATCGTTCATCTCAGACCCCCAGTTCCTGGCGCTGACGGCGCAGGTGGTCGGGCATTTCCTTGTACACGTCCTCGAACATCGAGGCGGCGCTGGGGATATGGCCATTGCTCAGGGTGCCGAACTGCTCGGCGTCCTTCTGTGCCTTGATCACCTCGGCCTCGAGCTCGGCGGTGACCGCCTGGTGCTCTTCCTCGGACCAGTGGCCGAGCTTGATCAGGTGCTGCTTGAGGCGGGCGATCGGATCGCCCAGCGGGAAGTGGCTCCAGTCGTCGGCCGGGCGGTACTTGGACGGGTCGTCCGAGGTCGAGTGCGGGCCGGCGCGGTAGGTGACCCACTCGATCAGCGTCGGGCCCAGGCCGCGGCGGGCGCGTTCGGCGGCCCAGCGCGAGGCGGCGTAGACAGCGATGAAATCGTTGCCGTCGACCCGCAGCGAGGCGATGCCGCAACCCACGCCACGACCGGCGAAGGTGGTCGACTCGCCACCGGCGATGGCCTGGAAGGTCGAGATCGCCCACTGGTTGTTGACCACGTTGAGGATCACCGGGGCGCGGTAGACGTGGGCGAAGGTCAGGGCGGTGTGGAAGTCGGACTCGGCGGTGGCGCCGTCGCCGATCCATGCCGAGGCGATCTTGGTATCGCCCTTGATCGCCGAGGCCATGGCCCAGCCGACCGCCTGGACGAACTGGGTGGCCAGGTTGCCGCTGATGGTGAAGAAGCCGGCTTCGCGCACCGAGTACATGATCGGCAGCTGGCGGCCCTTGAGCGGGTCACGGGTGTTGGACAGCAGCTGGCAGATCATGTCCACCAGCGACACCTCGCGGGCCATCAGGATGCTCTGCTGGCGGTAGGTGGGGAAGCACATGTCGGTGCGGTTCAGGGCCAGGGCCTGGCCGCTGCCGATGGCTTCCTCGCCCAGGCTCTGCATGTAGAAGGACATCTTCTTCTGGCGCTGGGCGACCACCATGCGGCTGTCGAAGATGCGCGTCTTGAGCATGGCGTGCATGCCCTGGCGCAGCACCTGCGGCTCGATGCCCTCGGCCCAGGGGCCGACGGCGTCGCCGTGCTCGTTGAGCACGCGCACGAGGCTGTAGGAGAGGTCCGCCGTGTCGGCAGGCTCCACATCGATAGGGGGTTTACGGACTTGACCGGCGTCGTTCAGGCGCAGGTAGGAGAAATCGGTCTGGCAGCCTGGCCGGCCTGTAGGCTCGGGCACATGCAGACGCAGGGGGGCGTACTCGTTCATGCTTTTTACGCTCGCTCGAATGTTGTTTTTGTGAGCTTTGAAGCGGCCGCTGCTGACTGCCTGCTTGTGACTGGCAGGTCAGCGTCTTTTTACATCATAGGGGGACGGCAGGAGAATTTTTCTCTCAAGTTCATTGCCTTTGTCCGGCGACGCAGATAAACATTCCGTACAAACACAAAAACCAGGTCAATTTCTCTCATGCGTAAACTGGATCGAACGGATATCGGCATCCTCAACAGCCTGCAGGAAAACGCCCGGATCACCAACGCGGAGCTTGCGCGCTCGGTCAACCTGTCGCCCACGCCGTGCTTCAACCGGGTCAAGGCCATGGAGGAGCTGGGGGTGATCCGCCAGCAGGTCACGCTGCTGTCGCCCGAGGCGCTGGGGCTGGATGTGAATGTGTTCATCCACGTCAGCCTGGAGAAGCAGGTGGAGCAGTCGTTGCACCGCTTCGAGGAGGAGATCGCCGAGCGTCCGGAGGTCATGGAGTGCTACCTGATGACCGGGGATCCGGATTACCTGCTGCGGGTGCTGCTGCCGAGTATCCAGGCGCTGGAGCGCTTCCTCGATTACCTCACGCGCTTGCCCGGGGTGGCGAACATTCGCTCAAGCTTTGCCTTGAAGCAGGTGCGCTACAAGACCGCGCTGCCGTTGCCGGCCAATGGCATGACACTGCGTGAGCAGTAACCTGGGCTGGCCCTTTCGCGGGTAAACCCCCACAGGTACTACGCCAACCTGTAGGAGCGGCCTTGTGTCGCGAAAGGGCCGCAAAGCGGCCCCGGCGATCTTTGCAACAACGCTGAAATCCCGGGGCTGCTTCGCAGCCCTTTCGCGACACAAGGCCGCTCCTACAGAGATCACGCCAGATTCTAAAAATTGAGCAAGACAGTTGTTCCCACAGGTTCACCTTTGCCCTGAAGGCTGGCCTGGTTCCTGTGGGAGCGGGTTACCCGCGAAGAAGGCTCCACGGTCCCTGGGGTGCTTGATATTTTAAACACCCTCGGCCTATGTTGTGATCGTTGCCATTCCCGGCATGCGAACACAACAAGAAGGACAGCGTCATGACGACCGAAGGTCCGCGCAACCAGGCAGCGTTTCTGAAGGGCATCGATGAAATCGAGTGCGTCACCCCCGACCTCAACGGCGTGCCCCGCGGCAAGGTGATGACCGCCGAGGGCTTCCTCGAGGGTCGCCGTCTGCAGATGGCCCGCGGGGTCCTGCTGCAGTGCATCATGGGCGGCTACCCGGCGGCGAAGTACTACGGCAGCGACGACGGCGACCTGGCGCTGGTGGCCGAGCCCTCACAGATCCACCGCCTGCCCTGGAGCGACGAGCCTCGGGCACTGGCGATCTGCGACGCGGTAGAGCTCGACGGCACGCCCTCGGGGTTGTCCAGCCGTGGGCAACTCAAGGCGGTGATCGCCCGCTATGCCGAGCGCGGGCTGGCGCCGGTGGTGGCGACGGAGCTGGAATTCTTCGTGTTTGCCGCCAACAGCGACCCGACCCAGCCGTTCCAACCGCCAGTGGGCAAGGACGGGCGTCGGGAAATGGGCCATTCGGCCTTCAGTGTCAGCTCCAACAACGGCCTGCGCCCGTTCTTCAACGAGGTGTACCGCTGCATGGCGGCGCTGGGCCTGCCTCGCGACACCTTCATGCACGAGATGGGCGTTAGCCAGTTCGAGATCAACCTGCTGCACGGTGATCCGTTGCTGCTGGCCGACCAGACCTTCCTGTTCAAGCACCTGCTCAAGGAGGTCGCGCTCAAGCATGGCTTGACCGTTGTGTGCATGGCCAAGCCGCTGGCGCACACGCCCGGTAGCTCGATGCATATCCACCAGAGCCTGGTCGACAGCGCCAGCGGGCGCAACGTGTTCAGCGACGAACAGGGCAGGGCGACCGACACCTTCCACCATTTCATCGGTGGGCTGCAGGCCTGCCTGGCCGACTTCACCGTGCTGTTCGCGCCGAACGTCAATTCCTACCAGCGGCTGTGCCACCCCTATGCGTCGCCAAACAACGCCTGCTGGTCCGAGGACAATCGCGCCGCGGGCCTGCGCATCCCGGCCAGCTCGCCTGCGGCACGGCGGGTGGAGAACCGCCTGCCGGGCGCCGACGCCAACCCCTACCTGGCACTCGCCGCGAGCCTCGCCGCCGGCCTGCATGGCATCGAGCGGCAGATCGCGCCGACGCCGGCGATCCAGGGCGAGTTTGAAGTCCCCGAGCACCTGAGCCTGCCTTGCACCCTGCACGCCGCGCTGGAGCGCCTCAAGCGCAGCAACCTGGCGCGGGAACTGTTCGGCAGGGAGTTCATCGAAGGCTACATCGCCACCAAGACCCTGGAGCTGAGCGATTTCTTCGATGAGATCACGCCCTGGGAGCGCCGCGTGCTGGCCGCGCAAGCCTGAGCGCGACACGACCGCTACTGGATGCGCCTCCGGCGGCCGATTTCGCTGTCGGGGGCCTGCGCCGCGGTGGATTTGCTTTTATGCTTGGCGGCAACCCCGCGCCACCAGATCAAGGAGCTTGACGGGACGTATGCGAAATATCTGGAAGCCGTTTCAGTCGTTGTACTTCGCCGCCCTGATGATGCTGATCGGTTCGGGCCTGCTCAGTACCTACCTGGCCCTGCGCCTGGCCGCCGACCATGTCGACAGCCTGTGGATCGGCGCGCTGATGGCGGCCAACTACTTCGGCCTGGCGGTGGGCGGCAAGGTCGGGCACCGGCTGATCGGCCGGGTCGGGCATATTCGCGCCTATGCAACCTGTGCCGGCATCGTCGGCGCGGCGGTGCTCGGGCACGGGCTGACCAGCTGGCTGCCGGCCTGGGTCGGGCTGCGCATGATCGTCGGCCTGGGGATGATGTGCCAGTACATGGTCATCGAGAGCTGGCTCAACGAGCAGGCCGATGCCAAGCATCGCGGCGCGGTGTTCAGCGGCTACATGATCGCCTCGTATCTTGGGCTGGTGCTGGGTCAGTTGATCCTGGTGGTGCATCCGCAATTGGGGCCTGAATTGCTGATGCTGGTGGCGATGTGCTTTGCCCTGTGCCTGGTGCCGGTGGCCATGACCCGGCGCATCCACCCCGCGCCGTTGCGGCCGGCGCCGATGGAGCCGAAGTTCTTCATCAAGCGCGTGCCGCAGTCGTTGTCCACGGTGCTCGGCTCGGGCCTTATCGTCGGTTCGTTCTATGGCTTGGCGCCGCTGTATGCATCCAGCCAGGGGCTGTCCACCGAACAGATTGGCCTGTTCATGGGCAGCTGCATTTTTGCCGGTCTCTTGGTGCAGTGGCCGCTGGGCTGGTTGTCCGACCGCTATGATCGCGCCGTGCTGATCCGTGGCGTGGCGATCGGCCTGGCCCTGGCCTCGGCGCCGCTGGCGATCCTGCCGGGCGTGCCGTTGGCGCTGTTGTTCGGCATCGGCTTCGTCATATCGCTGCTGCAGTTCTGCCTGTATCCGCTGGCGGTGGCGTTCTCCAACGACCATGTGGAAAGCGAGCGGCGGGTTTCGCTGACGGCGATGCTGCTGGTCACCTATGGCGTGGGCGCCTGCATCGGGCCGTTGGCGGCCGGGGTGTTGATGAAGTTGCTGGGCGCGCAGATGCTGTATGCCTTCTTCGTGTTCTTCGCCCTGGTGCTGGTCTGGCGTATCCGGCCCAAGGCGGTCACCGGGCTGCACCAGGTCCAGGATGCGCCGCTGGGGCACGTGGCCATGCCGGCGGCGGGCTCGCCCTTGTCGGCGGCCCTTGACCCTCGGGTGGACGAGCAGACCGTGCAGGACGTGATGCAGGCGCCGGTGGCGGCGGAGGATACCGAAGAGGATGTTGGCGCGGAGCGGGAGGGCGAGGTGAGCAAATCCTAGTGCCTTGAATAAAAAACGCCACCCATGGGGTGGCGTTTTTCATGTCCTGGCGACGCTCAATAGTCGTCTTTGTCGAACCGCCGCGCCTCGCGTTGCAGCTGGTAGACGAAACTCTCGATCTTGCGCTGTGCCTGGCCATTGAGGTTATGGAAGCGCACCCCGGCGAAGGTGGTGTTGATGCGTTCCTCGAAGTGCAGGTGGCGCAGTTCGACCAGGGTGTCGGTCAGCCCCAGTGGGTTGCCGGCCTTGAAGCGCTCGTAGACCTGGCCCAGTTGCAGGCGGTCCTCGACGTTGCCGTCGAAACGCAGCTTGCAGCCGGTGGCGGAGATGTCCAGCAGTTTGCCGCGCAGGGCGCCGTTGCCCTTGAGGTGGGCGCCGTCGAGGGTGATGTCGACCAGTTGCGACAGCTTCAGCGCGGCGCGAAAGGCGTTGCGGCGCTGGTGATAGGTCACTTCCTCGGGCAGCGGGCCGCGGTAGCAGCGGTGGCCGTCGATCTCGGTGATGGTCAGCGGTGTACTGGACTCCCAGGCGATGCGCACGCCGTCATGGAAGCCTTCGACACGGAACGCTTCGCCGTTCTCGATGTATTTTTCACCGTCGCGGGGGATCATTTCATCCAGTGCCAGGACGCCGTTGTCCCGGTCGACATGCACCACATAGCTCTGGAACCGCTGGCTGCGCTCGTGGAAGCTGATGATCAGCGGGTCGTGGCTATCCAGCAACTGGCGCAAGTTGGCCGTGATCTCCAAAGGGGTGGTCAGCACCTTTGGTGGCTGGGGAGCATCGGATTCATTGAACACGGGTTATCAATCTCCAGGCAAAACGGCACACGCAAGTTACGGCATTTTGCCAGTATGCTCCGTGTCTTGATACAAATAAGATAGAACTAATCACACTTGGCTGATTGCGCGGGGCTTGGCCATTGGCGAGGTGCCGCCACGGCTGTCGTAGAGCGACGGAGAATCGCCGCCCTGAAGGATTCTGATCTGGTTCGCCGTGGTCTGCTGCTGCACCTGGATGATCCGACCATTGGTCTCGTTGACCTGCCGGCAGGCATCCATCAGCTCGCCCAGCGCATCGAGCCGGCTCATGATGGCCTCGCCATTGCTCGACTGTGCGGCCAGCGCCTGGGCCCCCTCGCGGTCGGCGCTCAGGCCGAGTTCGAGGAGCAGCTGGCTGCGCCGCTTGCCCTGCTGTTCAAGCAAGATGATCAACGACTGTTTACGGGCCAGGATTTGCTCCAGGGCCATCATGTCCCGGCCGTGCAGGGCTATCGCTTCGTTCTGTAGAAGCTCGAGCAGTTCCTGCGTCGGCGCGATGTCGTTTTCAATCAGTTGCAGCAGGGTAGTGTCGTGCATGGCTAACTCTTGGCGTGTTGCGTCCTTGAAGTCAGCGCGCCTGAAGGTCAGCGCTGGGCTTCGAAATCAAGCAGTTTGCTGGCGACCCGGTCGGCATCGACCTTGTAGCTGCCATCTGCGATGGCCTGTTTCAACTCGGCCACGCGGGCGCTGTTGACGGTCGGCTGATCGCGCAGCTTGTCGCTGATCTTCTGCAATTGCTGGGCCTCTGGGCTCAGGTGTACCGCTTCTCCGCTGGCATTGGCGCGCTTTGGCGCTTCACTGGCTTCGCCGGTTTTTTCGGCGTTGCCTGGCGCGGCATTGCCGCGAACGCCGCCCGTGACGGACGGAGAGTTGTTGAGACGACTGAAGTCGATGACCATGTTCAGAACCCCTGGGAATTAGGACGCATGCCTGGTTTTCGGCCAGCCTGAGCAAAACTTTAGGTGTGAATGCATCAGGGCCTCTCAGCACAGGTGCGCAACCCGATCTGTGACACAGTTTAGGGGGCGCGGTTCCACATCGCCAGCGTTCTGTCATTATCCCGACACGGGGTGTTTCTACATGGCCACTTCGACCTGGCCCGGGCCTGTGACCCGCGCCTTGACCACGCGCTTGGAATTCAGGTTGCGCACGCGGATCTGTGTCTGCAGGCCGCCCTTGTCCAGCGCCTCGCCCGGCATGCGCACGCTCAGGCTGCCGCTGCGGGCGATGATCACCACATGGTCACCCTTGCGCACCACTTCGGCCTGTTCCAGGTGCTGTTGGGTCAGTACCTGGTCGAGCACGGTGGGGCGCAGCAGTTTCATGCCCACGGCTTGGTCGAGCTGGGTCAGGTAGCCCGGGCCGAGGCTGCCGACATCGCGTTCGCGCATGGCCACATCGCCTTCGCCCACCACGCTTTCGCGCTTGAGCGGGCGAGTCATGACCACCACGTCGCGCAGCAGGCGCACCTGGGCCGGGACGAACACCGTCCAGGGCGCGGCGCCGTCGCAGCGTACCCGTACCGTGACCCGCCCGAGCGGCGTCGAACTCTCCAGCGAGGCGTCCAGCTGCTGGCTGCACTGGGGCATGCGCAGGCGCGGGTCCAGGGTATTGACCTGGATTTCGTAGCGGCCCGGGGTCTGGGTGGTCGCCAGATAATCCTCTACGGTGAATTCAAGAAACCCTTGAGTGACACCGATAAGCTGTTCAGGCAAGGTAAAAGAGTCCGCCAGCGTACGAATGCCGGGTGCCAGCAGGCACAGGGCGGCCAGTGAGCCGGTCAACAGGCGCGTCAGTCGTCGGAAATTTGTCGTTTTCGTGTACATGGCGTTCAAAAAAGCAAAGCCCGTGCCGATTTGGTACATAGGCAATCGTTGAAGGAGTCTGGCATGGCTGGAGTGATGGATTCGGTCAACCAGCGCACGCAACTGGTGGGGCAGAATCGCCTGGAGCTGCTGTTGTTTCGCCTCAATGGCGATCAGCTCTATGGCATCAATGTGTTCAAGGTACGGGAGGTGCTGCAGTGCCCGGACCTGACGCTGCTGCCCAGGTCTCATCCGGTGGTGCGCGGCGTGGCCAACATTCGGGGAGCGACCATCCCGATCCTGGACCTGTCGATGGCCACCGGCCTTCCGCAGCTGAAGGAAGAAACGCGCAATAGTTTCGTGATTATCACCGAGTACAACACCAAGACCCAGGGCTTCCTGGTGCACTCGGTCGAGCGCATCGTCAACATGAACTGGGAAGAGATCCATCCGCCACCCAAGGGTACCGGACGCGATCACTACCTGACCGCCGTGACCCGGGTCGACAATCGCATGGTCGAAATCATCGATGTGGAGAAGGTGCTGGCCGAGGTAGCGCCGTCGTCCGAGTCGGTGTCCGATGGCGTGATCGATGCCGAGGTGCAGGACAAGGCGGTGATGCTGCGGGTGCTGACGGTCGATGATTCGTCGGTGGCGCGCAAGCAGGTCAGCCGTTGCCTGCAGACCGTG
The DNA here is from genome assembly GCF_036324045.1 of Pseudomonas carassii. Taxonomy (NCBI): domain Bacteria; kingdom Pseudomonadati; phylum Pseudomonadota; class Gammaproteobacteria; order Pseudomonadales; family Pseudomonadaceae; genus Pseudomonas; species Pseudomonas carassii. The sequence goes on along the minus strand of NZ_JAZDCT010000001.1, from coordinate 198,747 downwards.
GGTGTCGAGGTGGTGGCGCTCAACGACGGCCGTCAGGCCCTGGACTACCTGCGCAAGCTGGTGGACGAGGGCAAGCGTCCTGAGGAAGAGTTCCTCATGATGATCTCGGATATTGAAATGCCGGAAATGGACGGCTATACCCTCACGGCGGAGATCCGCAGCGATCCACGCATGCAAAAGCTGCACATCTGCCTGCATACTTCGCTGTCCGGGGTATTCAATCAGGCGATGGTCAAGAAGGTCGGTGCCGATGACTTCCTGGCCAAGTTCAGGCCGGATGACCTCGCCCAGCGCGTGGTCGATCGGATCAAGGCGAGTCATTGAAACGGCCGGGGCTCGTCCCCGGCGCTAGCGATTTAAGAAGAGGCGGCAGCATTGTCTACGGGTAATTTGGATTTCGAACAGTTCCGGGTATTCCTGGAGAAAGCCTGTGGCATCCTGCTGGGCGAGAATAAGCAGTACCTGGTCTCCAGCCGTCTCAACAAGCTGATGGAGCAACAGGGCATCAAGTCGCTGGGCGAACTGGTGCAGCGCATCCAGACTCAGCCACGCAGTGGCTTGCGCGAGCAGGTGGTCGATGCCATGACCACCAACGAGACGCTGTGGTTCCGCGACACGTACCCGTTCGAGGTACTCAAGAGCAAGGTGATCCCGGAGTTCATCAAGAACAACCCTGGCCAACGCCTGCGCATCTGGTCGGCGGCCTGTTCGTCGGGGCAGGAGCCGTATTCGATCTCGATGTCGATCGACGAGTTCGAGCGCACCAACCTCGGCCAGTTGAAGATGGGCGCGCAGATTGTCGCCACCGACCTGTCCGGCGCCATGCTCAACAACTGCAAGACCGGCGAGTACGACAGCCTGGCCATCGCCCGTGGCTTGTCGCAGGAGCGCCTGCAGCGCTACTTCGACCCCAAGGGTCCGGGGCGCTGGGCGATCAAGTCGCCGATCCGCAGTCGCGTCGAGTTCCGTTCGTACAACCTGCTCGACAGCTATGCGCCGCTGGGCAAGTTCGACATCGTGTTCTGCCGCAATGTGCTGATCTACTTCTCGGCCCAGGTCAAGAAGGACATCCTCATGCGCATTCACGGCACCCTCAAGCCCGGTGGCTACCTGTTCCTCGGCGCGTCCGAGGCGCTCAACGGCCTGCCGGACCACTACCAGATGGTCCAGTGCAGCCCGGGGATCATCTACCAGGCCAAGTAAAGCTGGGCAAAAAAAGGCCGGTATCCTGCGATACCGGCCTTTTTGTTTTTACTGCGGGCTTGCCTGCGATGGCGCGTCAGAACGCGTAGCGCAACCTTGCCGAGAACACGTCGGCATCGAAGCCCGATTTGCCCACGTAGTCATAGCTGGCACCGACGCTCACTGCCCCCAGCTTGTAGTCCGCCCCCAGGCCGGCCTCGTAGCTGTTGCGCGCCACGCTGGCGCCGTGGCTCACGAAGGGTGTGCTGCCAAGCACGAAGGTCGTGGTGTTCTGCACGGGGTCGGCGGCAAAGTCGTGATACGCCATCACCTTCAGCTGCGGCTCCAGGGTGCCGGCACCGAGCGGCAGTTGGCTGGCCACGCGCACGCCGGCGCCCAATTCGATGGCCTCGTAGTGTTGTGCCTCGACCTTGAGCGCGGCCGACGAGCCTTTCTCGTTGAAGCTGTCGATGTCGACGCGGCTGTAGCGCGCCGCCAGGCGTGGTTCGACCAGCAGTCGCGGATTCAGCTGCCAGCTGTAGCCGCCCACCAGGTTCAGGCCCAGCAGGTTGCTGTCATAGTCCGACTTGGCCCGGGTGCCGGCGACCTCGCGCTTGCCTTCGTTGTCGTTGAAGCCGTAGGTCAGGCTGGCGTCGACGAAGTAGTTGTCCAGGGTGTAGCTGCCATACAGCGAGAAGGCATGGCTCTGTACCTGGGTCTTGTTGCCGCGTTTGCCGTTGATGTCGCTGTCGATGAAGCTGTAGGCCGCGCCGAGCGTGAACTGGCCGTCAAGCTGGGCATCGGCGCCGACCGCCATGCCGCGGCTGTAGGCGTTATAGCCGGCAATGCCATCGCGCTGCTGCTGGCTGGCGTCGCTGTACAGCGACTGCATCCACGCGCCGGAGGCGCGGCGTGCTTCGCTGGCGTGGGGGGCGCGCAGGCTGCTGGAGCGGCTGGCGATGGCGTTGCCGATCAGTCGCTGGCTGGCCATGGCGGCCTGGCGGGCGCCGTCGCTGACGTCCGGTGCCAGTTGCTCGGCGAGCCTGGCCAGTCGAGCCTCGTCGGCGCCGGCGGCAGCGAGGAACAGCGGATCCTGCTTGCCCAGGCGTGCCAGCAGGCCGGCCTCGGCCAGGTTGCCCAGGGCTTGACGCGCGTTGCTGTCGCCCCCTTGTCCGGCCACGATCTGTTCGAGGCGCTCAGTGGGCTGGGTGCTGACGACGGCATAGACCTTGTTGTCCTCGAGGGTGCTGCTCGTGACGTTGAGCATCGCCGAGGTGCTGACGACCTTGGGGGTGCCGCTGGCGTCGAGCACCTTCACCTGGCCGGCCTCGAGCAGCAGGTAGCGCGTGCCGCCGACCTGGAAATCATCGCCTTCGGGGGTCAGGGCGATCCTGGTGTTCTGGCCGAATTCGGTGGTGCCGCTGACCTTGACGATCGCCTCGTTGGGGGCGGTCATCTCGGAGAGCAGCAGGCCCAGCGCCGAGTTGTCGGCCACGCGCAGGTTGCCGTCGATGCGGGTGTGGTCGGAGTCGAAGTGGAGCGTGACGGCAGGATCGCCGGCGCTGCCGACATCGATCCAGCCATCGTTCACCAGGCGGATGTCGGCACTGCCGCGGTTGATGACGGTGGTGCCGTAGGTGCTGTCGCCCTCGACTTCGATGTTGGCTATTCCGCTCAGGGTGCCATAGGTCTCGCTGCCTTCGCGCAGGATCAGCTCGACCGGATGGTTGCTCGCGCTGGCGTCGATGGCGACGTCGGCCCAGATACCGCCGCTGTTGTAGATGTTGAGGTCGCCATTGGCCTTCTGCCAGGGCTGCATGCCAGGGCCATCGAGGGCGACATTGCCGATTCTGATGGCGGTGCCGCTGGTCGTGATCCGGCCGGTGTTTATGACGTGCTGCCCGAACGTGTCGGTCAGGGTCGCGCCATCGAGCACGATGCCCTCGCTGCCGGCAAAGAGCTCGCCGTGGTTCTCGACGCCGGCAAGCACGGCGCTGATCCCGCGGCTGTCGGGGCTGGATGTGGCCAGGATGCCGATGGCGTTGCTGCCGCTCGCACGGATGGTGCCGCGGTTGATGACCTTGCCCTCCAGGTTGGCGCCGGCCACGTTGATGGCGCGCGCTACAGGCGAGGAAGCCTCGATGAGCGCCCCCTCGGCATTGATCACGTCGCCCCTGATCAGCGTGGTGCCGGTGTTGGGGGAGGCCAGGTCAATGCCGTGGTTCTGCACGCCGCTGACTGCGAAGGCGCCAGCGGTGGATTTCAGCTGGCCCAGGTTGCGCAGGTCGCCGTCAAGGGTGCTGGCCCGCAGGCGCAGGGCGGCACCACCACTGCTGGTGGTCTTGACGTTGCCGAGTTGGAACAGTTCGCCGCTCAGGTTGCTGCTGGCGAGGTGGATGCCATCACTATCCTGTGTCGTGGCGATGACCGTCTGGTCGTTGTCGTTGATGGCGCTGTTGAAGGTGAGGTCACCCATGACCCGGGTGTCGAACAGGTGGATGGCGCTCTTGTCCTGGCCGGTGAAGCTGCCGGCAAACGCCAGGTCGTCGTTGATGACCTGGTGTTCGCTGCGAAACCCACTGTCGTTCAGAGTGACGGTCTGAGCCAGGGAGGGCAGGGGCGCGGCGCTGATGGCCAGGGTGAGGAGGGTCTTGCGGAAGGTTGGCAAAGCCACGGCTTCTATCCTTGGAAAACAGTAAAAAGTCGTCGCGCATCCATGCGTGGGTAGAAACCATTGGCTTTCGAGAAGGGTGGCTTCGTGCCACAGCGCTGCGCGGGGCGCGAATCCTACCGCGAATGATGGCTAATGGACATGATTGTTTGACGTCAATTTTTTGTTTTGCCGCTTTTGCCGCCTGGCAATTGCCGCTTGTTGCGTGCGAAGCGGAAGCACTTTGCCGCTTTTCTGGCATGCCCATCCTGTGCTGAGCCCGTTGGGCCCCTGTTTATCGGGGTTGTGGTGGTTGGCACAGCCCTTGCTAAAGCCTAAGCCAACGAAACTCTGGTCAACCTCTGAAGGTTTCCCCGATATGAGCATCAGCTTCGACAAGGCGCTCGGCATCCACGAAAAGGCATTGGGCTTCCGCGCCCAGCGTGCCGAGGTGCTGGCCAACAACATCGCCAACGCCGATACGCCGAACTACAAGGCGCGCGACATGGATTTCTCGTCGGTGCTCGCCGCCGAGGCCGACAAGCAGCAGAACGGGCGCATCGCCCTGGACCGTACCAACAATCGCCACATCGAGGCCGAAGGTCTGGCGATGATGGACGACACGCTGCAGTACCGCACCCCGATGCAACCGTCGATCGACCAGAACACCGTGGACGCGCAGATCGAGCAATCGAACTACACCGAAAACGCCGTTGGCTTCCAGGCCAGCTTCACCCTGCTCAACAGTAAATTCAAAGGGCTGGTATCGGCCCTGCGTGGAGAGTGACCATGTCCCTTGCCAGTGTCTTCAACATCGCCGGTAGCGGCATGAGCGCGCAGAACACGCGCCTGAACACCGTCGCTTCGAACATCGCCAACGCCGAGACGGTGTCCTCGAGCATCGACCAGACCTACCGCGCCCGCCACCCGGTGTTCGCCACCACTTTCCAGCAGGCCCAGGGCGGCGCGGGCCAGTTGCTGTTCGAGGATCAGGGCGAGGCGGGGCAGGGCGTCCAGGTCAAGGGCATCATCGAGGATCAGAGCAATCTCGAGGCCCGCTACGAGCCGAATCACCCGGCGGCGAACAAGGACGGCTACGTCTACTACCCGAACGTCAACGTGGTCGAGGAGATGGCTGACATGATCTCTGCCAGCCGCGCGTTCCAGACCAACGCCGAGCTGATGAACACCGCCAAGAACATGATGCAGAAAGTGCTGACCCTGGGTCAGTAAGCAGGGAGCCGTAATGACTACCACCAATACCGATACCAAGGTCGGCAGTGGCTATCTGGATTCGCTGCAGAAGCCTGCCAACAAGAACAACGCCAGCACCGGCCAGGCCGGCAGCGCGCTGGGCAAGGATGCGTTCCTGCAGTTGCTGGTGACGCAGATGAAGAACCAGAACCCGCTGGATCCCCAGGACAACGGCGAGTTCGTCGCGCAGTTGGCCCAGTTCAGCAGTCTCGAAGGCATCCAGTCGCTGAAGGAGTCGGTCGACGGCATCCTCACCGGCATCGGTTCGTCCCAGGCACTGCAGGCCACCTCGCTGGTCGGTCGCTCGGTGATCGTGTCGAGCGACAAGGCGGTGGTCGACACCACCAAGAGCTTCAATGGCCAGGTCGTGGTGCCGTCGAACATCACCGAAGGCAAGGTCAGCATCAAGGACAAGGATGGCAACGTGGTCAAGACCATCGACCTGGGTGCGCGCAAGGCTGGTACCGCCGACTTCATCTGGGACGGCAAGAACGAAAAGGGCGAGGTGGTCGAGCCGGGCACTTACACCTTCAGCGCCGAGACCAAGGTCGACGGCAAGGCCAAGACGCTGGCCACGCTGCTGCCCGCCAAGGTCAACAGTGTCAGCTTCCAGAACGGCAGCGAGATGATGCTCGACCTGGCCGGTATCGGCAAAGTCGGCATCTCCAAAGTAACCACCATCGGAATCTAACGCCGCAGCATCGGCACAAGGAGCGAGTAAATGTCTTTCAATATCGGCCTTAGCGGTCTCTACGCGGCGAACAAGGCTCTGAACGTTACCGGCAACAACATTGCCAACGTCGCCACTTCTGGCTTCAAATCGTCGCGCGCCGAGTTCGGCGACCAGTATTCGCAGTCCATCCGCGGCACCGCCGGCGGCAAGACCCAGGTGGGCAGCGGTGTGAAGACCATGGCGGTCTCGCAGATGTTCAATCCGGGCAACATCAATGGCACCGGCCAGGCGCTGGACATGGCCATCGACGGCAACGGCTTCTTTGCCCTGAACGACAACGGCTCGCGTATCTACACCCGTGCTGGCGCCTTCTACAGCGACAAGGAAGGCTATGTGGTCAATGCCGGCGGTGCCAACCTGCAGGGTTATCCGGTGGATGAGAACGGCAAGGTCATCCAGGGCTCGCTGACCAACCTGAAGATCGATACTTCCAACCTGTCGCCGAAACCGACCGGTCGCATTTCCGAAACCGTCAACCTGAACTCCAGCGATGCCGCGCCGACGGTTTCTCCGTTCGACCCGACCAACGTCAAGAGCTACAACTACACCTTCAATACCCCGGTCTACGACAGCCAGGGTAACGAGCACCAGATGAACCAGTACTTCGTCAAGGATGCCGGTACCAACTCCTGGACCATGTACACCACCATCGATGGCCGCAATCCGGCCAACCCGGCTCTGACCACACCGCTGGCCAACAAGCTGCCGTTCACCTCCGGGGGCAAGCTGGATACCGCCGCCATGACGGCCGGCACGGTTACGGGTGGCTTGACCATCGCTGCCGACAAGACCTTCCAGCTGACCAACTGGGTGCCGGCCGAGAAGAATGCCGCAGGTGCCTGGGTAGGCAACGGCGCCACCGCGCGCACTGGCGGCGTCACCCTGGACATGCTGGCCACCACTCAGTACAACGCGGCCTCGGCCACCACCGCCAAGGACCAGGACGGCTACGCCACCGGTGAGCTTGCCGGCCTGACCGTGGACCAGAGCGGCAACATGTTCGCCAACTTCACCAACGGCCAGAACAAGGTCATCGGTCAGGTGGTGATCGCCAACTTCGCCAACCTGCAGGGGCTGACACCGGTCGGTGGCACCGCCTGGAAAGAGTCCTACGCTTCGGGCGTGCCGATCATCGGCGAGCCGGACACCGGTACCCTGGGGCGCATCGCCGGCAGCTCCCTGGAAGACTCCAACGTCGACCTGACCGGTGAGCTGGTCAACCTGATCAAGGCGCAGAGCAACTACCAGGCCAACGCCAAGACCATTTCCACCGAAAGCACCATCATGCAGACCATCATCCAGATGACCTGATGATCGTGGCGTGAAAAAGCCCCTGCTTGCGGGGGCTTTTTCACGTCTGGCACATAACGGAGGGTGATGCCATGAAGAGACTGTCGCTACTTGTGGTGGTGACGAGCGCACTGTTGGCCGCGCTCTCGCTGCGTGCCGCGCCGGCGCCCTGGTATCAATGGCAAAGCCTGGCGACCGGGCGTTACATGTGCTCGGCCACCGATCCGGGCGAGGGCTGGAAGCGCCATTCCGGGCCCTATAACAATGGCGCGTGCCGGAACAACTGACGGGGTGTTGCCGCCTGCGGCAAACATTCGCCGACAAACTGACGCTTGTGACCTTTGCGTGGCTCTGGATGCCCCGTATTAAAAGGGTTGCGTCAGCTTGGTTCGATATTTGCTTTACCCTTGCCAACGATAGCGCGGCAAGGTTCGCGTAGAGGAGATGCTGTGGACAAGATGCTTTATGTGGCCATGACCGGCGCCAGCCAGAACGCGCTGGCGCAGAAGGCCCATGCCAACAACCTGGCGAACGTTTCCACCAACGGCTTCCAGCGTGACCTGGAGCAGGCGCGTTCGATGCCGGTGTTTGGCGACAGCTTTCCGGCGCGCGCCTTCGCCATGACCGAGCGCCCGGCCACCGACTTCAGCGAAGGGGCCCTGGTCGAGACCGGTCGCGAACTGGATGTGGCGGTTGCCGGCAAGGGTTTCATCGCCGTGCAGGCGCCGGACGGCAGCGAAGCCTACGTGCGTACCGGCAGCCTGAACATCGACGCCCTGGGCGTGCTGCGCGCCGGCAACGGCATGCCGGTGATCGGCAATGGCGGCCCCATCGCCATTCCGCCGGAGCAGAAGGTCGAGGTCGGTGACGACGGCACCATCAGCATTCGCGCCATGGGCGAGGATCCGCGGGTGATGGCCGAGGTCGACCGGATCAAGCTGGTCAATCCGGACATCAAGGGGCTCACCAAGGGTCTGGACGGCATGATCCGCACTACCAGCGGCCAGCCAGCCGACGCCGATGTCAACGTGCGGGTGGTGTCCGGTTTCCTGGAGTCGAGCAACGTCAACGCCGTCGAGGAAATGACCTCGGTGCTGGCGCTGTCCCGCCAGTTCGAACTGCACGTCAAGATGATGAACGCGGCCAAGGAAGGCGATGAAGCCATGGCTCGGGTTTTGCAAATCGGCTAATTACATTTGAACGGGTGCCGTAAAACAGGCGCACGAGGAGAACACTAAATGCTTCCGGCTCTTTGGGTCGCTAAAACCGGCCTGTCCGCCCAGGACACCAACCTCGCGGTCATCTCCAACAACCTGGCCAACGTCTCGACCACCGGCTTCAAGCGTGATCGCGCCGAGTTCCAGGATCTGCTCTACCAGATCAAGCGTCAGCCTGGTGCGCAATCCACCCAGGACAGCGAGCTGCCTTCGGGCCTGCAGGTCGGTACCGGTGTGCGCATCGTCGGCACCCAGAAGAGCTTCACCGCCGGCAGCCTGCAGACCACCGAAAACCCGCTGGACATGGCGGTCAACGGTCGCGGTTTCTTCCAGATCCTGCAGCCCGACGGCACCGTGTCGTACACCCGTGACGGTACCTTCCACCTGAACTCCGACGGCCAGATCGTCACCGCCAACGGCTTCGCCCTGGAACCGGCCATCGTCGTGCCGCCGGACGCGCAGACCTTCACCGTCGGCAAGGACGGCACCGTGTCGATCACCACTGCGGGCAACCCGGCCTCGCAGGTTATCGGCAACATCCAGACCGCCGATTTCATCAACCCGGCCGGTCTGCAGGCCATCGGCGGCAACCTGTTCTTCGAGACCGCCGCCAGCGGCGCGCCGCAGGTCGGCACGCCGGGCCTGAACGGCTTTGGCACCACCGAGCAGCAGATGCTGGAGGCGTCCAACGTCAGCACCGTCGAAGAGCTGGTGAACATGATCACCACCCAGCGCGCCTACGAGATGAACTCCAAGGTCATCTCCGCCGCCGACAAGATGCTGTCGTTCGTCACCCAGCAACTGTAAGCCCTGGCGGCCCGCCGAGTGCGGGCCGCTGACCATCCGCTCGCTGTTGCGGCGCCTGTTTCGCCTAGAGGTAAGAGTCATGAAACGTCTGTTGTCCGTTTTCGCCCTGGGGGGGGCGGTGTCGTTGGCCGGTTGCGTCGCGCCGACGCCCAAGCCCAACGATCCGTACTACGCGCCGGTCCTGCCGCGCACCCCGTTGCCGGCAGCGGCCAACAACGGCTCGATCTATCAGGCCGGCTTCGAGCAGGGCCTGTATACCGATCGCAAGGCGTTCCGGGTTGGTGACATCATCACCATCACCCTCAACGAGCGCACCTCGGCGAGCAAGAACGCAGGTTCCCAGATCCAGAAGAACAGCAAGGCCGACATCGGCCTGACTTCGCTGTTCGGTACCGTGCCCAACACCAACAACCCGCTGGGCAGTGGCGACCTCACCCTCGAGGCCGGCTACAGCGGTGACCGCTCCACCAAAGGTGACAGCAAGGCCACCCAGGGTAACACCCTGACCGGCTCGATCACCGTCACCGTGGCTGAGGTGCTGCCCAACGGCATCATCGCCGTGCGTGGCGAGAAGTGGATGACCCTGAATACCGGCGAAGAGCTGGTGCGCATTGCCGGCCTGGTGCGCGCCGATGACATCGCCACCGACAACACCGTGCCGTCCACCCGCGTGGCCGATGCGCGCATCACCTATTCGGGCACCGGCTCATTCGCCGATGCCAGCCAGCCCGGTTGGCTGGACCGCTTCTTCATCAGCCCGCTCTGGCCTTTCTGAGTACGGATGACCATGTTCAACGCTAGGCGGTTGATTGCCGCGACACTACTTCTGTCCTGTGCCTTCGGCGCCCACGCCGAGCGGCTGAAGGATATCGCCAGCATTTCCGGCGTGCGTGCCAACCAGCTGATCGGCTACGGCCTGGTGGTGGGCCTGAACGGTACCGGTGACCAGACCACCCAGACCCCGTTCACCCTGCAGACCTTCAACAACATGCTGTCGCAGTTCGGTATCAAGGTGCCGCCAGGGTCGGGCAACGTGCAGTTGAAGAACGTCGCCGCAGTGTCGGTGCATGCCGACCTGCCGGCCTTTGCCAAGCCGGGTCAGGTGGTCGATATCACCGTGTCGTCGATTGGTAACTCCAAGAGCCTGCGCGGCGGCAGCCTGCTGATGACGCCGCTCAAGGGTATCGACGGCAACGTCTACGCCATCGCCCAGGGCAACCTGGTGGTCGGTGGTTTTGACGCCGAAGGTCGCGACGGCTCGAAGATCACCGTCAACGTCCCGTCGGCCGGTCGCATTCCCGGCGGCGCGTCGGTCGAGCGCGCGGTGCCGAGTGGCTTCAATCAGGGCAACAGCCTGACCCTGAACCTCAACCGCCCGGACTTCACCACCGCCAAGCGCATCGTCGACAAGGTCAACGAACTGCTCGGCCCGGGTGTAGCCCAGGCCGTCGATGGCGGCTCAGTGCGGGTCACCGCGCCGATGGACCCGAGCCAGCGCGTGGACTACCTGTCCATCCTCGAGAACCTGGAGATCGATCCGGGTCAGGCGGTGGCCAAGGTCATCATCAACTCGCGCACCGGTACCATCGTCATCGGCCAGAACGTCAAGGTCTCGCCGGCGGCGGTAACCCACGGCAGCCTGACCGTGACCATCACCGAAGACCCGATCGTCAGCCAGCCGGGGCCGTTCTCCAACGGTCAGACCGCCGTGGTGCCGCGCTCGCGGGTCAATGCCGAGCAGGAAGCCAAGCCGATGTTCAAGTTCGGCCCGGGCACCACGCTGGATGAGATCGTCCGCGCGGTGAACCAGGTCGGCGCGGCGCCGAGCGACCTGATGGCGATCCTCGAAGCCCTGAAGCAGGCCGGCGCGTTGCAAGCCGACCTGATCGTGATCTGAGGACGCCAGGGATGAATTCGAAAAGCCTGATCTCCGGCGCTTCCGACAGCGGCGCCTTCACCGACCTCAATCGATTGAGTTCGCTCAAAGCTGGCGATCGCGACAGCGAGGGCAACATCCGCAAGGTGGCCCAGGAGTTCGAGTCGCTGTTCGTCAGCGAGATGCTCAAGGCGTCGCGCAAGGCCACCGATGTGATGGCCGACGAAGACAGCCCGATGAACAGCGACACGGTCAAGCAGTACCGTGACATGTACGACCAGCAACTGGCGGTGAGCATGTCCCGCCAGGGTGGTGGTATCGGTCTGCAGGATGTGCTGGTGCGTCAGCTGAGCAAACAGAAGCACAGCGTGAACAGCAGTCCGTTCCCGCGCACCGATGGCGCCGCGCCGGTGCTCTGGGGCAGTCGCGTGGCCGCGCCCGTGCACGGCGAGCAGCCCGCCGCGGGGCGCAATGACGTCGCGGCCCTCAATTCGCGGCGCCTGGCCTTGCCGGGCAAGCTGACCGATCGTTTGCTGGCCGGTATCGTGCCGTCCGCTGCCGGTGTCGGCGCTACGGGCAACGACACGGCGTTGCCCAGTCGCAGTGGTCCCTCGCTCGCCGGTGTCGCCCGGGGCGACTGGCAGCCGGCGCAGACCTTCGCCGCGCCGCGCGAGGGCATGCGCATTCTCGGTCGGGCCGTGGCCCAGCCGCCGCTGGCACCGAGCAAGGCGTTCAGTGACAGCGATGGCTTCGTCGCCACCATGCTGCCGATGGCCGAACAGGCGGCCAAGCGCATCGGTATCGACCCGCGCTACCTGGTGGCCCAGGCCGCGCTGGAAACCGGTTGGGGCAAGTCGGTCATGCGCAATCCCGACGGCAGCAGCAGCCATAACCTGTTCGGCATCAAGGCCACCGGCAACTGGCAGGGGGGCGAGGCGCGGGCGATCACCAGCGAGTTCCGTGGCGGCCAGTTCGTCAAGGAGACGGCGGCGTTCCGTTCCTACGACTCCTACCAGGACAGCTTCCACGACCTGGTCAGCCTGTTGCAGAACAACAACCGCTATAAAGATGCCGTCGGCGCCGCCGATAACCCGGAACAGTTTGCAAGAGAGCTGCAGAAGGCTGGCTACGCTACCGATCCGGACTACGCCCGCAAGATCATCAGCATTGCCCGGCAGCTGCGGCCAACCCAGGAATACGCCATGGCCGGCACTAACACGAATCTATAAGGATTGAAGCATGTCTCTGATCTCGATCGGGCTTTCCGGCCTGAATGCCAGCCAGACCGCGCTGTCCATCACCGGTAACAACATCGCCAACGCGGCGGTCTCGGGTTACTCGCGCCAGCAGACCATCCAGACCACGGGTGCTTCGCACAATATTGGCGCCGGCTTCGTCGGTACCGGTACCACGTTGTCGGATGTGCGTCGCATCTACAACGCCTATCTGGACAACCAGCTGCAGACCTCCACCTCGTTGAATACCGATGCGGCGGCGTTCCAGGATCAGATTACCGGCATCGACAAGCTGCTGGCCGAAAGCGACACCGGTATCAGCTCGGTGCTGACTGCTTTCTTCTCGGCCCTGCAGACCGCCTCGGCCAAGCCCAGCGATGTTGCTTCGCGCCAGCTGCTGCTGACCCAGGCGCAGACCCTGAGCAACCGCTTCAATGCCATCTCCAGCCAGATGAGCAAGCAGAACGACAGCATCAACAGCCAGCTGGACACCCTGTCGGGCCAAGTCAACAAGCTGACCTCGAGCATCGCCGATCTCAACAAGCAGATCACCCAGCTGTCGGCCTCCGGCGCCTCGCCGAACAACCTGCTCGACGCTCGCAGCGAAGCGGTACGCCAGCTCAACGAGCTGGTCGGCGTCACCGTGCAGGAGCGTGACGGCAACTACGACGTGTACCTGGGCAATGGCCAGTCGCTGGTCACCGGCAACCGCGCCAATACCCTGAGCGCCGTGCCTAGTGCCACGGACCAGAGCCAGTACAATCTGCAGATCAACTACCCGACCTTCTCCTCGGATGTCACCTCGGTGGTCACCGGCGGGCAGATCGGTGGCTTGCTGCGCTACCGCAACGACGTGCTCACCCCGTCGATGAACGAGCTGGGGCGTGTCGCCCTGGTGGTCGCTGACAGCATCAACAGCCAGCTGGGGCAGGGCCTGGACGCCAACGCGCAGTTCGGCAGCGCGCTGTTCTCCAGTATCAACAGCGCCCTGGCAATCAGTCAGCGCAGCCAGGCCTCCGCGAACAACAGCGCAGGCTCCGGCAACCTGGATGTGACCATCGCCAACAGCGGTGCGCTCACCACCTACGACTACGAAGTCAAGTTCACCGGCCCTAACCAGTACAGCGTGCGCCGTTCCGACGGCACCGACATGGGCAACTTCGACCTGACCACCACGCCGCCGCCGGTGATCGACGGCTTCACCCTGAAACTGAACGGTGGTGGCCTGGCTGCCGGGGACAGCTTCAAGGTGAGCCCCACCCGTTCGGCGGCAGGGTCCATCAATACCGTTCTTACCGATGCCAACAAGCTCGCCTTCGCCGGGCCGATCAATGGCATTGTGGTCGGCGACAACACCGGTAGCGGCACCATTACCCAGCCAACCCTGGGCAAGCTGGACATTTATGGTGGGGCCGATACCGCGCTGATTCAGAGCTCGATCAAGAATTCGATGCCGGTGCGGGTCGAGTTCGGGGCGGCCAGCGGTGGCACTCAGGGCTACAAATTGTTCGATGCCAAGGGCGGGCTCATTGGTAGCGGAACCATTGTCCCGGGGCAGGAGAACAAGCTGACGATCAACGTACCCATGCGTGACGCTGCGGGTAACGCAATTGTCGATGGCAGTGGCAATCCGCGCACGTTCAGCATGGAGACCACGGTCGGCGGCAGCCCGGCGGCGGGTGATCGCTTCGAGTTCCGTTTCAATGCTGACGGCAAGTCCGACAACCGCAACGCCCAGGCGCTGCTGGGGCTGCAGACCAAATCCACCGTCGGCGTGAACTCCGGCGGCGGCTCCAGCTTCACCTCGGCCTATGCCTCGCTGGTCGAGCGGGTCGGGGCCAAGGCCAACCAGGCCAAAATCGATACCGTTGCGACCAAGGCCGTGCTCGATGCGGCCAAGGAAAGCCGCAACGGGGTTTCCGGTGTCAACCTGGACGATGAGGCGGCCAACCTGATCAAGTTCCAGCACTACTACACCGCGTCGTCGCAGATCATCAAGGCGGCGCAGGAAACCTTCAGCATCCTGATCAACGCATTGTAAGGAGTAGCCATCGTGCGTATTTCCACCGCTCAGTTCTATGAGTCGAGCGCCAGTAGCTACACCAAGAACTTCGCCGACCTGATGAAGAGCAAGACGCAGATCGACAGCGGCGTGCGTATCCAGACCGCCGCCGACGATCCGGTCGGCGCCGCGCGCCTGCTCCTGCTGCAGCAGCAGCAAGCGCTGCTCAAGCAATACGACGGCAACATGACCACGGTGAACAACTCGCTGCTGCAGGAAGAGAGCGTGCTGACCACCATCAACGATGCCATGCAGCGCGCCAGTGAGCTGGCCCTGCGTGCCGGTGGCGCTGGCGTGACCGATGCCGATCGCGTCTCCATCAGCAGCGAGCTCAAGGAGATCGAAGCCAACATCTTCGGCCTGCTCAATTCGCGCGATGCCAACGGCGACTACATGTTCGGTGGCACCAAGACTTCGTCGCCGCCCTATGTGCGCAATGCCGACGGCACCTACAGCTACCAGGGCGACCAGACTCAGCTGAGCCTGCAGGTGTCCGACACCCTGAGCCTGGCGACCAATGACACCGGCTTCAGCATCTTTGATTCGGCCAAGAACAAGAGCCGTACCCAGTCCACCCTGGTGACGCCGCCGGTCGATGACGGCAAGGTCGCGCTCTCGCCTGGCCTGCTGACCTCGAACAACACCTACAACAGCAGCTTCACCGCTGGCCAGCCGTACAAGATCACCTTCACCAGCGCCACCCAGTACAAGGTGACCGATGCCCTGGGCAATGACGTCACCGCCGAGACGCCCACCAACGGCACCTTCGACAGCAAGGCCGAGGGTGGCAATCGCATCGCGCTGCGCGGCGTCGAGTTCGAGGTCACCGCCTCGCTGAAAGAAGGCGATGATGCCAATGCCGTCTTCGCCGGCCGTGAGTTCAGCGTGCAGGCCCGCCCCGATTCGCTGACGACCGTGCGTGGTGCTGGCAACCCGTCCAGTGCGCAGGTCACCAGCGGCGCCGTGACCGACCCGGCCGCCTACAGCAGCACCTTCCCGAGTGATGGGGCGGTGATCAAGTTCACCGGTGCCAACACCTACGAGTTCTATGCCCAGCCTTTGACTGCGGACAGCAAGCCCGTTGCCAGTGGTACCTTCACCGCGCCGTCGCTGACGGTGGCCGGCGTCACCTACCAGGTATCCGGTGCGCCTCAGGCGGGTGACCAGTTCGCGGTCAATGCCAACAATCACCAGAACCAGAGCGTGCTGGAAACCATCAGCCAGCTTCGCGCGGCGCTGGATGCGCCGCCAGGCGGCGCGGGCAACAATACCGCCATCAAGAACGCCGTCGCCTCGGCGGTGGCCAACCTGGCCAGTGCCCGTGAGCAGGTCGATATCACGCGTGGTTCGATCGGTGCCCGTGGCAACTCGCTTGATATCCAGCGCCAGGAAAACACCAGCCTGACCACGGCCAACAAGGTCACCCAGGATGCCATCGGCAATACCGACATGGCCGATGCCTCGATCATGCTGACGCTGCAGCAGGCCATGCTCGAAGCTTCGCAACTGGCCTTCTCGCGTATTTCGCAACTGAGCCTGTTCAACAAGCTCTGATCGCGATCCGCGTCAGAAAAGCCCCGGTCAGCGTCATGCTGCCGGGGCTTTTTCGTGTCTGGCGCGCGGTGGTGGCAGGGGTTTGGCGATAATTGACTGTGACTAATGAGTCAAATCGTGCATCTTCCCTGTATTCTATGCGGCAGTTGCTGCAGCATTTTGTTACCGGTGCGCAAAGGGCAAGCCTGGTGTCGGCCTGCTCGGGGCGTATTGCTCTCGACCCGGTAGTTGGCGCCCTCAATTCATCGAGTGGTGGTCTTTGGCTGTTTTCATTGGGAAGCCAGAATGATTGGCATCAAAAGCATCGCGAGTTACGTGCCCACCGCTGGCCTGGACAACTACGTCCAGGGTGCGAAGTTCGGCAAGGATGAAGAGTTCATGTTCGGCAAGATCGGCGCCTCTTTCCTGCCGCGCAAGGCCGAGGAGCAGGAGACGTCCGACCTGTGCGTGGAGGCTGCCCGGGCGCTGTTCGCCAACAACCCCGAGCTCGATCCGCAGTCGATCGATGTGCTGATCGTGGTCACCCAGAACGGTGACGAAGAGGGCCTGCCGCACACGGCGGCGATCGTCCAGAACAAACTGGGCCTGTCGACTCGCGTGGCGGCCTTCGACGTGTCGCTGGGCTGCTCCGGCTATGTGTACGGTCTGTACGCCATCAAGGGCTTCATGCAGGCGGCGGGGTTGAAAAACGGCCTGCTGATCACCGCCGACCCGTATTCGAAGATCGTCGATCCGGAAGACCGCAACACCACCATGCTGTTCGGTGACGCCGCCACGGCCACCTGGATGGGCGAGAACGCTGTCTGGCATCTGGGCGAGGCGCGTTTCGGCACCGATGGCTCGGGTGCCGAGCACCTCAAGGTCAGCGATGGCACCTTCTTCATGAACGGTCGCCAGGTGTTCAACTTCGCCCTGGTCAAGGTGCCGGCGCACCTGCATGAGCTGCTGGCGGCCAGCGGCCTGCAGTCCTCGGATATCGATGCGTTCTGCATTCACCAGGGCAGCGCGGCGATCGTTGATGCCGTAGCGCGACGTTTCGAAGAGCAGCACCCGGAGAAGTTCGTCAAGGATATGCTCGAGACCGGCAACACCGTATCCTCCAGCGTGCCGCTGCTGCTGCAGAAGCACATGTTCGACAGCAGCTGGAAGCGCGTGGCCATCAGCGGTTTCGGTGTGGGCCTGTCGTGGGGTTCGGCGATTCTCTATCGCGCCTGAGTCTCGACGCCCTCAGACTAAAACGCCTGGCGTGTCCCGCCAGGCGTTTTTTTATGCCTGGGAAAAGGGTTCCACAGGGGGCCGGCAGGGGTGTGCCTGCCCCGTGATGGGCTGCAAAGCTGCCCCTGATCGGCGACCGCCAAATCAATAACCCCCTGATTTCATGGGGGTGGCGGGGTGATGGCATTTTTTTTTCGAAAATGCCCTCAAGCAACCCACGCAGACGACGATAACCATTACGAAGGTTCTCTAGGCCATACCCGGCGGATGCCAGGGCCGGAAGCCGCAGTACCCATCCAACGAGGATTTCGTCATGGCTTTAACTGTAAACACCAACATTGCTTCGGTTACTACTCAGGTTAACCTGAACAAGGCCAGCAGCGCCCAGACCACTTCGATGCAGCGCCTGTCTTCCGGCCTGCGCATCAACAGCGCCAAAGACGACGCTGCCGGCCTGCAGATCGCCAACCGTCTGACCAGCCAGATCAACGGCCTGGGCCAGGCAGTTAAGAACGCCAACGACGGTATCTCGATCGCCCAGACCGCCGAAGGCGCAATGCAGGCTTCGACCGACATCCTGCAGAAAATGCGTACCCTGGCACTGTCCTCGGCCACTGGCTCCCTGAGCCCAGACGACCGTAAGTCGAACAACGACGAATACCAGGCTCTGACCGCCGAGCTGAACCGTATCTCGGAAACCACCACCTTCGGTGGCCAGAAGCTGCTGGACGGCTCCTACGGCACCAAGGCCATCCAGGTCGGCGCCAACGCCAACGAAACCATCAACCTGACTCTGGAAAACGTTGCTGCCAGCAACATCGGTTCCCAGCAGGTCAAGAGCACCGCGATCCCGCCAAGCGCAACCGGCGTTGCCGCTGGCAGCCTGTCCGTTACCGGTAACGGCCAGACCGCCACTGTCGCCTACGCTGCTGGCGCTTCCGCCAAGCAAATCGCCAGCAACCTGAACGGTTCGATCGGTGGTCTGACTGCAGCCGCCAGCACTGAAGTCAAGCTGGACGTTACCGCTAACACTCCATCCAACTTCAAGCTGTCTGTCGGTTCCAGCGGCACTGTTGACTTCGTTGGCGTGACCGACCAGAAAGGCCTGGCTGACCAGCTGAAATCCAACGCCGCCAAACTGGGCATCAGCGTCAACTACGACGAAGCCAAAGGCACCCTGAGCATCAAGTCGGACACCGGCGAGAACATCAACTTCTCGGCTGCTGACGCCAACGCCCAGGCGAACATCTCGATCGCCGCCAAAGACGGCTCCGGCAACTTCGCTGCTGGTGCTGCTCTGGGTGGTGCTGCCATGGTGGTTACCGGCCAGATCTCCCTGGACTCGGCCAAGGGCTTCTCGCTGGGCGGCGCTACTGATCTGTTCGGTGCTGCGACCGTTACCTCCGCCAAGACCGCCATCTCGCAAACCGACGTCACCGACGCCACCAAGGCTCAGAACGCCCTGGCCGTTATCGACAAGGCCATCGGTTCGATCGACAGCGTCCGTTCGGGCCTGGGTGCTACCCAGAACCGTCTGACCACCACCGTTGACAACCTGCAGAACATCCAGAAGAACTCCACCGCTGCCCGTTCGACCGTGCAGGACGTGGACTTCGCTTCGGAAACTGCAGAGCTGACCAAGCAGCAGACCCTGCAGCAGGCTTCCACCGCGATCCTGTCGCAGGCTAACCAGCTGCCATCCTCGGTCCTGAAACTGCTCCAGTAATTCAGGCGCCTGAGTAAGAGGTGGAAGGGCGCGTTTACGTGCCCTTTCGCTTTTTTGACATGAGGAGTTCGAAGCATGGACATGAGTGTCAAGCTGAACCAGGTGTATCCTCCGGTGCTGCCTCAGGCAGTGGCGACTGCCAAGGACCCACTGGTGCCTGTCAAGGTGCCGGAAGCCGCGGCCGTCGATGACAAGCCGCACACCCGCGAGGACCTGGAGAAGGCGGTTGGCGATATCCGTGATTTCGTCCAATCGAGCCAGCGCAAGCTGGATTTTTCAATCGATGATTCCACCGGCCGGGTCGTGGTCAAGGTGATCGCCACCGAATCTGGTGATGTGATCCGCCAGCTCCCGTCGGAAACGGCGCTGAAGCTGGCACAAAGCCTCAGCGAAGCCGGCAGCCTGCTGTTTGACGGCAAGGCGTAAGCTGGCATGATTTTTGTTGCTGTCGGTCATTTGCGGCGTGTAGTCGTCAAGGACCCGGCAGCTACCGAACAAGGAGAGCAATGATGGCAGGTTCAACAATCAGCGGTATCGGATCGGGCATCGATACCCAGGCGATTGTGAAGTCCCTGGTGGACGCGCAGAAGGCGCCGAAGCAGGCACAGATCAATACCCAGACACTGAAGGCAACCACCACATTGTCCTCGATCGGCAAGATCCAGGCGGCCCTGGATGCCTTCCGTGGTGCGCTGACCAGCATGACCAACGACAACAGCTTCGGTGGTCTGGCGTTGAAGTCCTCGGATGAAAAGGTGGCGACCATCACCGCTGGTGCTGGTGCGGCCACTGGCTCGTTCAACCTGCAGGTAGAGCGGTTGGCGTCTGCGTCCAAAGTGTCCACCAAGGTATATGCCGGCGGTGCGAATAGCGTGGTCAATCCCGGTACTACCAGCACCAAGCTGACCATTACCCAGAATGGCAAGGATCACGACGTCAGTATCCCGCCGGGCGCCACGCTGCAGCAGGTGCGCGAGGCGATCAACAGTCAGTTCGGCACGGCCGGCCTGAGTGCCAACGTGCTGACCGATGCCTCGGGTTCGCGTCTGGTGATCACGTCCAACAAGATGGGGGTGGGTTCCGATATCACCCTGTCGGGGAGCTCGGGCATCGATACCGGGTATACCGTTGTGGATAAGCCCGAGAATGCCAAGTACAAACTCGATGGCATCCCCATGGAGTCCAAGACCAACGATATCAGCGATGCGGTGAGCGGGCTGAATATCAAGTTGGTGGGGGTTTCCGCCAAGGAAAAGGATAGCGAAGAGCTCGTCAAGACCACGCTTTCGCTGACCACCAGCTCCACCGCGTTGAAGTCGGGCCTCAAAGGCTTCATCGACACCTACAATGCGCTGCTCAAGGCGGTAAACGCCGAGACCAGGGTGACAAAGAACGCTGACGGCACTGTGACGCCCGCAGCGCTCACCGGCGACGCGTCCATGCGCGCGCTGATGTCATCGATCCGCGAAGAAATGAACGCGCTTTCCGGCAACGGCACGATGAAGTCGCTCGCCGCCTTTGGCGTCACCACGTCCCAGGATGGCGGCACGCTCAGCCTGGACGAAAAGAAGTGGGACAAGGCCGCGGCCACCAACGCCGCCGACCTGACCAGCATCTTCAATGGCAAGAATGGCCTGCTGGCACGCCTGCAGACCGCGACCGAACCGTATGCCAAGGCATCCACCGGCACCCTGGCCGAGCGCTCCAAGGCGCTGAGCGAGAGCCTGACCAAGCTCAAGACCGAGCAGGACACCCTGGATACGCGTATGGAAGCCCTGCGCGTCAGCTTGCAGGACAAGTACAACAGCATGGATACCCTGGTCTCTCAGTTGCGCCAGCAGCAGAACAACGTGCTGGGCACGCTCAACGCGCTGAACAACGCCAAGAGCGACAAATAATCCGTGATCGTCCCGTGAAGTCCGGGCATGATGTCCGGCTTCACCTCGGCGGCAGGTAAAGTTTTCTGCCGCCGGCCCGATACAGGGACTATGAAACCAGTCGTTTTTGCCCGCTACGAGGTCGCAAGATGAATCCCATGAGAGCCCTTCGGCAGTACCAGAAGGTCAATTCCCATGCCCAGATTTCCGAAGCAACGCCCCATCGCCTGGTGCAGATGCTGATGGAGGGTGGGCTCGATCGCATGGCCCAGGCCAAAGGTGCGCTGGCCCGCGGCGACATCGCCGAAAAAGGCCTGATGCTGGGCAAGGCCATCGACATCATCATCGGCCTGAACGACGGCCTGGATGCGCAGAAGAGCGCGGACCCTGCCTATATCGAGCAGCTGTCGAGCCTCTACGCCTACATGACCAATCGCCTGATGCAGGCCAATATCGACAACGATCCGGCAATCATCGACGAGGTCGCGCAATTGCTGATCACCGTCAAGAGCGGCTGGGACGCGATCGCCGAAGCGCAACAAGCCGGCTGAGCCGCGCAGGGAGAGCAAGGTGAGCAGCGAACTGCAACGATTCGACGAGACCCGCGACGCTCTGCTGAGCGCCCTGAGTGCCAAGGACTGGGATGCCATCGGCAGGCTCGACGAGAGTTGCCGCACTTGCATCGACGACATGCTCGGCGCGCCGTCGCTGGATGAAGACCTGGTCAAGGAGCGCCTGGAAGGGTTGCTGCAGGTCTACCGCGAGCTGCTCGACGCGACCATCGGTGAGCGCCAGGCCATCGCCGATGAAATGACCCAGATCAATCAAGCAAAGAATGCGTCGAAGGTTTACCATTTGTTCAGTTAAGATGCACCGAACTGAGCAAAAGGCGCCATAAATTTGACTGTGTAGGCCTTTTTGACTTTACTAGTGGCTGTTTTCGAAATTCAGACGTCCGAACACTGACCATTCAGTCGGAATGATGTCGTGCACGCCCTCTGGGCGCCGATATGACTAGGGAAGTTGCTATTGCATGTGGCGTGAAACCAAGATTCTCCTGATCGATGACGACAGCGAACGCCGCCGCGATCTGGCGGTGGTCCTGAATTTTCTCGGCGAAGATAACCTCTCCTGTTCCAGCGGCGACTGGCAGCAGGTGGTCGAGGGTTTGTCTTCCAGTCGCGAAGTGCTGTGCGTCCTGATCGGGACCGTAAATGCTCCGGCCAGCGTGCTGGGGCTCCTTAAGACAGTGGTCGGGTGGGATGAGTTCCTTCCGGTTCTGCTTTTGGGTGAAATTTCTTCCGCGGAGTTCCCCGAGGACCTGCGTCGTCGCGTGCTCTCGAATCTCGAGATGCCGCCGAGCTACAGTCAGTTGCTCGACTCCCTGCACCGTGCCCAGGTCTACCGCGAGATGTATGACCAGGCCCGTGAGCGAGGTCGTCAGCGCGAGCCCAACCTGTTCCGCAGCCTGGTGGGCACCAGTCGTGCCATCCAGCATGTGCGGCAGATGATGCAGCAGGTCGCCGACACCGATGCCAGCGTGCTGATCCTCGGCGAGTCCGGCACCGGCAAGGAAGTGGTGGCGCGCAACCTGCACTACCACTCCAAGCGGCGCGAGGCACCGTTCGTGCCGGTCAACTGCGGGGCGATCCCGGCGGAACTGCTCGAGAGCGAACTGTTCGGCCACGAGAAGGGCGCCTTCACCGGGGCGATCACCAGCCGTGCCGGGCGTTTCGAGCTGGCCAATGGCGGCACGCTGTTCCTCGACGAGATCGGCGACATGCCGCTGCCGATGCAGGTCAAGCTGCTGCGCGTGCTGCAGGAGCGTACTTTCGAGCGGGTCGGCAGCAACAAGACCCAGAGCATCGACGTGCGCATCATTGCCGCGACGCACAAGAACCTCGAGACCATGATCGAGGATGGGACCTTCCGCGAAGATTTGTATTACCGGCTGAACGTATTCCCCATCGAGATGGCGCCATTGCGTGAGCGGGTCGAAGACATCCCGCTGCTGATGAACGAGCTGATCTCGCGCATGGAGCACGAGAAGCGCGGCTCGATCCGCTTCAACTCGGCGTCGATCATGTCGCTGTGCCGTCATGGCTGGCCGGGTAACGTCCGTGAACTGGCCAACCTGGTGGAGCGCATGGCGATCATGCATCCGTACGGGGTGATCGGCGTGGCGGAGCTGCCGAAGAAGTTCCGCTATGTGGATGACGAAGACGAGCAACTGGTCGACAGCCTGCGTTCCGATCTCGAGGAGCGCGTGGCGATCAACGGGCATGCGCCGAACTTCGCCAGCCACGCCATGCTGCCGCCCGAAGGGCTGGACCTGAAGGACTACCTCGGCAGCCTGGAGCAGGGGCTGATCCAGCAGGCGCTGGACGATGCCAATGGCATCGTCGCACGGGCCGCCGAGCGCCTGCGCATCCGTCGCACCACGCTGGTGGAAAAGATGCGCAAGTACGGCATGAGCCGCCAGGGTGGCGAGGAGCAGGCGGACGACTGATCCTGCCGGGGCGTGGTGCAATGGCCGGGGCGTTCGACAGTCCCGGCCATTGCCCTCGATCAACAAGCCCGTAACCCATTGTCCCCATCTCCGGCACGGCTATTGCTACACCGCAGGCAACATACCGTTTTTATGACGGTCAGCCATGCGAGAGAGCACGATGCCCCAGGCCGCCCACCGTTCCCATTCCTCCGATCCGCGAGGACACACCCCGCTCGAGCAGGAAAGCCGGCAGGGTCTCGAGCAGGCGTTCGCCCTGTTCGATCAGGTTTCCAGCCAGCTCAGCCAGTCCTACAACATGCTCGAGGCGCGGGTCAGCGAGCTCAAGGGCGAGCTGGCGGTGGTCAGCGCCCAGCGCATGGCCGAGCTGGACGAAAAGGAGCGCCTGGCCAACCGCCTGCAGAACCTGCTGGACCTGCTGCCGGGCGGGGTGATCGTGATCGATGGCGAGGGCTACGTGCGCGAAGCCAACCCGGCGGCCTGCGAGTTGCTCGGCGAGCCACTGGTCGGTGTGCTCTGGCGCCATGTGATCGCCCGCAGTTTTGCGCCACGTGAGGATGACGGTCATGAGGTCTCGCTGCGTGACGGGCGTCGCCTGTCCATCGCCACGCGTTCCCTCGATGCCGAGCCCGGCCAGCTGGTGCTGCTCAATGACTTGACCGAAACCCGACGCCTGCAGGATCAGCTGGCGCGCCACGAGCGCCTGTCGTCCCTGGGGCGCATGGTCGCGTCCCTGGCCCACCAGATCCGTACGCCGCTCTCGGCGGCGATGCTGTATGCCAGTCACCTGGCCGACCCGCAGCAGGCGCTGGCGGACGAGACCCGTCAGCGTTTCGCCGGCAACCTAAAGGAGCGCCTGCACGAACTGGAGCATCAGGTGCGTGACATGCTGGTGTTTGCCCGGGGCGAGCTGCCGCTGAACGACCGCGTCAGCCCGAAAGCGCTGTTCCAGGCATTGCAGCAGGCGGCCCATGCCCATGTCCAGGGGCATGCGGTTCGCTGGCAGTGCGACAGCCATCTGGGGGAGTTGCTGTGCAATCGCGACACCCTGGTCGGCGCGCTGCTCAATCTGATCGAGAATGCCCTGCAGGCCAGTCATGAGCCGGCACGGATCAAGGTCCACCTGTCCCGTCGTGACGACAGCCTGCGCATCTGCGTGAGCGATGCCGGCAGCGGCATCGATGCGCAACTGCTTGCGCGTCTCGGCGAGCCGTTCCTGACCACCAAGGCCACCGGCACCGGCCTGGGGCTTGCCGTGGTTCAGGCCGTGGTGCGGGCGCATCGCGGCACGCTGGGGCTGCGCTCGAAGCCTGGGCGTGGCACCTGTGTCACCGTGGTGTTGCCGCTGATCGACAGCCGGCTGGAGGCAGGTCAATGAGTGTCAAGGTGCTGCTGGTGGAGGATGATCGGGTCCTGCGCCAGGCGCTGGTCGATACCCTGGAAATCGGCGGGTTCTGCCACCGTGCCGTCGGCAGTGCCGAGGACGCTTTGCTGGCGGTGGCCGAGGAGTCGTTCAGCCTGGTGGTCAGCGACGTGAACATGCCGGGCATGGATGGGCACCAGCTGTTGGCGCAGCTGCGCCGCAACCACCCGCAGCTCCCGGTGTTGTTGATGACCGCCCATGCGGCGGTTGAACGGGCCGTTGAGGCCATGCGTCAAGGGGCTGTCGACTATCTGGTCAAGCCCTTCGAGCCCAAGGCGCTGCTCAGCCTGGTCACGCGGCATGCCGTCGGTACCAGCGTCTCAGCGGGTGAGGAGGGGCCGGTAGCCTGCGAGCCAGCCAGTCGGCAGTTGCTGGAGCTGGCGGCCCGGGTCGCGCAAAGCGATTCCACGGTGTTGATCTCCGGCGAATCGGGGACCGGCAAAGAGGTGCTGGCACGCTATATCCACCAGCAATCGCGACGCGTGGACCAGCCGTTCGTGGCGATCAACTGCGCGGCGATCCCGGACAACATGCTCGAGGCGACCCTGTTCGGTCACGAGAAAGGGGCTTTCACGGGCGCGATCGCCGCCCAGGCCGGCAAGTTCGAACAGGCCGATGGCGGCACCCTGCTGCTCGACGAGATTTCCGAGATGCCGCTGGGCTTGCAGGCCAAGCTGCTGCGCGTGCTGCAGGAGCGCGAGGTCGAGCGCGTCGGCGGGCGCAAGCCCATCGCCCTGGATATCCGCATTCTCGCCACGACCAACCGCGACTTGTCGGGGGAGGTGGCGGCCGGGCGTTTCCGTGAGGACCTGTACTACCGCCTTTCGGTATTCCCCATGGCCTGGCGGGCGCTGCGCGAGCGTCCCGCCGACATCGTGCCGCTGGCCGAGCGTCTGCTGGCACGGCATGCGCAAAAGATGCGCCATGCCCAGGTGCGCTTGTCCGCCGAGGCGCGGGCGTGCCTGCAGGCTTACGCCTGGCCGGGTAATGTGCGCGAGCTGGACAACGCGATACAGCGCGCGCTGATTCTGCATCAGGGGGGCGTCATCGAGGCGGCGGATTTCTGTCTGGCTGGCGCCATTCCATTGTCGGTGCCGAAAGTGGCCACTATTGAGCCATTATCGGTTGAGCCGGCTGCCGAGGCTGGAGGGCTGGGCGACGACATGCGTCGTCACGAGTTCCAGATGATCATCGACACCCTGCGTGCCGAGCGCGGGCGTCGCAAGGAGGCTGCCGAGCGCCTGGGTATCAGTCCGCGCACCTTGCGTTACAAACTGGCACAGATGCGTGACGCGGGCCTGGATGTCGAGGCCAGCCTGTTCGGTTGATACGTCGTTTTGAATGATTTTCGGGTTGGCTGGCACTCCTCTTGCTAGTTCCAACCCATTCGCTGCACGAGTGTCAAAAAAAGTGCGGCAGCCGGAGAGAGAAGTCCATGACCCAAGGTGTTGAATTCAATCGTCTGATGTTGGACATGCGCGCCATGCAGGCCGAAGCCATGTCCCAGCCCAAGGTTGCCGCCGCGCCTGAGCTGGCACCCGGCCAGAGCAGCTTCGCCGACATGCTCGGCCAGGCCATTGGCAAGGTGCATGAAACGCAGCAGGCTTCCTCCCAGCTGGCCAACGCCTTCGAGATCGGCAAGAGCGGTGTCGACCTGACCGACGTGATGATTGCCTCGCAGAAGGCCTCGGTGTCGTTCCAGGCCCTGACCCAGGTGCGCAACAAGCTGGTACAGGCGTACCAGGACATCATGCAGATGCCGGTATAAGGGCGAGAGTGAGTCATGGCCGAAGCAGTCGTCGATAACGCCCCCGCCAAAAGTGGCCCGCCAGTCGCCAAGCCGCCGCTGTTCGGCATGGCGTTCCTGGAAAACATCTCGCAGATGCCCATGCTGCGTCAGGTCGGTCTTCTGGTCGGCCTGGCCGCCAGCGTGGCCATCGGTTTTGCCGTGGTGCTCTGGTCGCAGCAGCCGGACTATCGGCCCCTGTATGGCAGCCTGGCGGGCATGGACACCAAACAGGTGGTGGACGCGCTGGCCACAGCCGATATTCCCTATAAGGTTGAGCCGAACTCCGGCGCCCTGCTGGTCAAGGCCGACGACCTCTCCCGTGCGCGCCTGAAACTGGCCGCCGCCGGTGTGGCGCCAAGCGACGGTAATGTCGGTTTCGAGCTGCTCGACAAGGAGCAGGGTCTGGGCACCAGCCAGTTCATGGAAGCCACCCGCTACCGCCGCGGCCTGGAAGGCGAGCTGGCGCGCACCGTATCGAGCCTGAACAACGTCAAGGCCGCCCGTGTGCACCTGGCAATCCCGAAGAGTTCGGTGTTCGTGCGTGACGAGCGCAAGCCCAGCGCCTCGGTGCTGGTCGAGCTGTACCCGGGCCGCAGCCTGGAAGCCGGCCAGGTCATGGCCATCGTCAACCTTGTGGCGACCAGCGTTCCGGAGCTGGACAAGTCCCAGGTGACCGTGGTCGACCAGAAGGGCAACCTGCTTTCCGATCAGTTGCAGGACACCGCCCTGACCATGGCGGGCAAACAGTTCGACTACAGCCGCCGCATGGAGGGCATGCTCACCCAGCGCGTGCACAATATCCTGCAGCCGGTGCTGGGCAACGACCGCTACAAGGCCGAAGTGTCCACCGACGTCGACTTCAGCGCCGTCGAGTCCACCTCCGAGCAGTTCAACCCTGACCAACCGGCGCTGCGCAGCGAGCAGTCGGTCAACGAACAGCGTGCCAGCAGCCAGGGTCCGCAAGGTGTGCCGGGCGCCCTGAGCAACCAGCCGCCGGCCGGCGCCTCCGCGCCCGAGAATGCCAAGGCCGCCGCCACGCCAGCCGGAGCCATCCAGCCCGGCCAGCCGCTGGTGGACGCCAACGGCCAGCAGATCATGGACCCGGCCACCGGCCAGCCGATGCTCGCGCCGTACCCGAGCGACAAGCGTCAGCAGAGCACCAAGAACTTCGAGCTCGACCGCTCCATCAGCCACACTCGTCAGCAGCAAGGTCGCCTGACCCGCCTGTCGGTGGCCGTGGTGGTGGACGACCAGGTCAAGCTCGACGCCGCCACTGGCGAAGCCACCCGCACCCCGTGGGGCGCGGAGGACCTGGCGCGCTTCACCCGCCTGGTGCAGGACGCGGTGGGCTTCGATGCCAGCCGCGGCGACAGCGTCACTGTGATCAACGTACCGTTCGCCGCCGACCGTGGCGACGAGCTGATCGACATTCCGTTCTACTCGCAGCCATGGTTCTGGGACATCGTCAAGCAGGTGCTGGGCGTGCTGTTCATCCTGGTGCTGGTGTTCGGCGTGCTGCGTCCGGTGCTCAACAACATCACAGGTGGCGGCAAGCAGGCTGCCACGGACAGCGACATGGAGCTGGGCGGCATGATCGGTCTGGATGGCGAACTGGCCAACGACCGCGTCAGCCTGGGTGGCCCGACAAGCATTCTGTTGCCGAGCCCGAGCGAGGGTTACGAGGCACAGCTCAACGCAATCAAGGGCCTGGTGGCCGAAGACCCAGGCCGCGTGGCTCAGGTCGTGAAAGAGTGGATCAACGCCGATGAGTGACAATCGAGCCATTACCGCCAAGCTGAGCCGCGTCGACAAGGCGGCCATCCTCCTGCTCTCGCTCGGCGAGACCGATGCCGCGCAGGTCCTGCGCCACATGGGGCCCAAGGAAGTGCAGCGGGTCGGTGTGGCCATGGCGCAGATGGGCAACGTCCATCGCGAGCAGGTCGAGCAGGTGATGAGCGAGTTCGTCGAGATCGTCGGCGACCAGACCAGTCTGGGCGTCGGTTCCGACGGCTACATCCGCAAGATGCTCAACCAGGCCCTCGGCGAGGACAAGGCCAACGGCCTGATCGACCGCATCCTGCTCGGTGGCAACACCAGTGGCCTGGACAGCCTCAAGTGGATGGAGCCGCGTGCCGTGGCCGACGTCATCCGCTACGAGCACCCGCAGATCCAGGCCATCGTGGTCGCCTACCTCGACCCCGACCAGGCCGGCGAGGTGCTGAGCAACTTCGACCACAAGGTGCGCCTGGACATCGTCCTGCGCGTGTCGTCGCTCAATACCGTGCAGCCGGCGGCGCTCAAGGAACTCAACCAGATCCTCGAGAAGCAGTTCTCCGGCAACTCCAATGCCGCGCGCACCACCCTGGGTGGCATCAAGCGCGCCGCCGACATCATGAACTTCCTCGACAGTTCGGTGGAAGGCGCGCTCATGGACGCGATCCGCGAGATCGACAGCGACCTGTCGGAGCAGATCGAAGACCTGATGTTCGTCTTCAACAACCTGGCCGACGTCGACGACCGTGGTATCCAGGCGCTGCTGCGCGAGGTGTCCTCGGACGTGCTGGTGGTGTCGCTCAAGGGCGCCGACGAGCGGGTCAAGGACAAGATCTTCAAGAACATGTCCAAGCGTGCGTCGGAACTGCTGCGCGACGATCTGGAGGCCAAGGGGCCGGTGCGGGTCAGCGACGTGGAAACGGCGCAGAAGGAAATCCTCACCATCGCCCGTCGCATGGCCGAGGCCGGCGAGATCGTGCTGGGCGGCAAGGGCGCCGAGGAAATGATCTGACCTGCGGGGCGACGCGGTCCCCTGTAGGAGCGGCCTTGTGCCGCGAAAGGGCAAGGCTGCCCCAAATTTTGCGGTGACATCGATATCGAGGGGCTGCTTTGCAGCCCTTTCGCGGCACAAGGCCGCTCCTACAGGGGCGCGTTGCTTGCAGATGGCTTTTGAGTACCTGAAAACATGTCCACCACCGAACACCCCAGTGACCTGATCCGTGCCCGCGACCTCGAGGGTGTGGATGTGTGGGCGCTGCCCAGCTTCGATCCCGAGCCTGAGCCGGAACCCGAGCCCGAGCCGGAAGTCATCGAGGAAGAAGTCGAAGAGGTGCCGCTGGAGGAAGTCCAGCCGCTGACCCTCGAGGAGCTCGAGGCCATCCGCCAGGAGGCCTACAACGAAGGCTTCGCCACTGGCGAGCGCGAAGGGTTCCACAGCACCCAGTTGAAGGTTCGCCAGGAGGCCGAAGTGGCCCTTGCGGCCAAGCTGGCCAGCCTCGAACAGATCATGAAGCACCTGCTCGAGCCCATTGCCGAACAGGATACGCAGATCGAAAAAGCCCTGGTGCAACTGGTCGCCAACATGACCCGCCAGGTCATCGGTCGCGAGCTGCGCAGCGACTCGAGCCAGATCACCCACGTGCTTCGCGAGGCGCTGAAACTGCTGCCGATGGGCGCTGACAACATCCGTATCCACCTCAACCCGCAGGACTTCGAGCTGGCCAAGGCCTTGCGCGAGCGCCATGAGGAGAGCTGGAAACTGCTTGAAGATGAGTCGCTGTTGCCGGGCGGCTGCCGGATCGAGACCGCTCACAGTCGTATCGACGCGACCATGGAAACCCGTATCGAGAAGGCCGTGGCGCAACTGTTCGACCAGTCCCACGACCAGGCCCTGCATCCTGCCGCGCCGGATATTTCCGTCGAGCTGGACGTGCCAGCGGGTGAAGCCGATGCGCCTTGACCGCACCAGTTTCGGCAAACGTCTGGAGGGCTACGCCGACGCGGTGAAGCTGCCCGACCAGCCGGTCGTCGAAGGGCGCTTGCTGCGCATGGTCGGCCTCACCCTCGAAGCCGAGGGGTTGCGCGCGGCGGTTGGCAGCCGCTGCCTGGTGATCAACGACGACAGCTACCACCCGGTGCAGGTGGAGGCCGAAGTCATGGGCTTTGCCGGCAGCAAGGTGTTCCTCATGCCGGTCGGCAGCATCGTTGGCCTGGCCCCGGGTGCCCGCGTGGTGCCGCTGGACGACAGTGGTCGCCTGCCCATGGGCATGAGCATGCTTGGCCGGGTGCTCGACGGCGCCGGTCGCGCGCTGGACGGCAAGGGCGGGATGAAGGCCGAGGACTGGGTGCCGATGGACGGCCCGATCATCAACCCGCTGAACCGGGATCCGATCAGCCAGCCGCTGGATGTCGGTATCCGCAGTATCAATGGCTTGCTCACTGTCGGCCGCGGCCAACGCCTGGGCCTGTTCGCCGGTACCGGTGTCGGTAAGTCGGTGCTGCTGGGCATGATGACCCGCTTTACCGAGGCCGAGATCATCGTGGTCGGCCTGATCGGCGAGCGGGGTCGGGAAGTGAAGGAGTTCATCGAGCACATCCTCGGCGAGGAGGGGCTCAAGCGCTCGGTGGTGGTGGCCTCGCCGGCGGACGACGCGCCCCTGATGCGTCTGCGCGCGGCGATGTACTGCACGCGCATTGCCGAGTATTTCCGCGACAAGGGCAAGAATGTCCTGCTGCTGATGGATTCGCTTACCCGTTTCGCCCAGGCCCAGCGTGAAATCGCCCTGGCCATCGGCGAGCCGCCCGCCACCCGGGGTTATCCGCCTTCGGTGTTCGCCAAGCTGCCCAAGCTGGTGGAGCGGGCCGGTAATGGCGAGCCGGGCGGTGGTTCGATCACCGCGTTCTACACCGTGCTGTCCGAGGGCGACGACCAGCAGGACCCGATCGCCGACTCGGCGCGGGGTGTGCTTGACGGTCACTTCGTGCTGTCCCGGCGCCTGGCCGAGGAAGGGCACTACCCGGCCATCGACATCGAGGCCTCGATCAGCCGGGTCATGCCTCAGGTGGTCGATCCCGATCACCTGCGCCAGGCGCAGAAGTTCAAGCAGCTGTGGTCGCGCCTGTCGCAGAGCCGCGACCTGATCAGTGTCGGCGCCTATGTGGCCGGTGGCGACCCGGAAACGGACCTGGCCATCGCCTTGCAACCCAAGCTGGTGGACTTCCTCCGCCAGCGCCTGGACGAGAACGTCGGCATGGCGCAGAGCCGTGAAGAACTGGCCGCGGTGTTCGCGCCGCCGGCGGGCTGATAGGCCATGGCCCAGCCCAGTCGAGCGGCACGCCTGGTGCCGGTGGTGGAGATGGCCGAGGAAGCCGAGCGCAAGGCCGCCCAGCGCCTGGGGCATTTCCAGAAGCTGCTCAGCGATGCCCAGGCCAAGCAGGCCGAGCTCGAGAGTTTTCGCGAGGCCTATCAGCAGCAGTGGATCAATCGCGGCAGCCAGGGCGTCGACGGCAACTGGCTGGTCAACTACCAGCGCTTCCTCGGTCAGCTGGAAACGGCGATGACCCAGCAGCGCCAGAGCATGGCCTGGCACCAGAACAACCTGAATAACGCCCGCAACACCTGGCAGCAGGCCTATGCCCGGGTCGAAGGGCTGCGCAAGCTGGTCCAGCGTTATCTGGACGAAGCACGTCGAGCCGAGGACAAGCGCGAGCAGAAGCTGCTCGACGAGCTGTCCCAGCGTCTGCCGCGCCAGGGCCACCCCTGATCGGCCTGACTGGCGCCTGTCGCCAGCGCCTGCTAAACCTTCAGAAGTCGCATTCGCCATCATCGAAGGAATCGCTCGCATGGCAGTCGAAACTGATTTTTCACAGGATGGGAAAAAGCTGACGATCAAGGTCAAGGGTCGTTTCGATTTCGGCAAGCACCAGGAATTCAGGGATGCCTACGAGCATCAGCGTCCGCGTCCGGATTCCGTGGTGGTCGACCTGAAAGAGGCCACGTATCTCGACAGCTCGGCCCTGGGCATGTTGCTGCTGCTGCGCGACCATGTCGGCGGCGAGGACTCGGATATCCGTGTGGTCCATGCCAGCCCTGACGTGCGCAAGATCCTGGCGATCTCCAACTTCGAAAAGCTGTTCGATATCAGTTGAGCGTGGCCATGTCCGCCGATCAGCCGTTGACCGTGCTGGTGGCCGAGGATGGCGCCGCAGACAGGCTGTTGCTGGCGCAGATTGTCCGGCGCCAGGGGCATGAGGTGGTCACTGCCGAGAACGGCGAGCAGGCGGTGGCGCTGTTCGCTGAACGGCGACCGCAATTGGTGCTGCTCGATGCGCTGATGCCAGTGATGGATGGCTTCGAGGCGGCGCGGCGGATCAAGGCGCTGGCCGGCGAGGCGCTGGTGCCGATCATCTTCCTGACCTCCCTTAATGAAGAGGAGGGTCTGGTGCGCTGCCTGGAGGCCGGGGGCGACGATTTCATGGCCAAGCCCTACAGTGCCGTCATCCTGGCGGCGAAGATCCGCGCCATGGATCGCTTGCGTCGCCTGCAGGCGACGGTGCTCGAGCAGCGCGACCAGATCGCCCGCCATCACCATCACCTGCTCAACGAGCAGCGGGTGGCCAAGGCGGTGTTCGACAAGGTCGCCCACTCCGGCTGCCTGAGTGCCTCGAACATCCGTTACCTGCAGTCGCCCTATGCGCTGTTCAATGGCGACCTGTTGCTGGCGGCGTTTACGCCCTCGGGCGACATGCATGTGCTGCTGGGGGACTTCACCGGCCATGGCTTGCCGGCCGCGGTCGGCGCCATGCCCTTGGCGGAAGTGTTCTATGGCATGACCGCCAAGGGTTATGGCCTGGTCGAAACGCTGCGGGAGATGAACGCCAAGCTCAAGCGCATCCTGCCTGTGGATATGTTCTGTTGCGCGCTGTTGCTCAACCTGAGTTTCCAGCGGGGAACGGTTGAGCTCTGGAACGGCGGCATGCCGGATGGCTACCGGTTGTCGGCACAAGGTGAGGTGCTGGAGGTGTTGCCTTCACGCCACCTGCCGCTGGGAATCCTGCCTCCCGAGCAGTTTGACGATACCACCGAGGTGATGCCGCTTGCGGTCGGAGAGCGGTTGTTCCTGCTGTCCGACGGCGTGGTTGATACGGGTGATGCGCAGGACTGCCTGTTCGGCGTGGAGCGCCTGCGCGAGGTGCTTGCGGCCAACCGCGATCCGGCAGTGTTGTTCGATGAGCTGATGCAGGCGCTGGCGGGTTTCGGTGGTCAGTCTCGTGACGATATCAGCCTGTGCGATATCCGCATGCTGGGGCCTGAGCATGTCGTGCCGCAGGCGGTGGTGTATTCCGACAGTGGTCGTTCCAGCCCGCTGGACTGGTCGATGCACTTCGAGCTGCGGGGTGAGAGCTTGGGGCGCTTCAACCCGGTTCCTTACCTGGTACAGCTGTTGCAGGAGATCCATGGGCTCAGGCCCATTAGCGGCAAGTTGCACAGTGTTTTGAGCGAGTTGTACGCCAATGCGCTTGAACATGGCGTGCTGGGGTTGGACTCGGCGCTCAAGCGCGACGCCGACGGCTTCGCCGAGTACTATCGCCAGCGCGGCGAGCGCCTGGGCCGGCAGGTGCGCGGCAGCGTCGGCATTGCCCTGCGGGTGGAACCTCAAGGTGCTGGTGGGCGTCTGACCATCGAGGTCCGCGACAGCGGTGCGGGTTTCGATGTGGCGCGCCTGCCGCTCGACAGGCCGTGTGGACAGGGTTTCAGTGGGCGCGGGGTGAGCCTGGTGCGGCGGCTGGCGGAAAATGCCCAGTGGCTGGAGGGTGGTCGTCTGGCGCGCGTGGAGTTTCAATGGTGAGCCGGTTTGCGCGGCTTGGGCCTACTCAGGCTTGATCAGGGAGTGAACAAGTGGTGGACATGCATATCGATCAGAAGGTGCTGAGTGACTTGCGGGAGGTCATGGAAGATGGCTACCTGCAGTTGCTGGAAACCTTTCTGGAGGACTCCGAGCGGCGTCTGAGCCAATTGCACAAGGCCAAGGATGCCGAAGAACTGGGTCTGGCCGCGCACAGCTTCAAGGGCAGCAGCGGCAACATGGGGGCCGTTGGCCTGGCCGAGCTGTGCCGGCAGCTCGAGGAGCGGGTTCGCCAACAGCCGTTGTACGGCATCGAAGACCTGATCAATCGCATCGACCAGGAGTACCTGGAAGTCCAGCGCTTCTACCGTGGCGAGCGGCTGCGGATCGCCGCCGAGTAAAAGCTGGCGCGAGTTTTGCTTTTCTTCGCACAGACGCACTTTACCTGTTCTGCCGCGGAGACCTCTCAATGCCTGTCGCATCCAATCCATTGTTGCAAGCCGGCCTCGTCAACAAGACGTCGCGCCCGGCTGCCGGTGTGGCGGACAAGCCGCTGCAAGCCCCGGCCAGCCAGGGCAATGGCTTCGACCAGGTCATGGCCCGGCAGGGGCGTGACAGCGTTCCGGCGCGTGACGACAAGCTCGCCAAGGGCGCCGACCAGGCCAAATCCAAGGACCAGTCCGCGCCTGCCGCAGGCGGCAAGCCGGAGGATGCCAGCAAGCCGGCGGTTGCCGATGACGGCAAGAACTTGCCATCCGTCCCGGCTGGCAAACCTGCTGCTGAAACGGATGATTCCACCGACGGCGACACTGCCGCGCCCCTCGACGCCAGCCTGGTGGCCGGCCAGGTCACCGACGCCCAGCCGGGCG
The DNA here is from genome assembly GCF_036324045.1 of Pseudomonas carassii. Lineage (NCBI taxonomy): Bacteria > Pseudomonadati > Pseudomonadota > Gammaproteobacteria > Pseudomonadales > Pseudomonadaceae > Pseudomonas > Pseudomonas carassii. The sequence continues at coordinate 163,860 of NZ_JAZDCT010000001.1, read as the reverse complement.
CGCAGTTGATCCAGGCCCAGGCCGAAGCGGTCGCGCCGGTGCTGCAGGCGGCGGTGCAGACGCCACAGCCAGCGCTGCCGCCGGCTGCGGTCGTCGAGGAACCTGCCAAGGATGCCGCGTTCGATCCGGAGGCGGACCCCCTGGCCAACATGCCGACCTTGCGCCTGGCGCTGGAGCAGGACGCCCAGGCCAAGGGGACCACATCGGCCCATGCGGCCAGTGCCCGCTCCGAGAGCAACCAGGCGCCTGCCGATCCGGGCGCCGCAGCCGTCAATACCTTGGCGAACGTGGTCGGCAAGGCCGAGCAGGAGGCGGGGAACGCCGAGCATGGCGACAAGGCATTCGCCGGGCTGATCGACGATGGCCTCAAGGATATCAAGGGTGCCAGCAGCGACACGCGGGTCGATGACTTCGCCGACCGCCTGGCCAGCCTGACGCAGGCGGCGACGCCCAAGACCGCCAATGCCGTGCCGGTGACGCCGAACCCGAACCCGCTGCAGCAGCCGTTGGCGATGAACCAGGGCGCTTGGACCGAAGGTCTGGTGAACCGGGTCATGTACCTGTCGAGCCAGAACCTCAAGTCGGCTGACATCCAGCTTGAACCCGCTGAATTAGGGCGCCTGGACATCCGCGTCAATGTCGCGGCGGACCAGCCAGCCCAGATTCACTTCGTCAGTGGCCATGCCGGTGTGCGTGATGCGCTGGATAGCCAGGTCTACCGACTGCGCGAGCTGTTCGCCCAGCAGGGACTGGCGCAGCCGGACGTCAGCGTGGCCGACCAGTCCCGTGGCCAGCAACAGCAGCAGGCGCAGCAGGGTGGCTCGAGCCTGTCCGGCGTGGCGGCGCGCCGTGCCGAGGCAGGCGGGGAGGGCATTGAGCCTGCCGCTGGCGCGCGTGCCACCGAGCAGCAGGTGGTAGTCGGCGACAGCATGGTCGACTACTACGCCTGACCTTCTCCGGCCCTGTGCAGCCACCTTAGGGTGGCGCTTGTCCGGCGACAGGGCCGGTACCTTCCTTCTCGGCCAAATCTGGCATAACACTTGCTCAAGCCACGTCATCCTTCTTTGAAACCCCGATGGACGACGGATTATTGGCATGGCTAAGAGTGACGCAGTGAAAGACCCCGCCGCTAAAGGCAAACTCAAGTTGATCCTGCTGCTGGTGCTGGCCCTGCTCCTGGCGGTCGGTCTGTCGGTGGGTGCCACCTGGTTCTTCATGCACAAGAGCGAGTCGGCGCCGGTACCTGATGCGGCGCAGAGCAACGTCAAGCCGGCGGCGATTTACGAACCCCTGGCCCCAGCCTTCGTGGTCAACTTCAACCAGAACGGCCGCCAGCGCTACATGCAGGTGAGCATCACCATGCAGGGGCGCAGCCAGGCCGACCTTGAGGCGCTGAAGGTGCACATGCCGGTGATCCGCAACAACCTGGTGATGATGTTCTCCGGCCAGGGCTTCGACACCCTCGCCAGCAGCCCGGTCGGGCAGGAGATGCTGCGCCAGAAGGCCACCGCGGTGGTGCAGGAAGTGGCACAGAAGGAAGTCGGCAGTCCGGTCGTCGACCAGCTGCTGTTCACCAATTTCGTATTGCAGTAGGAGCACATAGATGGCCGTGCAGGACCTGCTGTCCCAGGATGAGATCGACGCCCTGTTGCATGGGGTGGACGATGGGCTGGTACAAACCGAGAGCTCTGGTGAGCCCGGCAGCATCAAGAGCTACGACCTGACCAGTCAGGATCGTATCGTGCGGGGTCGCATGCCGACCCTGGAAATGATCAACGAGCGTTTCGCCCGTTATACCCGCATCAGCATGTTCAACCTGCTGCGTCGCTCCGCCGACGTGGCGGTGGGCGGCGTGCAGGTGATGAAGTTCGGCGAGTACGTGCACTCGCTGTACGTGCCCACCAGCCTCAACCTGGTCAAGATCAAGCCGTTGCGCGGCACCGCGCTGTTCATCCTCGACGCCAAGCTGGTGTTCAAGCTGGTGGACAACTTCTTCGGCGGCGACGGCCGTCACGCCAAGATCGAGGGTCGCGAGTTCACCCCGACCGAGCTGCGCGTGGTGCGCATGGTCCTGGACCAGTGCTTCGTCGACCTCAAGGAAGCCTGGCAGGCGATCATGCCGGTCAACTTCGAGTACATCAACTCCGAGGTCAACCCGGCCATGGCCAACATCGTTGGCCCCAGCGAGGCGGTGGTGGTCTCGACCTTCCACATCGAGCTCGACGGCGGTGGCGGCGACCTGCACGTGACCATGCCGTACTCGATGATCGAGCCGGTGCGTGAAATGCTCGACGCCGGTTTCCAGTCCGACCTGGACGACCAGGACGAGCGCTGGGTCAAGGCCCTGCGCGAAGACGTGCTGGACGTCAATGTGCCGGTGTCGGCCACGGTTGCCCGCCGCCAGCTGAAGCTGCGCGACATCCTGCACATGCAGCCGGGCGACGTGATTCCGGTGGAACTGCCGGAGCACCTGGTGCTGCGCGCCAATGGCGTGCCGTCGTTCAAGGCGCGGCTGGGTTCGCACAAGGGCACCCTGTCGCTGCAGATCATCGACCCGATCGAACGCCGCTGACGGCGTGCCGGTCGCTCCAACGTATTGAATGCCTGTCGAGGAAATCATGGCTAACGAAAACGAGATCAATTCTCCCGAGGAACAGGCCCTGGCCGACGAGTGGGCTGCCGCCCTGGAAGAGACCGGCGATGCCGGGCAGGCCGACATCGATGCCCTGCTCGGTGGTGACGCCGGTCACATCGGTGGCGACCGCCTGCCGATGGAGGAATTCGCCAGCTCGCCCAAGCCCAACGAGCACGTCAGCCTCGAAGGTCCGAACCTGGATGTGATCCTGGACATTCCGGTGAGCATCTCCATGGAAGTGGGCAGCACCGAGATCAGCATCCGCAACCTGCTGCAGCTCAACCAGGGTTCGGTGATCGAACTGGACCGCCTGGCGGGCGAGCCGCTGGACGTGCTGGTCAACGGCACTCTGATCGCCCATGGCGAAGTGGTCGTGGTCAACGAGAAGTTCGGCATCCGCCTGACCGACGTGATCAGCCCCAGCGAACGTATCAAGAAGCTGCGCTGAGTGAAGCGCATGGTGCGGGGCTTCACCGCCCTCGGTGCATTGCTGGTCAGCGAAGTGGTGATCGCGGCCGCCGAGCCCAACGCCTCGGCGGCCGCGCCGTTGCCCGGCGGCTTGGGTGCGCAGTTGGCGCAGATGGTCTTCGGCCTGCTGCTGGTGGTGGGGCTGATCTTCTTCCTGGCCTGGCTGCTGCGGCGCATGCAGGGCAATGCCCAGCGTGGTGCCCAGGTGATCGAGATCGTCGGCAGCCGGGCCATCGGCCCGCGCGACCGGTTGCTGCTGGTGCAGGTGGGCAAGGAGCAGATCCTGATCGGCCACAGCCCCGGTAGCATCGAAGCCTTGCATGTGCTGGCCGAGCCCGTGGAGGTGCCCGCCGCGGCGCGCCAGGCCACGCCGGAATTCGCCCAGCGGCTGCTCGAGCTGATGGGCAAGGATCATAAGGACAAGACGTGATGAGCGGCGCGCTGCGCTTTTTGTTGACCCTGGCGCTGCTGCTGGCCGCGCCGTTGGCCCTGGCCGCCGACCCACTGTCGATCCCGGCCATCACCCTGTCCAGTGGGGCGGACGGGCAGCAGGAATATTCGGTCAGCCTGCAGATCCTGCTGATCATGACGGCGCTGAGTTTCATTCCGGCGTTCGTCATCCTGATGACCAGCTTCACCCGCATCATCATCGTCTTCTCCATCCTGCGCCAGGCCCTGGGTCTGCAGCAGACGCCGTCGAACCAGGTGCTCACCGGCATGGCGCTGTTCCTGACCATGTTCATCATGGCGCCGGTGTTCGACCGGGTGAACAAGGACGCCCTGCAGCCCTACCTGGCCGAGCAGATGACCGCCCAGCAGGCCATCGACAAGGCCCAGGGGCCGTTGAAGGACTTCATGCTGGCGCAGACCCGGCAGAGCGACCTCGACCTGTTCATGCGCCTGTCCAAGCGCACCGACATCGCCGGCCCCGACCAGGTGCCGCTGACGATCCTGGTGCCGGCGTTCGTCACCTCCGAGCTCAAGACCGCGTTCCAGATCGGCTTCATGATCTTCATCCCGTTCCTGATCATCGACATGGTGGTCGCCAGCGTACTGATGGCCATGGGTATGATGATGCTGTCGCCGCTGATCATTTCGTTGCCGTTCAAGATCATGCTGTTCGTGCTGGTAGATGGCTGGGCGCTGATCATGGGCACCCTGGCCGGCAGTTTCGGTGGCGTCTGACGCCGCCAAGGAGAGCCTTGCATGACACCTGAAGTCGCTGTCGACCTGTTCCGTGATGCGTTGTGGCTGACCACCCTGATGGTAGCCGTGCTGGTGGTGCCGAGCTTGCTGATCGGCCTGGTGGTGGCGATGTTCCAGGCCGCCACGCAGATCAACGAGCAGACCCTGAGCTTCCTGCCGCGCCTGCTGGTGATGCTGATCACGCTGATCGTCGCCGGACCCTGGCTGGTGCAGAAGTTCATGGAGTACTTCATCGGCCTGTACACCAGCATCCCGCAGCTGATCGGTTGAGGCCGCCATGCTGGAACTGACCGACACGCAGATCGGCACCTGGGTCGCCACCTTCATCCTGCCGTTGTTCAGGGTGATGGCGGTACTGATGACCATGCCGATCTTCGGCACCAAGATGCTGCCGGCGCGGGTGCGCCTGTATGCCGCAGTGGCGATCACCGTGGTCATCGTGCCGGGGTTGCCGCCACTGCCCGAAATCGATCCGTTGAGCGTGCGCGGCGTGCTGCTGTGCGCCGAGCAGGTCATCGTCGGCGCGTTGTTCGGCTTTTCCCTGCAGTTGCTGTTCCAGGCCTTCGTCATCGCCGGGCAGATCGTCGCCGTGCAGATGGGCATGGCCTTCGCCTCCATGGTTGATCCGGCCAACGGCGTCAACGTCGCGGTGATCAGCCAGTTCATGACCATGCTGGTGAGTGTGCTGTTCCTGCTGATGAATGGGCATCTGGTGGTATTCGAGGTGCTGACCGAGAGTTTCACCACGCTGCCGGTGGGCAGTGCCCTGGTGGTCAACCATTTCTGGGAGATCGCCGGGCGCCTGAGCTGGGTGCTGGGTGCTGCGCTGCTGTTGATCCTGCCGGCGATCGCCGCGCTGCTGGTGGTCAACATCGCCTTCGGCGTGATGACCCGCGCCGCGCCGCAGCTGAACATCTTCTCCATCGGTTTTCCGCTGACCCTGGTGCTGGGCATGGGGATCTTCTGGGTCGGCCTGGCCGACATCCTTCCACACTACCAGGCACTGGCCAGCGAAGCGCTGCAGTGGCTGCGTGAACTGGCACGGGCGCGCTGAGCATGGCAGAGAGCGAAAGCGGTCAGGACAAGACAGAGGAACCCACCGAGAAGCGCAAACGCGACTCGCGGGAGAAAGGTGAGGTCGCCCGCTCCAAGGAGCTGAACACGGTCGCGGTTACGCTGGCGGGCGCTGGTGGCTTGCTGGCGTTCGGCGGTTATCTGGCGGAAACGTTGATGACCCTGATGCGCATGAACTTCAGCCTGACGCGCGAAGTGATCGTCGATGAGCGCAGCATGGGCGCGTTCCTGCTGGCCTCGGGCAAGATGGCGATCTGGTCGGTGCAACCGATCCTGATCCTGCTGTTCGTGATTTCCTTCGTTGCGCCTATTGCCCTGGGCGGCTTCCTGTTCTCCGGGAGCCTGCTGCAGCCGAAGTTCAGCCGGATGAACCCATTGTCGGGGATCAAGCGCATGTTCTCGATGAACGCGCTGACCGAGCTGCTCAAGGCCATGGCGAAGTTCATCATGATCCTGCTGGTGGCGCTGCTGGTGCTGGCCAGCGACCGCGAGGCGCTGCTGGCTATCGCCAACGAGCCGCTGGAGCAGGCGATCATCCATGCGGTGCAGGTGGTGGGCTGGAGCACCTTGTGGATGGCGGCGGGGTTGCTGCTGATTGCCGGGCTGGATGTGCCGTACCAGCTGTTCCAGACGAACAAGAAGATGAAGATGACCAAGCAGGAGGTCAAGGACGAGTACAAGGACAGTGAAGGCAAGCCCGAGGTCAAGCAGCGGATCCGGCAGTTGCAGCGGGAGATGTCGCAGCGGCGGATGATGGCGGCGGTGCCGGAGGCGGATGTGATCATCACTAACCCGACTCACTACGCGGTGGCTCTGCAGTACAACCCGGACAAGGGTGGGACGGCGCCGTTGCTGGTGGCCAAGGGGACCGATTTCGTTGCCTTGAAGATTCGTGAGATCGGGGTCGAGCATAACGTGCAGATACTCGAGTCGCCGGCCCTGGCGCGGGCGATCTATTACTCCACCGAGATGGAGCAGGAGATTCCGGCGGGGTTGTACCTGGCGGTGGCGCAGGTGTTGGCCTATGTGTTCCAGATTCGGCAGTATCGGGCTGGTAGGGGGAAGGCGCCGGAGCCGTTGAAGAAGGATTTGCCTATTCCTGAGGATTTGCGGCGGGACAGTTAAGTTTGTTAGTTTGTTAGTTTGTTGGTTTTGGAAGTTGTATGCGCATTCATTTGCGATGTTGACGCATAGTCACCATCGCCAATGAATGCGCATAAAAGATCCAAAACAATCATCCCCGAACCCGAACCCGAACCCGAACCCGAACCCGAACCCGAACCCGCCCCCCCCGAAAACCCCACCCCCCAGAAAAGTTGGAAAGCTTCTTGCAAAGGCAGCGCCAGCCGCCACACAGGCGTCAAAGTTTTGCTTGAAGAGGAATCGCGGTGGATCGCACTCAGTTAATCAGCAGCGCCCGTAACAACCTGGCCGGTCTCGGCCGGGGCAACCTCGGCGTGCCGCTGCTCCTGCTGGTGATGCTGGCAATGATGATGTTGCCGATCCCGCCGTTCCTGCTCGACGTGTTCTTCACCTTCAACATCGCCCTGTCGATCGTGGTCCTGCTGGTCTGCGTCTACGCCCTGCGACCCCTGGATTTCGCCGCGTTCCCCACCATCCTGCTGGTGGCCACGCTGCTGCGCCTGGCGCTGAACGTCGCCTCCACCCGCGTGGTCATGCTCCATGGCCAGGAAGGCCACGGCGCCGCGGGCAAGGTGATCCAGGCCTTCGGTGAGGTGGTGATCGGCGGCAACTACGTCGTCGGTGCGGTGGTGTTCGCCATCCTCATGATCATCAACTTCGTCGTGGTGACCAAGGGCGCCGGGCGCATTTCCGAGGTGAGCGCGCGCTTCACCCTCGACGCCATGCCCGGCAAGCAGATGGCCATCGACGCCGACCTAAACGCCGGCCTGATCGACCAGGCCCAGGCCAAGTCCCGCCGCGCCGAGGTCGCCCAGGAGGCCGAGTTCTACGGCTCCATGGACGGTGCCAGCAAGTTCGTCCGCGGTGACGCCATCGCCGGCCTGCTGATCCTCTTCATCAACCTCATCGGCGGCATGCTCATCGGCATGCTGCAGCACAACATGACCTTCGCCGACGCCGGCAAGGTCTACGCCCTGCTGACCATCGGTGACGGTTTGGTGGCGCAATTGCCATCGCTGCTGCTGTCCACCGCGGCCGCGATCATGGTCACCCGCGCCTCGGGTTCCGAGGACATGGGCAAGCTGATCAACCGGCAGATGTTCGACTCGCCGAAGGCGCTGGGCGTGTCGGCCGCGCTGATGATCATCATGGGTCTGGTCCCAGGCATGCCGCATGTCGCCTTCCTCAGCCTCGGCGCGCTGGCCGGTGGTGGCGCTTACCTGGTGTGGAAGAAACAGCAGAAGGCCAAGGTCGTCGCCCAGCAAGAGGCCCAGCGCCAGCAAGACCTGCTGCCATCGCCCCAGCGCGCCATGGAAACCAAGGAGCTGGGCTGGGACGACGTCACCCCCATCGACATGATCGGCCTGGAAGTCGGCTATCGCCTGATCCCGCTGGTGGACCGCAACCAGGGCGGTCAGCTGCTGGCGCGGATCAAGGGCGTGCGCAAGAAGCTTTCCCAGGACCTGGGCTTCCTCATGCCGACCGTGCACATCCGCGACAACCTCGACCTGCAACCCAGTGCCTACCGCCTGACGCTGATGGGTGTGATCCTGGCCGAAGCCGAGATCTACCCGGACCGGGAGCTGGCGATCAACCCCGGCCAGGTGTTCGGTACCCTCAACGGCATCGCCTCGCGCGATCCGGCGTTCGGCCTGGAGGCAGTGTGGATCGATGTCGGCCAGCGCGCCCAGGCGCAATCGCTGGGCTACACCGTGGTCGACGCCAGCACCGTGGTCGCCACCCACCTCAACCAGATCCTGCAGAAGCACTGCCACGAGCTGATCGGGCACGAGGAGGTGGTGCAGCTGCTGCAGGTGCTGGCCAAGGTCTCGCCGAAACTGGCCGAAGAGGTGGTGCCGGGTGTCATTTCCTTGTCGGGCCTGCTCAAGGTCCTGCAGGCATTGCTTGCCGAACAGGTGCCGGTGCGTGACATCCGCAGCATTGCCGAAGCCATCGCCAACAACCCGACGAAGAGTCAAGATACCGCCGCGCTGGTGGCGCTGGTGCGGGTCGGATTGTCCCGCGCCATCGTGCAAAGCATTGTCGGCGTTGAGTCCGAGCTGCCTGTGATTACCTTGGAGCCAAGGTTGGAACAGATCTTGCTCAATAGTCTGCAAAGGGCCGGGCAGGGTCAGGAAGATGGTGTTCTTCTTGAACCAAGCATGGCCGAAAAGCTTCAGCGCTCGTTGATCGAGGCGGCCCAGCGTCAGGAAATGCAGGGCCAGCCGGCCATCCTCTTGGTTGCCGGCCCGATCCGCGCCATGCTGTCGCGCTTCGGTCGCCTGGCTGTACCGAATTTGCATGTTTTGGCGTATCAGGAAATACCTGACAACAAGCAAGTCACCATCGTTGCCACCGTGGGCCCGAACGGCTGAGGTAGTGGGTTATGCAAGTTAAGCGTTTTTTCGCCGCCGATATGCGTCAGGCCATGAAGCTGGTCCGGGATGAGCTCGGCTCCGACGCCGCCATCATCGGTAACCGGCGCATCGCTGGCGGTGTCGAACTGACGGCTGCGCTGGACTACAAGCTGTCCGCCTTGGCCCCACGCGTGCCCAATGCGGAACTCGAGGACGAACTGCGCAAGACCCAGTCGCGCATCGTCACCGCCCAGGCCGAACTGACCGGGCGCAGCGATGCCGTCGAGGGCGGCAACCGTCAGCTGTTCGCCGGTCAGTCGCTGACCGCGTCCGAACCGTTGATCGAGCCGCATGTCGATGAGCCCGCCCCGGTTGTCGCCGCGGCACCGGCCCCGGTCGATCCGCGCCTGTTCGACGCCATGCGCTTCGAGCTGACCGGCCTGCGCGAGCTGCTGGAAGTCCAGCTCGGCTCGCTCGCCTGGAGCCAGCTGCAAGGCAGCAAGCCGCAGCAGGCCAACCTCTGGCGCCGCCTGCAGCGCCTCGGTCTGTCCGGCGGCCTGGCGCGCGAACTGCTCGACCTCACCGCCGAGATCGAAGAGCCGCGTCACGCCTGGCGCATGGTCCTGGCGCACCTGGCGCGGATGATCGACGTGCCCGAGATCGAACCGATCGAGGAGGGCGGGGTTATCGCCATGGTTGGTCCGGCCGGCATGGGCAAGACCACCACCCTGGCCAAGCTGGCTGCACGCTATGTGCTCAAGTACGGCGCGAACAACCTGGCGCTGGTGAGCATGGACAGCTTCCGCATTGGCGCCCAGGAGCAGCTCAAGACTCTCGGGCGCATCCTCAACGTGCCGGTCACCTATGTCGACCCGGGCGAGTCGCTGGCCCAGGCGCTGGAGCCGCTGCTGCGCAAGCGCGTGGTGCTGATCGACACCGCTGGCCTGCAGGCCAGCGACCCGGCGCTGCGCATGCAGCTGGAGACCCTGGCCGGGCGCGGCATCGCCGCCAAGAATTACCTGGTGCTGGCGACCACCAGCCAGAAGCAGGTGCTCACCGCCGCCTACCACAGCTACAAGCGCTGCGGCCTGGCCGGTTGCATCCTGACCAAGCTCGATGAAACGGCATGTCTCGGTGAAGTGCTGAGCCTTGCCATCAGTCATGAACTGCCGGTGGCCTATCTGACCGATGGGCCGCGCATTCCTGACGACCTGCAACTGCCGCGCAAGCACCAGCTGGTGAGTCGCGCGGTCAGCGTGCAGTTGCAGGACGAGCCCAGCGACGAGGCGATGGCCGACATGTTCGCTGATCTCTACCATAACCCTGGCAAGCGTGCGGGTTGAGGGTGAATACTGTGCAAAGTACCTACATCATGGGGTTGCCCGGCCGGACCGTGGCCTTGAACGTTCAGCCCCTCATGTGGCCTGGGTCCAAGCGAGACAAGGTAAAGAACAGACATGGGTAGCATGCATCCCGTACAGGTGATCGCCGTGACCGGTGGCAAAGGTGGCGTCGGCAAGACTAACGTTTCAGTGAACCTGTCCCTGGCGCTGGCCGAGCTCGGCCGTCGGGTCATGTTGCTGGACGCCGACCTGGGCCTGGCCAATGTCGACGTTCTGCTGGGGCTCACGCCCAAGCGCACCCTGGCCGATGTCATCGAGGGTCGCTGCGAGCTGCGCGATGTGCTGCTGCAGGGGCCCGGGGGGGTGCGCATCGTCCCGGCGGCCTCCGGCACCCAGAGCATGGTGCACCTGGCGCCGGCTCAACATGCCGGCCTGATCCAGGCCTTCAGCGAGATCGGCGACAACCTCGACGTGCTGGTGATAGACACCGCCGCGGGTATCGGTGACTCGGTGGTCAGCTTCGTCCGCGCCGCCCAGGAGGTGCTGCTGGTGGTGTGCGACGAGCCCACCTCGATCACCGATGCCTACGCCCTGATCAAGCTGCTCAACCGCGACTACGGGATGAATCGGTTCCGCGTGCTGGCCAACATGGCCCAGAGTCCGCAGGAAGGGCGCAACCTGTTCGCCAAGTTGACCAAGGTCACGGATCGCTTCCTTGACGTCGCCCTACAATACGTCGGCGCCGTGCCGTACGACGAGTGTGTGCGCAAGGCCGTGCAGAAGCAGCGGGCGGTCTACGAGGCCTTCCCGCGGTCCAAGTGCGCGCTGGCCTTCAAGGCCATTGCGCAGAAGGTCGACAGCTGGCCGCTGCCTGCCAACCCGCGCGGACACCTGGAATTTTTCGTCGAGCGCCTGGTGCAGCCCACCAGTGCAGGGCCGGTGCTATGAACGCGAGCGGTTTCAAGATGTACAGCAAGGCCGCCAAGGACGCTCAATACGAGCTGATCGAGCGCTACGCGCCGCTGGTCAAGCGCATCGCCTACCACCTGCTGGCGCGCTTGCCGGCCAACGTCCAGGTCGAGGACCTGATCCAGGCCGGGATGATCGGCCTGCTGGAAGTGGCCAACAAATACGACGCCAGCAAGGGCGCCAGTTTCGAAACCTATGCCGGCATCCGCATTCGCGGCGCCATGCTCGACGAGGTGCGCAAGGGCGACTGGGCACCGCGCTCGGTGCACCGCAACACGCGTATGGTCAGCGACGCGATTCGCTGTGTTGAAGCAAAGACTGGGCGCGACGCTAAAGATCACGAGGTTGCTGCCGAACTCCAATTGAGTCTCGATGATTACTACGGGATTCTGAACGACACCTTGGGCAGTCGCCTGTTCAGTTTCGACGACCTGTTGCAGGACGGCGAACACGAGGGGCTGCACGAGGACGGAGCCAGCGGCCAGTTGGAGCCATCGCGGGACCTGGAGGACGAGCGCTTCCAGGCCGCCCTGGCCGATGCGATCGCCAACCTGCCGGAGCGCGAGCGCCTGGTCCTGGCGCTGTACTACGACGAAGAGCTGAACCTCAAGGAAATCGGTGAGGTCCTGGGGGTCAGCGAATCGCGTGTCAGCCAGTTGCACAGCCAGTGCGCGGCGCGTCTGCGCAGTCGCCTGGGGGAATGGCGGGCGCGTTGAACCAGGTTTGATGCAGTCGTTTTTTTGTGGTGCCGAATTGATTGAGCGCGCGCTCGGCGCCGAGCGCGTTTAAGACTGCTTGGAGGTCTAATTGAACAAAGACATGAAAATCCTCATCGTTGACGACTTCTCGACGATGCGGCGGATCATCAAGAACCTGTTGCGTGACCTGGGTTTCACCAACGTCAAGGAAGCTGATGACGGCAACACGGCACTGCCGATGCTCACCAGTGAACACTTCGACTTCCTGGTAACCGACTGGAACATGCCGGGCATGACCGGTATCGACCTGCTGCGCGCTGTCCGCGCGGACGAGCGCCTCAAGCACCTGCCGGTGTTGATGGTCACCGCCGAAGCCAAGCGCGAGCAGATCATCGAAGCTGCCCAGGCCGGTGTAAACGGCTATGTGGTCAAGCCTTTCACCGCCCTGGCGTTGAAAGAAAAGATCGAAAAGATCTTCGAACGCGTCAACGGCTGAGTCACGTCTGGGGGGCGCAATGGAGTCAACCAACAACTCTTTGGGTGAGTTCGAATCAACCCTGAAGAAGCATGCCCAGGAACTGGTCGAGAGCCTCGAGCGCGGCCGGTTCGGTGATGCGGTGCAGCTGATCCACCAACTGAACCAGACCCGCGACCGCGGGCTGTATCAGGAAGTCGGCAAGCTCACCCGCGAACTGCACAGCGCAATCGTCAACTTCCAGATCGACCCGGCCATGCCGCAGGCCGAGGAAGTGTCGCAGATTACCGATGCCGCCGAACGCCTCTCCTACGTGGTTCGCCTCACCGAAGGCGCGGCCAACCGCACCATGGACCTGGCGGAGGCGTGCACCCCGGTGCTCAACGACCTTGCCACCGAGGCCCAGAGCCTGTCCGCCGATTGGCAGCGCTTCATGCGCCGCGAGGTGGCAGCGCCGGAATTCCGTGAGCTGGTCAAGCGTGTGGACAGTTTTCTGACGCACAGCGCCGAAGGTAATCAGAAGGTCGCCGGCCATCTCAACGATATCGTCCTGGCCCAGGATTATCAGGATCTCACCGGCCAGGTGATCAAACGGGTGACCACGCTGGTCACCGAAGTCGAAAGCAATCTGCTCAAGCTCGTGCTGATGGCAAGCCAGGTCGACCGCTTTGCCGGGATCGAACATGACCACCAGCAGCTGCGCGCTGAAAAAGATCAAGAAAAACATCCGACTCGGGGTGAAGGTCCGCAGATTCATGCCGATAAGCGTGAAGACGTCGTGTCCAGCCAGGACGATGTCGACGATCTGTTGTCCAGCCTGGGTTTTTAAGGAGCACGTTTAATGAGCTTCGGCGCCGATGAAGAAATCCTTCAGGATTTCCTGGTAGAAGCCGGCGAAATCCTCGAGCAACTGTCCGAGCAATTGGTCGAGCTGGAAAGCCGGCCCGATGACGCGGACCTGCTCAACGCGATTTTCCGCGGTTTCCACACTGTAAAAGGGGGCGCCGGCTTCCTTCAGCTCAATGAGTTGGTGGAGTGCTGCCACATTGCCGAGAACGTGTTCGACATCCTGCGCAAAGGTGAGCGCCGGGTTGACGCGGAACTGATGGACGTGGTGCTCGAGGCCCTCGACACGGTCAACAGCATGTTCGGCCAGGTGCGCGAGCGTACCGATGTCACGCCGGCCACGCCGGAACTGCTGGCTGCGCTGTCGCGCCTGGCCGAGCCCGGTGGCGCTGAAGCACCGGCCCCGGTGGTTGAGGAGGCGCCCGTGGTGGAAGCCGCGGCTGCCGAGCCCGACATCACCGATACCGAGTTCGAGCAACTGCTTGACTCGCTCGATGCGGTCAAGGCTGAAGCTCAGGCTCATGAACAACTGCAGGGTGAAGAAATCAGCGGTGGCGGTGACGAGATCACCGACGCTGAGTTCGAGTCGCTGCTCGACCAGCTGCACGGCAAGGGCCAGTTCTCGGCCGATGCCGCCGTCAGCGCGCCTGCGGCCGCCGCCCCGGCCAGCGATGAGATCACCGACGATGAGTTCGAGTCGCTGCTCGACCAGTTGCACGGCAAAGGCACCTTCGCCGTCGACGCACTGCCAGGCGCCGCTGCGCCAGCGGCCAGTGCCGCACCCGCTGCAGGCGACGAGAGCATCAGCGAACACGAATTCGAGGCCCTGCTCGACCAGTTGCACGGCAAGGGCAAGTTCTCCGGTGACGCAGTCACCGCCGAAGCGCCTGCCGCTGCCGTTGCCGCACCTGTCGCGGCCAAGGCCGAGGCCAAGCCAGTTGCCAAGCCGGCCCCCGCGCCTGCTGCAGCTCCAGCTGCCGCCAAGCCTGCCGCTCCAGCCCGCGCCCCGGCGCCGGCCGCCGAGAAGCACGGCGCCAGCGAGGCGGAAACTACCGTGCGGGTCGATACCGCGCGCCTGGACGAGATCATGAACATGGTCGGCGAACTGGTGCTGGTGCGTAACCGCCTGGTGCGCCTGGGGCTCAACAGCGGCGACGAGGCCATGTCCAAGGCCGTGTCCAACCTCGACGTGGTCACTGCCGACCTGCAGACCGCGGTCATGAAGACCCGCATGCAGCCGATCAAGAAGGTCTTCGGGCGCTTCCCGCGCCTGGTTCGCGACCTGGCCCGCCAGTTGAAGAAAGAGATCAACCTGGAGCTGGTCGGCGAAGAGACCGACCTGGACAAGAACCTGGTCGAGGCGCTGGCCGACCCGTTGGTGCACTTGGTGCGCAACGCCGTCGACCATGGTGTCGAGATGCCGGACGAGCGCGAGGCCTCGGGCAAGTCGCGCATGGGCCGGGTGGTGCTGTCCGCCGAGCAGGAAGGCGACCACATCCTGCTGTCGATCTCCGACGACGGCAAGGGCATGGACCCGAGCATCCTGCGCGCCAAGGCCGTGGAAAAGGGCCTGATGGACAAGGACGCGGCCGATCGTCTGAGCGAGTCGGACTGCTACAACCTGATCTTCGCCCCAGGCTTCTCGACCAAGACAGAGATCTCCGACGTGTCCGGCCGCGGCGTCGGCATGGACGTGGTGAAGACCAAGATTTCCCAGCTCAACGGCTCGATCAACATCTTCTCGGCCAAGGGCCAGGGGTCGAAGATCGTCATCAAGGTGCCGCTGACCCTGGCGATCATGCCGACCCTGATGGTGATGCTGGGCAACCAGGCGTTCGCCTTCCCGCTGGTCAACGTCAACGAGATCTTCCACCTCGACCTGTCGCGCACCAACGTGGTCGACGGCCAGGAAGTGGTGATCGTGCGCGACAAGGCGCTGCCGCTGTTCTATCTCAAGCGCTGGCTGGTCCAGGACCACGAGCACGAGGAGCAGCACGAAGGCCATGTGGTGATCCTGTCGGTCGGCACCCAGCGCATCGGCTTCGTGGTCGACCAGTTGGTCGGCCAGGAAGAGGTGGTGATCAAGCCGCTGGGCAAGATGCTGCAGGGGACCCCGGGCATGTCCGGCGCGACCATCACCGGTGACGGGCGGATCGCGCTGATCCTCGACGTTCCGAGCATGCTCAAGCGTTACGCCGCCCGGCGTATTTGATTTCGGTGGCGTACCCTGGCGGGTGCGCCGCCTAATGGAGTGTTTATGGCAGTCAAGGTCCTGGTGGTGGATGATTCCGGTTTCTTCCGCCGCCGTGTCTCGGAAATTCTCTCGGCGGACCCGACGATCCAGGTCGTGGGTACCGCGACCAACGGCAAGGAAGCGATCGACCAGGCGCTGGCGCTCAAGCCCGATGTCATCACCATGGACTATGAAATGCCCATGATGGACGGCATCACCGCGGTGCGGCACATCATGCAGCGCTGCCCGACGCCGGTGCTGATGTTCTCCTCGCTGACCCACGAAGGCGCCCGCGTCACCCTCGACGCCCTGGACGCCGGCGCGGTCGACTACCTGCCGAAGAACTTCGAGGACATCTCGCGCAACCCGGAAAAGGTCAAGCAGATGCTGTGCGAGAAGGTCCACACCATCTCGCGCAGCAACCGCCGTTTCAGCGCCTATTCCAGCCCGGCGCCGGCTGCCGCGCCAGCTCCGGCCAGCAGCCATGCGCCGGCAAGCAGCTTCGCCAGTACCGCACCTGCGCGCACGGCAGCTCCGGCACGTGCCGCGGCACCGGCCGCCGCGCACTCGCCGGCACCCAAGCGCAAGCCGTACAAGCTGGTCGCCATCGGCACCTCCACGGGTGGTCCTGTGGCGCTGCAGCGGGTGCTGACCCAACTGCCCGCCGGATTCCCGGCGCCGATCGTGCTTATCCAGCACATGCCGGCGGCCTTCACCAAGGCCTTCGCCGAGCGCCTGGACAAACTGTGCAAGATCAGCGTCAAGGAAGCCGAGGACGGTGACGTGCTGCGTCCGGGCCTGGCGCTGCTGGCCCCGGGTGGCAAGCAGATGATGGTCGACGGCCGTGGCACGGTGAAGATCCTGCCGGGTGACGAGCGCCTGAACTACAAGCCCTGCGTCGATATCACCTTCGGTTCCGCCGCCAAGTCCTATGGCGACAAGGTGCTCTCGGTGGTGCTCACCGGCATGGGCGCCGACGGTCGCGAAGGCGCGCGCCTGCTCAAGCAGGGCGGCAGCACCGTATGGGCGCAGGATGAAGCCAGCTGCGTGATCTATGGCATGCCCATGGCCATCGTCAAGGCCAACCTGGCCGATGCCGTGTACAGTCTGGACGAGATCGGCAAGCACCTGGTCGAGGCCTGCGTCTGATGGATGTGTTGAGCCTTATCGGCCTGATCCTCGCCTTTGTCGCCATTGTCGGCGGCAACTTCCTCGAGGGCGGCCACGTCGGTGCACTGATCAACGGCCCGGCGGCATTGATCGTGCTAGGCGGCACCCTGGCGGCGGCGCTGCTGCAGTCGCCGCTGTCGTCGTTCAAGCGCGCGCTGCAGATCGTGCGCTGGATCTTCTTCCCGCCGCGAGTGGACCTGCCCGGTGGCATCGACCGGGTGGTGAACTGGAGCCTGACCGCACGCAAGGAAGGCCTGCTGGGCCTGGAAGGCGTCGCCGACGCCGAGCCCGATCCCTATGCGCGCAAGGGCCTGCAACTGCTGGTCGACGGCGCCGAGCCGGAAGCCATTCGCAGCATCCTCGAAGTCGACTTCCTGACCCAGGAAGCCCGCGACATCCAGGCCGCCAAGGTGTTCGAGAGCATGGGCGGCTACGCGCCGACCATCGGTATCATCGGTGCGGTGATGGGTCTGATCCACGTGATGGGCAACCTGGCCGATCCGTCGCAACTGGGCAACGGCATTGCCGTGGCCTTCGTTGCCACCATCTACGGCGTGGCCAGCGCCAACCTGATCCTGCTGCCGGTCGCCAACAAGCTCAAGGCCATCACCCTGCGCCAGTCGCGCTACCGCGAGATGCTGCTCGAGGGCCTGCTGTCGATCGCCGAAGGCGAGAACCCGCGCTCGATCGAGCTGAAGCTGCAAGGCTTCATGGAGTAAGCCATGGCCCGTCGTCGCAAGATCGAAGAGCACGAGAACCACGAGCGCTGGCTGGTCTCGTACGCCGACTTCATCACCCTGCTGTTCGCCTTCTTCGTGGTCATGTACTCGATCTCGTCGATCAACGAGGGCAAGTACAAGCAGATTTCCCAGGCGCTGATCGGGGTGTTCAACGACCCCGAGCGCAGCATGAAGCCGATCCCCATCGGTGATGAGCGGCCACTGAGCGTCAAGCCCGCAGAGCCGCTGATCAAGGACAGCGAGCAGACCGACGCGGGCCTGGCGCAGACCAGCGTCGATCCGCTCAAGACCATCACCGACGACGTCCGCGACGCCTTCGGCGACCTGATCAAGTCCAACCAGATGACCGTGCGCGGTAACGAACTGTGGGTGGAGATCGAGCTCAACTCCTCCTTGCTGTTCGCCAGCGCCGACGCCATGCCCAGCGATGTCGCCTTCGAGATCATCGAGAAGGTGGCGAAGATCCTCAGGCCGTTCGCCAACCCGGTGCACGTCGAGGGCTTCACCGACAACCTGCCGATTCGCACCGCCCAGTATCCGACCAACTGGGAGCTGTCGTCGGCACGGGCGGCGAGCATCGTCCGGCTGCTGGCCATGGAAGGGGTCAGCCCGGGGCGCATGGCCTCGGTGGGGTATGGCGAGTACCAGCCGGTGGCCAGCAACGACACGGCTGACGGGCGTGCGCGCAACCGCCGGGTGGTGCTGGTGATCTCGCGTAACCTGGAGGTGCGCCGCAGCCTGACCGGCAGTGGCAGCGCCAATGCCACCCCGGATGCGGCGATGCGCCGGGCTGGCACACAAAGTGCACCAGCCTCGCCAGCACCGTCGACCGGGGGCTGATTTCGTCAAATCCCCGTCACTGAAATTCACACCGTTCCCGGGAGGGCAGGCGGCCATACCGGGAGGAAGCAACGCACGATGAGAGTCTGGGCAGTAGCCAATCAAAAAGGTGGCGTCGGCAAGACCACCACCACCATCGCCCTGGCCGGCCTGCTGGCCGAGGCGGGCAAGCGCGTGGTCGTGGTCGACCTCGACCCGCACGGCTCGATGACCAGCTACTTCGGGCACAACCCCGATGCGCTCGAGCACAGCTGCTACGACCTGTTCCTGCACAAGGGCACGGTGCCCGAGGGCTTGCCGGGTCAGTTGCTGTTGCCGACCAGCGACGAGCGTATCTCGCTGCTGCCGTCGAGCACCGCGCTGGCGGTGCTCGAGCGCCAGTCGCCGGGGCAGAGTGGCCTGGGCCTGGTGATCGCCAAGAGTCTGGCGCAGCTGTGGCAGGATTTCGACTTCGCCCTGATCGACAGCCCGCCCTTGCTGGGCGTGCTGATGGTCAACGCCCTGGCCGCCAGCCAGCAGTTGGTGATCCCGGTGCAGACCGAGTTTCTTGCGGTCAAGGGCTTGGAGCGCATGGTCAGCACCCTGGGCATGATCAACCGCTCGCGCAAACAGGCGCTGCCCTACCAGATCGTCCCAACCCTGTTCGACCGCCGCACCCAGGCATCGCTGGGCACCTTGAAGGTGCTGCGTGACACTTATGGCGACCAGGTCTGGCAGGGCTACATTCCGGTGGATACGCGCCTGCGTGACGCCAGCCGCAACGGCGTCACGCCTTCACAGTTCGACGGCAAGAGCCGTGGCGTGGTGGCCTACCGTGCACTGCTCAAGCACCTGCTCACCTACCGCTCCGCATTGCAGGTGGCGTGATGAACCAGGCACGGCACATCACCACCAAACCACAGATGGCCTTGCAGTCCTATCTCGATGGGCTGCTGCAGGAGGCTACCGAGTCGTTCGAGCTGCCGCCGGAGCCACAAGTCCCCGTCGTGCAGCCTGTCGAACCGGCACCCGGCGATGACTTCGAAGCCGCGGTCCGCGAGGAGCAGGCCCGTGACGCCCAGCGCCAGTCAGTGCCGGCTCCATCTGCTGCGCGGCCCTTTGCCGAGCCGCAGGCCAAGGTCCTGCCGACCGTGCTGCCGCCTGCCGCGCCGGTGGTGGAACCGGTGGTCGCCGTGGTCGAGACCGAGGTGGTGGCTGAAGCCAGCATCCCGGTCCTGAGTGACATCCAGGCCATCGAACCCGTGGCGCCGCTGGTGGAGCTGCACGTGCCAGCGGCACCCGCCGCGCCAACGCCGCCGGCCAGCGTCGATGGCCGTCCGGATTGGGCTGCCGAGCCGTTCGAATGCCTGTTGTTCGATGTCGCCGGGCTGACCCTGGCGGTACCGCTGGTGTGCCTGGGGTCGATCTACACCCTGGCCGGCCAGGAGCTGACGCCGCTGTTCGGCCAGCCGGACTGGTTCCTCGGCATCCTCACCTGCCAGGCGGGCAACCTCAAGGTGCTCGACACGGCGCGCTGGGTGATGCCGGACCGCTACCGCGACGATTTCCGCCAGGGCCTGCAATACGTGATTTCCGTGCAGGGTTATGAGTGGGGGTTGGCCGTGCATCAGGTCAGCCGCTCGCTGCGCCTTGACCCGAACGAGATCAAGTGGCGCAGCCAGCGCGGTCAACGCCCGTGGCTGGCCGGCACGGTGATCGAACACATGTGCGCGCTGCTCGACGTCGCCGAACTGGCCGAGCTGATCGCCAGTGGCGCGGTCAAGCAGATGAACACCAAACACAACTGAATCAACGCCGCTACTGCCGCGGCAACACAGAGCACACCGCCAATGGCGGATTTTGAGGGCTAGGGGAATGAAAAAGTCGTCTGCACAAGGTTCCGAAGATCCGATCCTGCAGTGGGTAACCTTCCGTCTGGACAACGAGTCCTACGGTATCAACGTCATGCAGGTGCAGGAAGTCCTGCGCTACACCGAGATCGCCCCGGTTCCGGGCGCCCCCAGCTATGTACTGGGCATCATCAACCTGCGCGGTAATGTGGTGACCGTGATCGACACCCGCCAGCGCTTTGGCCTGATGCCGACAGAAGTCACCGACAACACCCGCATCGTCATCATCGAGGCGGACAAGCAAGTGGTCGGCATCCTCGTCGACAGCGTCGCCGAAGTGGTCTACCTGCGTCAGTCGGAGATCGAGACTGCGCCGAACGTCGGCAACGAAGAGTCGGCCAAGTTCATCCAGGGCGTTTGCAACAAGAACGGCGAACTGCTGATCCTGGTCGAGCTGGACAAGATGATGACCGAGGAAGAGTGGTCCGAGCTGGAGAACATCTGAGTTGATCTTCGAGGTTGCTGTCATCTTCCTGGCGCTGCTGTGGGCGCTGAGCCTGTGGTTCTTCCTCAACTACAGCAAGCGCCAGCGCGAGCTGGCCGCCCAGCAGGCCCAGGGCGATGTGCTGCGTGACCAGCGCATCAAGGACCTGGCCAAGCGCCTGGACGACTACCAGAACGGCACCGTGCGCATGGGCGAGGCGATCCATGAACTGCGCGCGGTGGTTGCGCCGTTGCCCGAGAAGCTGCAGCAACTGGAGCAGCGCGACCCCAACAGCGTCACCTTCGCCCAGGCCGCCAAGCTGGTGGGGATGGGCGCGAGCGTCGAGGAGCTGACCCAGACCTGCGGGTTGACCCAGGCCGAGGCGCAGTTGATGAGCAAGCTGCACCGCGGCGAATGATGAACCGGGCGACGCAAGTCGCCCGGCTTGTATCAGGGTTTCGCCCACGAGTTGTTGTTGCCTACCGTCACAAGGTCTCTTAGCGCCTGGTCGGTACGCTGCGCTTCGGAAATGGCGGCGTGGGCTGGACCTGTGAGAAAGGTGAAGTCTTTCTGAGGGACTGACTCCAGCTTGGTGATTTGTCGCAAGATGCGCAGTCTGGACAGATCCTCGTAGTCCTCATCATCAATCACATCGTTGAGGACGCCAGGTCCGGTCATCTCGTTCAGTTTCCTGGCATAGATTTCGTGATCGGGTGCGCCATACAACGGCCTGTTGTCATAGAAATTCGGGTTGTCCTCGAAGCGTTTGAGCATCTCATCGGAGATAGCGTCCAACGTATCGTTCCCCGCATGACTGCCAATCAAGCTGTTGGAGTAGGCGCAATGCATGCCCAAACGCGCATTGTCCATCGGGGCGCCCAGCACAAGACCATTTTGCGTTGCTTTCAAGGGCGTCGAGGCGATCAGTGCATCGGCGTCCGGATGATCACCAAGGGTGCGCAAGGTGTCGTCTATGTCTATATAAACGCCGCCTTCGCTGTTGAGTAACGGGTAGCGAAGTACGTCACAGGCCGACGCATAATTTCCACCTTTGATGGCCTTCTCGTATTGCTCGAAGTAAGGACTTTCCTGGAAGTCATCGTAGAACGCTTGATCTTCCAGTGGCAGTATCTGCAGATTCTCAGCATGCCTGAGCAGCGCGGCACGGTTGATGCCGTATGCATCCGAATCGGCATTGGACAGATATATCCGGTAGGGGGTTCTGGAGCGCAGTAAACCCCTGGCGTTGGCTTCCACGGTCTTTAGCAGATTGTCGGGGATGATTTTGTCACCGATCCAGATATTCAGGATCTGCTTGGGAAGTTCGAACATTTCGCTGGAGGGCGTGGGGATTTCGATGGGGAGCTGCAGGTCGACGCCTAGCCCGCGCAATGTCCTCATGCGCATGTCGTCGGTGACTGGGCGGTTTGTGACATCGATGACTTCCAGGCCGTTGCTCTGGTCGGAAACCTGATAATAGGTTGGCGATTCACTCTTGTTGTTCGGCCTGCGGACGAATGCATCGTGTTCACCGTCGTAGCGCACATTGAACTTCGCTTCTTCAAGCGTTGCCTCCATATGCTTTACGCCATTGCTGTCAATGAATCGGGTGATCCAGTTGCCCAGATGACTATCTTGTGGAAGTGCTATTGGCTCTGGAGGTGAGGCGAAAAATTGCGCTGCCCCCTCTTCGGGTAACCTGGGCGGATCCATGGGGCTAAGGGGATAGCCCAACTGATCGTTCACTCGCGTTGGCATGATGAATCGTGGGTTTTTGCCAGGGAACAGGATTTTCACGCGAGTTGCCGCCTGCAGGACCAGGGGGGTGGCATTGAGCAGGCCGAACTCGATGTTGTCCACTCCGTCGTCCTTGTCCTCCAGCGTCTTGCCGTTGATTACCTGGTCGATCCCCAGGCCGAACTGCGCTATGCCACCGACGGCCAGCAGCGGTATGAGTTCAGGAACTACCAGCGCCAAGGGCGCCAGCAGGTTGATCGAGGTCATCAGGTAGTCACGCCAGCGGGCCTTGGTCACTTGCGTCTTGCTGGTGATGATGAAGTCGGCGTCGGCGTAACTGCGCTTGCGTTGGCGCAGCGTGAGGGCTTCGAACAAGTCGCCTTCTATCAATGGGCTGTACTTGTGAGCCTTGTAGTTGACGTAGTCCCTGGGCGGCCAGGGACCATCGACGGTGAAGCCAGGTCGATTGGGCGACCGGGTATGGAAGCGCGGGTAGGTGCCAAGACCGTCCAGCGCGGTATCCAGCCCGCTGAAGTCCAGGCCGTCGGGGGTGTCGGCCAGTTTGAAATACTGACGTAGGCGCTGGCGTTTTTCGCTGGAACGGCACTGTTCGGCGAACCAGTCCTTCAGGGCGTTCATGTCGTCGAATTCATGGAAGGGCGATGAGTTGCCCGGCAGGTACAGCAGTACTTGCTGATGTGCTGGGTCAGCAATCTGGATGATGTCGGTGGCGGCGTAGCCATAGACATTCAAAGGCCTGATTTCCAGGCCGGAAGCTCTCGGCATGAGTCCCGCCGCTTGCCAGGCCAACTGACGGCCAGCGTCACTCAAGGAGCCTTCCTGGACCTGTTTGTTACAGGCGGCGATAAAGCTTATTTGCAGAGACTGTGGATGGGTTTTCCTGGTCTTTTGCCAATACTCGTCCAGCATCGTGACGAAGCGGGTATGCAGGTCCAGATCCCAGATGAACCGTTGCATGGCCTCGACATCGACCGGTAGGTGCGTGGTGCTGTCGTAGCGGGCCGGGGTGGACCTGCGGAAGATACCGTTGTAGACCGAGAAGCGTGCGCTGTTGTCGAACGGTCCGAGCGCTGGCAGCTGTTCGACAATGGTCAGCGGGCCGACTGGCAGGGTACCTGCCCAGCTACCAGGGAATAGCTGACCGATCAGGTTCTTGTCGCTTTCACCTTGCCAGTTCGAGAGCACCGCCTGGGTGAGCGAAAGTCGCTGGGCAATCATGGCCTGATTACCCCGGTAGTGCAGGGTGACGACGTCGGTCTGGTCGGGGTCAAGCTGATGTTGCTCTTGCTCAGCCCATTCACGAATTGCCTTGGCGGCATATAGGCCAGGCCTGGGAATATTCTGCAGGTGAAGGCGGATGAATTGTTCGCCCGCGATATTTACAAAAGTGGAAGCCATTGGAATCGATCCGTGTGGATAAATGAGGCCCCACGGTAGCGACGGCGATTACCCAAGCTTGCGTATATGTTTACCACCTGATGATAAGGGCGACCGTCAGGCCGCCCCTGTTGCATCAGGGCTTGGCCCAGGAGTGGTAGTTGCCGACTTCGGCTACATGGTTGAGCGGTATGTCGGCTGTCGCGGCTTCACGCAAGGCTTGCTCGATGGGGGCGACCAGGTACATCGCATTGTGTTGCGGCAAGGCGTGCAAGTTGATGATCTGTCGTATTGCCCGCAGCCGTGGCAGGTGCTGGTCGATGACATCGTTCAGCAGGCCGGGTCCGGTCATGTAACTCAGGCGCAAGGCATAGGCATCGAATTCGGGGCCCCTCACTACCGGCCTGTTGCCGTAAAAGTCACGATTGACCAGGTAGCGCTCGTGCATGGCGTCCGAGATCGCTCGCAGTGTCGGATTGCCGGCATGGCTGCCGACCATATTGGTGTTGTATTGGCAGTGCATTCCCAGCGAGTCGTTGTTCATTGGGGCGCCCAGCACCAGGCCGTCAGGCGTGGTGGCCAGGGGCACTGAGTCGATCGCGGCGCGATTGGGGTTGTCTGGCTGAGCCGGGTCGGCGAGCAAGGTATCGTCGACGTCCAGGTACAAGCCGCCTTCCTCGGCGAGCAAGGGATAGCGCAGGATGTCGGATGCCGACGAGTAATTTGCGCCAGTGCCGCCAACGGCATCGCGATACTGTGCAAAGTACTTGCTGTCGCGGAACCTCGCGAAGAAAGGTTGCTCCTCCAGGGGCAGTACATCGAGATTCGGTGCCTGCGCGGCGAGTAGCCTCAGGTTTTCGCTGAAGGCCTGGGCATTGGCGTTGGACAGGAACAGCTGATAGGCATACTGGCTGTTTGTCAGGCGCTGCTGATTGCGTGCCAGCGTGGTCAACAGTTTGGGCGCGATCACCTTGTCGCCTACCCAGATGCTCGAGATCTTCCGTGGGATCGGCTGGCGCAGGTGTGCCTCGAAGGGGGGGATTTCCAGGGGCAGTTGCACATCCACGCCCATGGCGCGCAGGCTGTTCATGCGCATCGCGTCGGTGACTGTACGGGCGTTCGGGTTCATCTCGACCAGCCCGTGGTTTTCAGTCGAGACCTGGTAGTAGGTGGGGTTCACCTCGTTTGCTTCGGACTCGAGGGTGAAGGCATCACGCTCGCTGTCGTAAAGGACCAGTATGTTGTAACCATTGAGCACGGACTGGAGTTGCGCTTCCGAGTCCACGGTGATCGGTACATGCACCAGCCACTGCGTGATGGCGGTATCGCCGCCGGGTATTGGGGGGACTGTCGAGCCGAACAAACCGACCAGTTTGCGTTCCGGTAGCGCAGGCGGTGTGATCGGGCTCAGCGGGTAGCCCAGTTGGTCGTTGAGCCGGCTGGGCAGGACGAAGCGCCTGCCCTTGGCGGGATACAGTACTCGCGCTTGCGCCAATGGGCGCAAGGCAAGCGGTGCAGCGTTCATCAGACCGAACTCGATGTTCGTCACGCCTTCGGCCTTGTCGTCGAGTGACTTGCCGTTGATCGCTTGATCGATCCCGGTCGCGAACTGGGCAATGCCGCCCAAGGCAAGCAACGGCGCGAGTTCCGGCAGCACCACGGCCAAGGGGGCCAGCAGATTGATTGTGCTGACCACATAACCGCGCCAGCGCGCCTTGGTGACTTCCTGATTGCTGGTAATGGTGAAGTCGGCGTCGGCATAGCTGCGCTTGCGCTGGCGCAGGCTCAGGGCTTCGAACAGGTCGCCGCCAAGGTTCGGGCTGTATTTGTCCTGACGGTAGTTGACGTAGTCCCTGGGCGGCCAGCGGCCATCGGTGGTGAGTCCCGATCGGTTTGGCGAGCGATAGTGGATGCCTGGGTAGGCGCCCAGGCCCTCCAGGGCTGTATCCAGGCCACTGAAGTCCAGCCCATCCGGTGTGTCGTCCAAACTGAAGTACTGGCGCAAGCGCTGGCGTTTATCGGTGTTTTGGCACTGCTTGGCGAACCAGTCCTGAAGTGCCGCCATGTTGGTGAACTCGTGAATGGGGGAGGCGTTGCCGGGTAGATAGAGCAGGCAGAGTGGCTGGGATTTGTCGGTGATGCACAGCAGATCGGTGGCGCTGTAGCCGTAGACGTTCAGCGGCCTGATTCGCAGACCAACCGCCCGAGGGGCCAGGCCGGCAGCCTGCCAGGCCAGCTGGCGTGCGTTATCGCTCAACGAGCCTTCGCCCACCTGTTTGTTGCAGGCGGTGATGAAGCTGATCCGCATGGACAGCTGGTGGCCATGCAGGGCGTGCTGCCAGTAGTGGTCCAGCATGGCGGTGAAGCGGGCGTGGAAATCCAGGTCCCAGATGAAGCGCTGCAGGGCTTCGACATCCACGGGCAGGTGCGTCGTGCTGTCGTATTGGCCGTTGCCGGTGCGGCGGAACAGGCCATTGAATACCGAATGATCGGCACCGTTCGCCCATGGCCCGCGAGCCGGCAATCGATCGACTATCTGCAGCGGGCCGGACGGCAGTGTGCCGGACCAATGACCCGGGAGCAGTTGGCCGATCAGGTTCTTGTCGCTCTCGCCTTGCCAGTTCGAGAGCACCGCCTCGGTCAGTGGCAGGCGCTGGACAACGACGGCCTGCTGGCCTCGATAGTGCAGGGTGACGACATCGGTCTGATCCGGATCCAGATCCGAACCCTGCCGGATGGCCCAGTCACGAATGGCTTGGGCGGCGTACTTGTCGGGGCGGGGGATGGCCTGCAGGTGATCGCGGACGAGCTGTACGCCCAGGTGGTTGACGAAAGGTTGAGGCATGATCGAGTTGACCTGTGTTGGGAAAACAGGTGCAACGTTGACCCAACCCTTGGGGTAGGGAGCGGTAATGAATTATCGCGCAAGCACGGCATGAGCCCTCTGGAAACAGGGCCACGCAGGGTCAGTGTGTATCCACGCCCGCCGGCAGGAGCAGTTGCTCGGGCGTGATATCCCGTGGCGGCGCAGGCTGGTCGTCGAAGCCCGCCGGCACCTTGCCGCGCAATTGCCAGGCGAAGGCGATGATCTCGGCGATGGTCAAGTACAGTGCCTCGGGGATCTGCTCGCCCAGTTCCAGCCTTGCCAGCAGGCGCACCAGCTCGGCGTTCTCGTAGATCGGCACTTCATGTTCGCGGGCCAGGGCGAGGATGGCCTCGGCCAGCTCGTCGTCGCCCTTGGCGCTCAGGGTCGGCGCCTGCTGGCCGTCGTAGCTCAGGGCGATGGCCTGGCGTGGTTGCTTGTGCTTCATGCGGTTTCATCCACCCAGCGTTGTTCGAGGCGTGTGCGTGGGCCTTGCGGGGGCATGCCGGGGTGGCACTCCAGCTCGCCGACATCCAGGCCACGGGCCAGCAGGCGCTCGCGCAGGGCGCCCAGTTGGCTGTCGATCAGGCGCGCGGTGCGTTCCTGTTCCGCCCACAACTGGCCGGACAACCGGCCCTGAACCAGTTGCGCCTGGACCTGCAGCGGCCCCAGCGGCGCGAGGTCGAAGGCCAGCTCGATCCGCCACAGGGCCTCCAGCGGCTCGTGCTGTTCGCGCTCGCGGTCGGCCTGTTGCTTCGGGGTTTCCTCGCGCTGTAGCTTGACCTGCAAGGGGACGAATTCCTGGCCATGGCGCACCGGCACTTCGGTCTGCCAGGTGGTTTGCTGGTTGCCGTTCTCCAGGGTGCCGCTCTGTTGCAGGCTGGACAGCGAATGGCTCTGCAGCCGGGAGATAGCGGCGGCGGCCAGGCGCAGCAGCTGTTGCAGGTCACCTTCGCTTTCCAGCTTCTGCAGTAGGCGCGAGGGCAGGGGGAAGGCGCTGGGCAGCGGCCGTGGGCTGACCTGGCCGAGCATGCCCAGGGCGCTGCGAGCAAGGCCTGGCAAGGCCTGGGCTAGGGTGCTGGTGGTCAGCGCGGCGGTCAGCGGTGGATGGCCCGGTACGCTGGGCAGGGCCTGGGCCACCAGCCTGACCAGTTGCGCCTTGAGGTCGGGGGCGATGCCGCCGGTCAGCCCGCCCAGCAGCTTGGCTTCGAAGAACGTGCCGCTGTTGTTGAGAGCCTGGGCCAGGCCCTTCGCATCGCCCAGTTGCTTCGCGTCCGGCAGGCTGGCGAGCAGGCGTTCGGCGCTGGCGCGCAGCTCGGGGTCTGCATCGGGGCTGCTGGCGATCCGTTGCAGGCTGTCGAGCACGCCGGGCAGCGAGGCCTGGAGGTTCTGCTGGGTAGACAGGTGCTGGGTGACGGCCAGCTGGTCCTGGCGGCCGCTCAGGGGCACGAAGCGCAGCGCCTGTTCGCCCTGTACCAGCGCGCTGAGCAGGCTGCCCACGGGAAGCCTGCGCGGGCTGTCGATGGCCAGGGTGGCACCGGCCTGGCTGCTGTTGAGCAGGCTCACCAGCGAGCGGAAGGCGACGGGTACCCCGGGGCTCTGCGGGAGGGCCTGGCTGGTCAGGACCTTGGCCTGCAGCAGGGTGCCGACCGGCATCTCCCGGGTGTCCAGCTGGGTCAGGGTGGCGATGTTGCCGGCAGTGGCCTGTTGCACCATCACCGCCAGTCGGCTGCTCTCGGGCTGGCTGACCATGATCTGGCTGCCGGGTGGCAGGGGTTGGCTGGCGGTGGTCAGCACTTGCGTCTGGTTGCCGTTGGCCTGGGTCAGGCGCAGCAGCATCTGGAACTCCTGGCCGATCTGGCGCAGGGTGACGACCTCGGCTTCGGCGGTTTCTCCCGGCGGCAGCAGGCCGGGCTGGGCTTGCAGCAGGCGCAGCAGTTCGCCGGTCATGGCGGCCCGGGTCGCCTGGGGGCTTAGCGCAGTTTGTGTGCTGAGACTATTGATTTCAGTCATGATTGTATACAACCTGTTGAACCCGCCCTCTTGGCAGCGCGCTGGCGCGTGCAATAATGCCGCTCGCTCGCCATTGCCAGTATAACGGCAAGGGTTGGAGCGACTTGAGACGCAGGCTGCAATCGGTGCCGGCACCGGTGGCAGACCTCACACTGCATAAGGCGATACCGTGACCCTTCACCTCCAAGCCGCGGGCCTGGCCTGCGAGCGCGACTGGCGGCTGCTGTTCGAGCACCTGCACTTCGAACTGCACCCTGGCGACATGCTGCAGATCGCCGGCCCTAACGGCAGCGGCAAGACCAGCCTGCTGCGCCTGCTGGCCGGGCTCATGCAACCCACCGCCGGGCAGATCCTGCTCGGCGGCCAGCCGTTGGCCGAACAACGCCATGCCCTGGCCAGTATCCTGCTGTGGATCGGCCACGCCGCGGGGATCAAGGATTTGCTTACCGCCGAAGAGAACCTCGCCTGGCTCTGCGCCCTGCACCGGCCGGCCGGTCGCGAGGCGATCTGGCAGGCGCTGGAGGCTGTCGGCCTGCGCGGTTTCGAGGATGTGCCCTGTCACACCCTGTCCGCCGGTCAACAACGCCGGGTCGCCCTGGCCCGGCTGTACCTGGACAGCCCGCCGCTGTGGATCCTCGACGAACCGTTCACCGCCCTCGACAAGCAGGGCGTTGCCCAGCTCGAAGCCCACCTCGCGGCCCATTGCGAGCAGGGCGGCACTGTGGTGCTGACCACCCACCACACGCTCGAGCGCAAGCCATCCGGCTACCGCGAGCTGAACCTGGGGCAATGGGCGGCATGAGCGTATTCCTTCTGTTGTTGCGCCGCGAGGCGCGCCTGTTGTTCCGTCGCCCGGCGGAGCTGGCCAACCCGCTGGTGTTTTTCGCCATCGTCGTCGCCTTGTTCCCGCTGGCGGTCGGTCCGGAGACGCAATTGTTGCAAACCTTGTCGCCGGGCCTTGTCTGGGTCGCGGCCCTGCTGGCGGTACTGCTGTCACTGGACGGGTTGTTCCGCAGCGATTTCGAGGACGGTTCGCTCGAGCAGTGGGTGCTTTCGCCGCATCCGCTGGCCTTGCTGGTGCTGGCCAAGGTGCTGGCGCACTGGATCTTTTCCGGGCTGGCGCTGGTATTGTTGGCGCCACTGCTGGCATTGATGCTGGGCTTGCCGAGCGCCTGCCTGCCGGTGCTGCTCGCCTCCCTGCTGCTGGGCACGCCGGTGCTGAGCCTGCTGGGCGCGGTAGGCGCGGCGCTGACGGTCGGTCTCAAGCGCGGCGGCCTGCTGCTGGCGTTGCTGATTCTGCCGTTGTATATCCCTGTATTGATCCTGGGCAGTGGTGCGTTGCAGGCGGCGTTGCAAAATATGCCAGCCACCGGCCATCTGCTCTGGCTCGCCAGCCTGACGGCGCTGGCGGTGACACTGGCACCCTTTGCGATCGCGGCCGGCCTGAAGATCAGCGTCGGCGAATAACGAGTCCCGGGCACCGCAGCCCGGCCAATACCCTGGATGTACCCTGATGAAAATGAGTTGGACGTGGTTCCACAAGCTGGGTTCCCCCAAATGGTTCTATGCCATCAGCGGCCGCATGCTGCCGTGGCTGACCGTTTCTTCTATCGTGCTGCTGCTGGTCGGCATCACCTGGGGCCTGGCCTTCGCCCCCCAGGACTACCAGCAGGGCAACAGTTTCCGCATCATCTATATCCACGTGCCGACGGCCATGCTGGCGCAGTCGTGCTACGTGATGCTCGCGGTGGCGGGCGTGGTGGGGCTGGTGTGGAAGATGAAACTGGCCGACGTCGCGTTGCAGTGCGCGGCGCCCATCGGCGCCTGGATGACCGCGGTGGCCTTGGTGACCGGGGCGATCTGGGGCAAGCCCACCTGGGGCAGCTGGTGGGTCTGGGACGCGCGCCTGACGTCCATGCTCATCTTGCTGTTCCTGTACTTCGGCATCATCGCCCTGGGCCAGGCCATCAGCAATCGCGACAGCGCGGCCAAGGCCTGCGCGGTGCTGGCGATCGTCGGCGTGGTCAACATCCCGATCATCAAGTACTCGGTGGAGTGGTGGAACACCCTGCACCAGGGCGCTACCTTCACCCTTACCGAAAAGCCAGCCATGCCGGTGGAAATGTGGCTGCCGCTGCTGCTCACCGCGCTGGGCTTCTACTGCTTCTTCGGCGCCGTGCTGCTGTTGCGCATGCGCCTCGAAGTGCTCAAGCGCGAGGCCCGCGCCAGCTGGGTCAAGGATGAGGTGCTGGGGCAGCTCGGACGGGAGGCTGCACGATGAGCTTTGCGTCCTTCAGTGATTTTCTCGCCATGGGCCATCATGGCCTGTACGTCTGGTCGGCCTATGGCATCTGCCTGGCAGTGCTGGCGCTGAATGTCGCCGCGCCCCTGCTGGCCCGCCGTCGCTACCTGCAAGAAGAGGCGCGTCGTCTGCGCCGGGAGAGCAAACCGTGAATCCGCAGCGCAAGAAACGCCTGTTCATCATCCTCGGCCTACTGGCCGGTGTCGGCGTCGCCGTGGGCTTCGCCCTGAGCGCGCTGCAGCAGAACATCAACCTGTTCTACACCCCGACGCAGATCGCCAACGGCGAGGCGCCGCTGGACACCCGCATCCGTGCTGGCGGCATGGTCGAGAAAGGCTCGGTGCAGCGCTCGGCCGACTCGCTCGACGTGCGCTTCGTGGTCACCGACTACACCAAGTCGGTGCCGATCACCTACCGTGGCATCCTTCCCGACCTGTTCCGCGAAGGGCAGGGCATCGTCGCCCTCGGCAAGCTCAATGCCGAGGGCGTGGTGGTGGCCGACGAGGTGCTGGCCAAGCACGACGAGAAATACATGCCGCCGGAAGTCACCAAGGCCCTGAAGGAAAGCGGCCAGGCCGCCAGCGACGCGGGAGCCAAGCCATGAATGCGGCCCTGGTGATTCCCGAACTCGGCCAGCTGGCGATGATCCTGGCGATCTGCTTCGCCGCCGTGCAGGCCACTGTACCGCTGCTCGGCGCCTGGCGCGGCGACAGCCTGTGGATGGGCCTGGCGCGGCCGGCGGCCTGGGGGCAGTTCGCCTTCCTGGCGTTTGCCTTCGCCTGCCTCACCCACGCCTTCATGACCGACAACTTCTCGGTCGCCTACGTCGCCAGCAACTCCAACAGCGCCTTGCCCTGGTACTACAAGTTCAGCGCCGTGTGGGGCGCCCACGAAGGCTCGCTGCTACTGTGGGCGCTGATCCTCGGCGGCTGGACCTTCGCCGTGTCGATCTTCTCGCGCCAGTTGCCGCAGGTGATGCTGGCGCGGGTGCTGGCGGTGATGGGCATGATCAGCGTGGGCTTTCTGAGCTTCCTGATCATCACCTCCAACCCGTTCTCGCGCCTGCTGCCGCAGGTGCCGGGCGATGGTCGCGACCTCAACCCGCTGTTGCAGGACTTCGGCCTGATCGTCCACCCGCCGATGCTGTACATGGGCTATGTGGGTTTCTCGGTGGCCTTCGCCTTCGCCATCGCCGCCTTGCTCGGCGGGCGCCTCGATGCCGCCTGGGCCCGTTGGTCGCGGCCATGGACCATTGTCGCCTGGGCCTTCCTCGGCGTGGGCATCACCCTCGGCTCGTGGTGGGCCTATTACGAGCTGGGCTGGGGTGGCTGGTGGTTCTGGGATCCGGTCGAGAACGCCTCGTTCATGCCCTGGCTGGTAGGTACGGCGCTGATCCACTCGCTGGCGGTCACCGAAAAGCGCGGGGTGTTCAAGAGCTGGACGGTGCTGCTGGCCATCGCCGCGTTCTCCCTGAGCCTGCTGGGGACCTTCCTGGTGCGCTCCGGCGTGCTGACCTCGGTGCATGCGTTCGCCGCCGACCCGTCGCGCGGCATCTTCATCCTGATCTTCCTGCTGTTCGTGGTCGGTGGCTCGCTGACTCTGTTCGCCCTGCGCGCGCCGGTGGTCAAGAGCCAGGTGGGCTTTGCCCTGTGGTCCCGTGAAACCCTGCTGCTGGCCAACAACCTGGTGCTGGTGGTGGCGGCCTCGATGATCCTGCTGGGCACCCTGTACCCGCTGGTGCTCGACGCCCTGACCGGGGCCAAGCTGTCGGTCGGCCCACCTTACTTCGACGCCCTGTTCCTGCCGCTGATGGCGCTGCTGATGGTGGTGCTCGGCGTGGGCGTGGTGGTGCGCTGGAAGGACACCCCGGGCAAGTGGCTGGCCGGCATGCTGACCCCGGTGCTGGTCGGCAGCGCGGTGCTGGCGCCGGCCGCCGGGCTGATCGTCGACGACTTCGACTGGCCGGCCCTGAGCGTGTTTGCCCTGGCCGCCTGGGTGGTCCTGAGCGGCGTGCGCGACATCCTTGACAAGACCCGTCACAAAGGCCTGGCCAAGGGGCTGGCGGGCCTGAGCCGCAGCTACTGGGGCATGCACCTGGCGCACCTGGGCCTGGTGGTGTGCGCCCTGGGCGTGGTGTTGTCGAGCAACAACAGCGCCGAGCGCGACCTGCGCATGGCGCCGGGCGAGACCGTCGAGCTGGGTGGCTATCACTTCCTGTTCGAGGGTGCCAAGCACTTCGAAGGTCCGAACTTCATTTCCGACAAGGGCACCGTGCGCGTCTCGCGCGATGGCCGCGAAGTGTCCGTGCTGCATCCGGAAAAACGCCTGTACACCGTGCAGCAGTCGATGATGACCGAGGCCGGCATCGACGCCGGCTTCACTCGCGATCTGTATGTCGCCCTGGGCGAGCCGTTGGAAAACGGCGCCTGGGCGGTGCGGGTGCATATCAAACCCTATGTCCGCTGGATCTGGCTGGGCGGTCTGCTGACCGGCCTGGGCGGCTTGCTGGCGGCCCTTGACCGACGCTACCGTGTCAAGGTCAAGACCCGGGTGCGTGAGGCCCTGGGCGTGTCTGGAGCGACTGCATGAAGCGTTGGATCATGGTGGTGCCCCTGGCGGTGTTCCTGCTGGTGGCGGTGTTTCTCTACAAGGGGCTGTTCCTCAAGCCCGATGAACTGCCTTCGGCGATGATCGGCAAGCCCTTCCCGACGTTCTCGCTGGCGAGCGTGAAGGGCGATCGGACCCTCACCCCGGCCGATCTGATCGGTCGCCCGGCGCTGGTCAACGTGTGGGGCACCTGGTGCCCATCGTGCAAGGTAGAGCACCCTTACCTGAACCAGCTGGCCGAGCAGGGCGTGGTGATCCACGGCGTCAACTACAAGGACGACAACGCCGCCGCGCTTAAGTGGCTGGCCGAATTCCACAACCCGTACCAGCTGAACATCGCCGACCCGCAAGGCTCTTTGGGCCTGGACCTGGGCGTGTACGGCGCGCCGGAAACTTTCCTGATCGATGCCAAGGGCATCATCCGCTACAAGCACGTGGGTGTGGTCGATGCCACGGTATGGCGCGAACAGCTGGCGCCGCTGTACCAGGGCCTGGTCGACGAGGCCCGGCCATGAGGCGCTGGCTGGCGGCCGCCGTGCTCGGCCTGAGCCTGGCCGGCGTGGCCAAGGCGGCCATCGACACCTACCAGTTCCGCGACGACGCCGAGCGCGAGCGCTATCAGCAACTGACCAAGGAACTGCGCTGCCCCAAGTGCCAGAACCAGGACATTGCCGACTCCAACGCGCCCATCGCCGCCGACCTGCGCCGCGAGATCTTCCGCATGCTGGGCGAGGGCAAGAACAACCAGCAGATCGTCGATTTCATGGTCGATCGCTATGGCGACTTCGTGCGCTACAAGCCGGCGCTCAGCGGGCGCACCTGGCTGCTCTGGTTCGGCCCGGGGATTCTCCTGGCCGGGGGCTTCGTGGTGCTGGCGCTGATCGTGCGCCGTCGCCGTGGCCAGTCCGTGGCCGGCAACACCGAACTGTCCGCCGACGAACGCGAGCGTCTGGCCAAACTGCTGGATAAAGAACGTACCCATGACTGAATTCTGGCTTAGCGCGGGCCTGCTGCTGCTCGCTGCCCTGGCTTTCCTGCTGCTGCCGATCCTGCGCGGTCGTCGTCGCCAGCAGGCCGAGCAGGACCGTACCGCCCTCAACGTGGCGCTCTATGAGGAGCGCGTCGCCGAGCTGGCCGCCCAGCAGGCTGCCGGTGTTCTTGACGAACAACAACTGGCCAACGGCCGCGACGAGGCCGCCCGTGAGTTGCTGGCCGACACCGAACGCGGCGATGTGACGCGCCAGGGCCACCTGGGCAAGGCCGTGCCGCTGCTGGCGGCGGTGTTGGTGCCGGCCATGGCCCTGGGGTTGTACCTGCACTTCGGCGCCTCGGACAAGGTCGAACTGACCCAGGAGTTCGCCAGTGCGCCGCAGTCGATGGCGGAAATGACCACGCGCCTGGAGCGTGCGGTGCAGGCCCAGCCCGACTCTGCCGAAGGGCTGTACTTCCTTGGCCGGGCCTACATGGCCGAACAGCGTCCAGCCGACGCGGCCAAGGCCTTCGAGCGCGCCGTGTCCCTGGCCGGGCGTCAGCCCGAGCTGCTCGGGCAATGGGCGCAGTCGCTGTACTTCGCTGCCGATAAACAGTGGTCGGCGCAACTGCAGGCGCTCACCGATGAAGCGCTCAAGGCCGACCCGCAGGAGGTCACCAGCCTCGGCCTGCGTGGTATCGCCGCCTTCGAGGGCGAGCGCTACCAGGAGGCCATCGACTTCTGGCAACGCCTACTGGCGCAGTTGCCGCAGGGCGACGCGTCCCGCGACGCACTGCAGGGCGGCATCGACCGCGCCGCCGACAAGCTCAAGGCCGGTGGCGGCAAGGTGGCCGAGACGGCGCGCCTGAAGGTCCGGGTGGAGCTGGCCGCGGCGCTCAAGGACAAGGTACGTCCCGACGACACCGTGTTCATCTTCGCCCGCGCCAGCAATGGCCCGCCCATGCCGCTGGCGGCCAAGCGGGTGACCGTGGCGCAGCTGCCGATCGAGGTGGAGTTGTCCGATGCCGACGCGATGATGCCGCAGATGAAACTGTCGGACTTCGCCGAAGTCCAACTGGTTGCCCGAGTCTCGCGCGCCGGGCAGCCCACCCAAGGTGAATGGAAGGGCCAGAGCGCCCCGCTGGCCACCGGTACCCAGGGCACCCAGCATGTGACCATCGACAGTCCCGACTCATAAGAGAGCAGCCCCATGAACAGCACCGTCCGCCTGACCCTGATTTCCCTGGCCCTGGGTCTTTCCGCGTGTACGGTGCATCAGCCCGGGGAGCGTGAGCCGCTGCCGCCGATCGAGACCACGCCGCCGCACAAGGGGCCTGTGGTCAAGCCCTTGCCGGGTGGCCAGCCCGGCACCCAGCCGAGCAAGCCGGCGGCGATACCCAAGCCGATGCCACGCACCTCCGCCAGCTTCGCGCCACCGCCGGGGGGCGCCAGCCACTGGGACCCGAAGCTGGGGGTCTATGTGCTGGAGAAGCAGCCCAACACCTTCTACCGCCAGCGCACCTATTACCGCTGGAACAATGGCTGGAGCTGGTCGCTGAGCCCCAACGGGCCATGGCAGGACACTGACAGCAGTGGCGTGCCGGGCGGGTTGGGCAGGGCGTTCGGGCAGTAGTTGCCGTAGAGGCCCTATCGCGGGGCCAACAGCTGGCATAATCCCCCTTCGCATTCAACCGGAGGGTGGCATGAGCAAGACAGTCCTGGTACTGGTGGAAACCGTCGATGACTACCTGCCGCTATTGGAACGGGCCGGCTACCGCCTGATCCGTGCACCGTCGCCGCGGATGCGCGCCGACGCCATTACCCGTCATGCCGGCGAGATCGACGCCGTGCTCACCCGTGGCCCGCTGGGCCTCACTGCCGATGAAATTGCCACACTGACGCAGTTGCAGATCATCTGTGTGATCGGCGCCGGCTACGAGCAGGTCGACCTCGAGGCCGCTGCGGCGCGCGGCATTACCGTCACCAATGGCGCGGGTGCCAACGCCGGGCCTGTCGCCGACCACGCCATGGCAATGCTGCTGGCGCTGCTGCGCGATATCCCCCGTGCCGATGCCAGTACCCGACGCGGTGAGTGGAACCGGGTGATCAGTCCCTCGGTCAGCGGCAAGCGCCTGGGCATCATCGGCCTGGGCGCGGTTGGCCAGGCCATCGCCCGCCGTGCGAGCCAGGGCTTTGACATGAATGTCAGCTACCACAGCCGCACGCCTCGCCGGGACCAGCCCTACACCTGGTACGACAGCCCGCTGCACCTGGCGGATGCCGTGGACATCCTGGTGGTCGCGACGCCCGGCGGCAGTGGTACCCGGCATCTGGTCGATGGTTCGGTACTGGAAGCCCTGGGCGCCGAGGGGTACCTGGTCAATATCGCCCGGGCCAGCGTGGTGGACACCACGGCGTTGGTCGCCGCGCTGGAGCGGGGCGTGATCGCTGGGGCCGCGCTGGATGTGTTCGATGACGAGCCTGCGGTGCCCGATACGCTCAAGGCGCTGGGTAACACGGTGCTGACCCCGCATGTGGCCGGGCAGTCGCCGGAAGCGGCTCGCGATACCGTGACCCTGGTGCTGCGCAACCTGCAGGCGTTCTTTGCCGGCGAGCCGGTGTTGACGCCGGTTCGCGGTTGAATCCTTTCTGAAGTCCGCCCGGCGCGGTGCCGGGCCTGAGGAGCTTTGCATGCAACTTGAGATCTTCCAGGTCGACGCGTTTTCATCCGTGCCGTTCGGCGGCAATCCCGCAGCGGTGATTCCGCTGCAGCAGTGGCTACCCGACGAGGTGCTGCAGCGCATTGCCGAAGAGAACAACCTGTCCGAGACGGCGTACTTCGTGCGTAACGGCGAAGCGTTCGACCTGCGCTGGTTCACGCCGGCGGTGGAGGTCGACCTGTGTGGGCATGCGACGTTGGCGGCGGCCTGGGTGTTGTTCGAGCAACTGGGTGAGCAGGCCGAGGTGCTGCGATTCAATACCCGTAGCGGGGAGTTACGGGTTCGGCGTGATGCCGATGGTCTGCTGGCGATGGATTTTCCGGCCAAGCAGCCGGTGGCCGTGGAGATTCCGGCGGGGTTGCTGGAGGCGCTTGGGTTGAGTGAGGCTCGGGCGTTGTATCGGACCGACGATTACGTGCTGGTGATTGACGATGTGTCGCTGATCGAGAGGCTCAAGCCGGATTTCGTGGCGTTGTCGGCGTTTGATGTGCGGGGGATTGCGGTGACGGCGGCGGGGCGGGGGTTTGATTTTGTCACGCGGTGGTTTGGGCCCCGGGTTGGGGTCAATGAGGACCCGGTGACCGGGTCGGCGCATACGTCCCTGGCGCCCTATTGGGCGCAGCGGTTGGGCAAGAGCAGCTTGCGCTGTGAGCAGGGTGGGGCGCGCAAGGGGCAGTTGCAATGTGATTTGCCGGGGAATGGGCGGGTGATTATCAGTGGGCGGGGGGCGCTTTATTTGCGGGGGGTGGTTTTTGTTTGAGTTGCTAGTTGCTAGTTGCTAGTTGCTAGTTGCTAGTTGCTAGTTGTGGTTTGTGGTTTGTGGGGTGTGGTGGTTTTGGTGGTTTTATGCGCATTCATTTATGATGGGGACGCATATTCACCTTTCCGCCCTTACGGCGGGTAACTTTTTGAAGGATCAAAAAGTCACCAAAAAATCCTCGCTCCATTCATCCGGCCCTCCGCTTCGCTCCGGGTCCCCTCACTCCGGCCTTGCTCCCGGGAGGACCGCGCTGCAGGGCCCATCCTGGGCCCCAGCGCTTGACGGGCATCCATGCCCGTCACCTCCCTCCGCAAGACCTCCGTTCGACCTCCTGAAGTCGCGAAGTTACGAGCGGCGCCTGGACTGGCGCAGCTGTCGCTAGTTTAAATTTAATTAATCTCTCGAACGCATCGCGGGGCAAGCCCGCTCCCACGCAATAGCCGTCGTTATATAGATCTCTGTAGGAGCGGGCTTGCCCCGCGAAAGGGCCGGAACAGCCAATACATAAATACTGGTCTAACAACTAACTTCGCGCTTCTTGCTCTTGCTCTTGCTCTTGCTCTTGCTCTTGCTCTTGCTTCTAAGCGCGCGATAGTCCAGGCAACACCAATTGCGACTTCAGGAGGCCAAGCGGAGTTCTTGCGGAGGGAGGTGACGGCCATGGATGGCCGTCAAGCGCTGCGCCCCAGGATGGGGCGTTCAGCGCGGTCCTCCCGGGAGCAAGAACGGAGCGAGGGAACCCCGGAGCGAAGCGTAGGGGCCGGATGAACGGAGCGGGGCGGCTTTGGTTACTTTGGCCAAGACCAAAGTAACCCGCCGTAAGGGCGGAAAGGTGACTAAATGTCGTTATCTTCTACGAATGCGCATAAAAAATTAAAAACCCACACCCTGAAACCCGAACCCGAACCCGAACCCGAACCCGAACCCGAACCCGAACCCGAACCCGAACCCGAACCCGAACCCGAACCCGAACCCGAACCCGAACCCGAACCCGAACCCACCACCTATACTCCAACTCCCAAAAACAACAGCAAGGAGCCCCCCATGCCCCAGGAAAACCAAGGCACCTGCCTATGCCAAGCCACCAAACTGACCGTCAAGGTCGATAACAACCACGTCAGCGCCTGCCACTGCAGCATGTGCCGCAAATGGACCGGCGGCCCACTGCTGGCCGTCCATTGCGCCGAACCCCCGCAGTTCGAAGGTCCAGCCCCGAGCGTCTATGATTCCTCCCCCTGGGCCCAGCGCGGCTTCTGCGGCCAGTGCGGCACGCACCTGTTCTACCGCCTGAAAGAGAGCAACCTCTATGTCGTACCAGTCGGCCTGCTCGACGGTAAGGCAAACTGGACCTTCACCGAGCAGATCTTCATCGACGAAAAACCCGCCTGGTACTGCTTCAAGAACGAAACCAAGGACCTCACCGGCCAACAGATCTTCGAACAGTTCGCCCCGTCCTGAGCCGACCCGCCTTGCCAAACCCACACATTCCTGAGAAAAGGGCGCCCACCAAAACCGTCTCGAGGAACCTGCCATGAGCAGTGAGCTGCAAGTCATCGATCTACAGGAAGGCGACGGCAAGGCCGTGGTCAAGGGCGCGTTGATCACCACCCAGTACCGCGGCACCCTGGCCGACGGCAGCGAGTTCGATTCGTCCTGGTCGCGCGGCAAGCCATTTCAGTGCGTGATCGGCACCGGCCGGGTGATCAAGGGCTGGGACCAGGGCCTGATGGGCATGCGCGTGGGCGGCAAGCGCCGGCTGCAGGTGCCGGCACATCTGGGCTATGGCGAGCGCTC
This sequence comes from Pseudomonas carassii, assembly GCF_036324045.1. Classification (NCBI taxonomy): domain Bacteria; kingdom Pseudomonadati; phylum Pseudomonadota; class Gammaproteobacteria; order Pseudomonadales; family Pseudomonadaceae; genus Pseudomonas; species Pseudomonas carassii. The sequence goes on along the minus strand of NZ_JAZDCT010000001.1, from coordinate 124,186 downwards.
GGTTGGCACGATTCCACCGAACTCGGACCTCACCTTCGAGATCGAGTTGCTGGAAGTGCTGACCCGCGACAATTGAGCCACGAGCAATAATTCAGCAACACACATGCGTTAACGTCGCCTTTGTCCATGGAACGGCATGTGCGCCCAGGGAGGAACCAAACGGGTCGAGGGCACTCTGAGCCTCACTCGCTGCCACGGATGGCATTCACGACAGGGACGACCAGCAGCCAAGGCTGCGGGACCATGTGGCGGGGCAACCCAGTACCCCTTGCCACGAAGAGTCCGTCCCAGATGAAGCTGCCCACCTTCCTTCGCCGTCGTCGTCACCTGTTGTTGAGCCTGACGCTCGCCGCTGCGGCCGTGCCGCTGGCCCTGGATGTGGTCGAAAGCCGCGCGCAACCCGTGGATGGCACCCAGACCCTGGTCTTCCTGCGCCACGCCGAGAAACCCGGGGAGGGGTTGGGGCAGTTGAACTGCCAGGGGCTCAACCGCGCCCTGGACCTCGCCACCTTGCTGCCCGAGCGCTTCGGCAAGGCTGACTACGTATTCGCCGCCAACCCTTCGCGGGGTGTCGAGGAAGGTAGCCAGGATGAGCGCTACAGCTATATCCGCCCGCTGATGACCATCAGCCCCAGCGCCATCCGCCTCGGCTTGCCGGTGAACATCGACTATGGCGCCAACGATACCGATGAACTGGCTGATGAGCTGCTCAGCAGCAAATACCGCAATGCAACGGTCTACACCGCCTGGTCCCGCGGCTATCTTCCGGAACTGATCAACACCGTGGCCGGCAAGGCCCTGGGCGAAGAACGGGTGCTCACCGAAGACTGGCATCGCGACGATTTCGACACCTTGTACGTGCTCACGCTGACCTGGCGCGATGGCAAGGCGACCCTGCTCAGCCGCAACGTGCGCCAGGGGCTCGATCACGGTGAGCCTGGCTGCCCGACCTGACCTGCTGTTACTGTCGGGCCATCAGGCCTGGACGGGAATGTATGCATGAATCAGCGGGTGACAGTGATCGGCGGCGGGGTGGTCGGCCTGGCGACGGCTTATGCGCTGGTGCGCGACGGCTGGCAGGTCGACCTGGTCGAGGCCCGCGACAGCCTGGCCAGCGCCACTAGCTTCGCCAACGGCGGGCAGCTTTCGTATCGCTATGTGGCGCCACTGGCCGATGCCGGTGTGCCGTGGCAGGCGCTTGGCTGGTTGTTGCAGGGGGACTCGCCGTTGCGCCTTCGGTTGCGTCTGGACCGTGCACAGTGGCGGTGGCTGTCGGCTTTCGTCATGGCCTGCCGCACCTCCGTCAATCGCCGTAATGCCGCTCGGCTGCTGAGTCTGGCGCTCGAAAGTCAGGCGGCTTTGCAGCGCTGGCGCGAGCAGGACGGCCTCGATGATTTCGCCTGGCGGCGCAACGGCAAGCTGGTCGCATTCCGTACCCGGCGTGCATTCGACCACGGGCGCCAGCACCTGCTTGATCCCGACAGCCAACGAACACTGGATGCCGCCGAACTGCGTGGACTCGACCCGGCGCTGGCCGATGCACCTTTCGTTGGCGGTGTTTTTACTCCAGGTGAGGAAGTCGCCGATTGCCACCGCTTCTGCCTGCGCCTGGCCGAGCGCCTGGAAGCGTCCGGGCAATGCCGGTTGCTGTTGGGGCGGCCAGTGACACGGCTGATCGCGCACGATGATCAAGTGCTGGGGCTTGAGATGGGCAACGAGCGGCTGGAAGTGCAGCATCTGGTGCTCAGCGCCGGGCACCGTAGCGCTGGCCTGGCATTGCCGGGCTTGAATTTGCCGGTCTATCCCTTGAAAGGCTACAGCCTGACCGCGCCGGTTGGCGCCGCGCATCGGGCGCCCGAGGTGAGTATCACCGACTACGAACGCAAGATTGTCTATGCCCGGCTGGAAGACCAACTGCGAGTGGCGGCGATGGTGGATATCGTCGGCTACGACGAATCGGTGGATGCCGGCAGGCTCGCGAGCATGCGACGGCTGGCCCGGGAAACCTTGCCCCGGGCCGCCGACTACGGGCAGGCGGTGGAATGGGCGGGCATGCGGCCGGCGACGCCGACCGGGGTGCCGATCATTGGCGCCACGCGGTATCGCAACCTGTGGCTGAACCTGGGGCATGGGGCCTTGGGGTTCACCTTGGCCTGCGGCAGTGGCGAGCGACTGGCGAAGTTGTTGCGCTGACTGCATCGACCTGATCGCGGGGCAAGCTCGCTCCCACGAAGGCGTGAGAGGGCGGCGCGCCGATGCGACTTGCCCTGCGATAGGCAGATCAGCGACCGAAGCGCATCGGCCAACCCACCACCTTCTTCGCCCGCGGCGTGGCGTAGGTGCGCACCTTGGAGGTGCTCAGCCCCAATCTCACCAGCGATTCGGCAATGGTCACCGCCGCGCTCACCCCGTCCACCACCGGCACCCCGGTGCGCTGGCGGATCTGCTCGTCAAGCCCGGCCATGCCGCCGCAACCCAGGCAGATCACCTCGGCCTTGTCCTCGCGCACAGCCCGTTCGGCCTGCTCGACGATGGCTTCCACCGCACGCCGTGGGTCGCTTTCCAGCTCCAGCACCGCCAGGCCGCTGGCGCGCACCGAGGCGCAGCGCTCGTATAGCCCGGAGAGCTTGAGGCGGTCCTCGATCAGCGGCACGGTGCGGTCCAGGGTGGTCACCACCGAGTAGGCGTGGCCCAGGTACATCGCGGTGCTGGCGGCGGCATCGGTGATGTCCACCACCGGTACGTCCAGCAGCTCCTGCAGGCCCTCGCGGCCATGCTCGCCATAGCCGGCCTGGATCACGGCATCGAAGGGCTGGTCGTAGGCCAGCACCCGGTCCATCACCGCGATGGCGGCCAGGTAACTCTCGAAATTGCCCTCCACCGACTCGGCGCCGAACCACGGGGTCAGGCCGACGATCTCGGTACCGGGCGCGGCCACGCTGCGCGCTTGCTCGGCAATGGCTTCGGTGATGGCTTCGGTGGTGTTGACGTTGGCGATCAGAATACGCATGACGGATCTCCCTGAAATTCAGTGGCTGCTGTGGTCGACGGCGATGCATTCGCCGCTGACATCGAGGTATTGGCGGTGGCGTGGCGCAATCAGCAGGTAGACGGCGGCGGCGATACCGGCACCGATCAGCCAGGAGAACGGCGCGATACCGTGGAAGTTGGGCACCAGGGCCAGGACGATGGCCAGCAGCGCGGCCGGAACGAACGCGGCCACGGCGCGCAGGTTGATGCCGCGGGTGTAGTGGTAGGCGCCGGCGGGATTCTCGCTGTACAGCTCGGGCACGTTGATGCGGCCCTTACGCAGCAGCCAGTAGTCGGCCATGATCACCCCGTACAGCGGGCCGAGCAGGGCGCCCAGGCCCGAGAGGAAGTACACGATCACCAACGGGCTGTTGTACAGGTTCCACGGCAGGATCAGCACCGCCAGGGTGGCGCTGATCAGCCCGGCGCGGCGGAAGTTCAGGTGGCGCGGCGCCAGGTTGCTGAGCACGAAGGCCGGGGCGACGAAGTTGGCCATGATGTTCACCGCCACGGTGACGATCAGGAAGGCCAGGCAGCCCAGCACCAGGAACGCGGTGTTGGGGATGCTGGCGACGATCTGCGTCGGGCTGTCGATGACCTGGCCGTTGATCTGGAACTGCGCGCCGCACAGCACCACGGTGATCGCCGCGAACACCAGGATGTTCACCGGCAGGCCCCAGAAGTTGCCGACACGGATGGTCCTGCGGCATGGCGAGGAGCGGGCGAAGTCGCAGAAGTTGAGCACCAGGGTGCCGTAGATCGCCAGCCACAATGCGCCGCCGGCGAAGATGTTGCGCCACATCTCGTAGCCGCTCAGGGGCTCGGCGACCGACCAGGCGATGCGCGCATCGGCCTTGAAGTACATGAACACCGCCAGGCTCGCCACGGTCAGCAGGATCACCGGGCCGGCGAAGGCCTCGTAGCGGCGCACCATCTCCATGCCGTAGGCGAGGATCACCAGCTGCACCAGCCAGATCGCCACGAAGCACACCCAGCCCAGGCTCGACAGGCCGAGGATGCTGTCGTGGTCGTAGGCGGCCACCTGCGGCCACACGGCGGTCAACAGCACCCGCAGCACCACCGAGGCCAGGTAGGTCTGGATGCCGAACCAGGCGATGGCGATCACCGCGCGGATCAGCGCCGGGATCTGCGCGCCATGGATGCCGAAGGCGATGCGGCTGATCACCGGGAACGGCACGCCGGTCTTCTGCCCCATGTAGCCGGACAGGTTCATGAAGAAGTACACCAGCGCCGCGCCGATCGCCAGCGACAGCAGGATCTGCCAGCCACCCAGGCCGAGGGCGAACAGCCCCATGGCGAAGGAGTAGTTGGCAATGTTGTGCACGTCGTTGGTCCACAGCGCGAAGATGCTGTAGCCGCCCCAGCGGCGGCCTGCCAGTTTGGTCGGGGCGAGGTCGCGGTTGTGCAGGCGTGGGCTCAGTTCGAGATCGGCCGGTTGGCCTTCGAGGGTGGTGGTCGAGGGATGGGTGCTGGCAACGGAAAGTTCAGGGGCAAGGGGGAGGCTGCTACTCATTCCGGCGGCTCCTGATGCGTGTGACTGCGATGAGCGGGCGCTGGCGCACGGGCTCGCCATCTCGTCGGTGCAGGCGTTGGCATCACTGGGTTCTGGGCGCAACGGCCGCCGGTGGGGCGACGCTGCGGGTTCTTGTGTATTTATGTTTCGTTGAACTTGTATACAAAACACGGACACACAAAAGCCAGTTCCATGCCAGCGATCAACTTGCTTTCAGGTGGCTACTATTTTGAATCTATCTGTTTGAAAGATAAGTGAATGAAATACAGGAAATATAAACTGACCAAATGAACAGGTTATATTTTTTACTCGGTCTTTTAGTTGATCGATTGGTCAGATTTAGTTGGTTGGAGTGTGTAACCTAATGGGGCGTTATCTGTGAAAAGTGCACACAAAAATGGCACTTATGGTGACATTTGTGTGTACAAGTTTTGGCCGGGCCGACTGCGTGGGAGCGGACTTGCCCCGCGATAGGGCCTGCAGCTGCAAAACCTCCCTCACGCCATGGGCGGCAGCCGCCGCTTAACCGGCGTCTTCTTGATGATCGCCGTATTGGTCTCGGCCAGCACATTGAGGTGGTCGAGCAAGGTGTCCAGTTGCTCCATCGAGCGCACATGCAGGCGGGCGATGAAACAATCCTCGCCAGTGACCTTGTCGCATTCGGTGAACTCGGGAATGGCCACGATCTGCCGTTCCACCTCCTGCAACTGCCCCGGCAGCGGGCGAATGCGCACGATGGCCTGCAACTGGTAGCCGAAACAGCGGGGGTCCACCTCCACCGTATAGCCGCGCAGCACGCCGCGCTCCTCCAGGCGGCGCAGGCGCTCGCTGACGCTGGGCGCCGACAGTCCGCTGATCTGCGCCAGGGCCTTGAGCGAGCGGCGCGAGTCTTCCATCAGGGCGTTGATCAGCAACTGGTCGATGGCATCGGTCATGGCAGCCTCGTTAGGTGATTTTCAATATATGCCTTGATAGTAAAGGCGAGAGCACCGATATGCCTTGGTTATCCGCTGGAAGGTCGCCCTCGACCCTCCGCATACTGTGCCCATCGTCGACAGGAGGTGTGAGATGGACAATTCGCTGCGTCGTGGCTCGCTGGAAATGATCGCCGCCATGCTGATCTCCGGGACCATCGGCTGGTTCGTGCTGGTGTCCGGGCAGCCGGTGCTGGAAGTGGTGTTCTGGCGCTGTGTGTTCGGCGCCGGCACCTTGCTGCTGATCTGTGCGGCCATGGGTTTTCTCAAGCCCGGCGTGCTGACCCGCGCCACCTTCCTGCTGGCGGTGGTCAGCGGGGTGGCGATCGTCGGCAACTGGGTACTGCTGTTCGCCTCCTACTCGCGGGCTTCGATCGCCATTGGCACCGCGGTGTACAACGTCCAGCCGTTCATGCTGGTGGGCCTGGCCGCGCTGTTCCTCGGCGAGAAGATCACCCCGGCCAAGCTGACCTGGTTGAGCGTGGCGTTCCTCGGCATGCTGGCCATCGTCAGCGCCCATGGCGCGGGGCAGGCCAGTGGCGACGAGTACCTGCTGGGTATTGTCCTGGCATTGGGCGCGGCGTTCCTGTACGCCGTGGCGGCGTTGATCATAAAGCGCCTGACCGGCACGCCGCCGCACCTGATCGCGCTGATCCAGGTGAGCACCGGCGTATTGCTGCTGGCGCCCTGGGTGAAGCTTGGTGGACTGCCGGGTGAACTGCCGGCGCTCGGCAGCCTGGTGACGCTGGGGATCGTGCATACCGGGTTGATGTACGTGCTGCTGTACAGCGCCATCCAGCGCCTGCCCACGGCGTTGACCGGGGCGTTGTCGTTCATCTACCCGATCGCGGCGATCCTGGTCGACTGGGTGGCCTTCGACCATCGCCTGGCGCCGGTGCAGTGGTTGGGCGTGGGACTGATCCTGCTGGCGGCTGCAGGCATGCAGCAGGGCTGGTGGTTCCGGCCAGCCAGCGGCCGCGGCGTGGCAAGGCCGGAGTGAGGTTCTGAGTTTGTAAGATCGGCGTGGTCATGGCGCGTAACAGCCTCAAGGTGCTGAGCGGCAATCGGCTTCAACCCGTTGGGGCTGCTTTGCAGCCCTTTCCGGCCGGTCCGACGCCGACTGCTCAGTTCAACCAGCTCAACGCCGGCCCCTGGGGCACGATCCGGGTCGGGTTGATGTGGTTGTGCGAGTAGTAGTAGTGCAGCTTGATATGCGCCATGTCGATGGTGCGGTAGATCGCCGGGATCTGCGTCAGGCGCACCAGGTACTGGTACAGCGCCGGGTACTCGGCCAGGGTCTTGTGGTTGGTCTTGAAGTGCACGTAGTACACCGCCTCGTAGCGGATCAGCGTGGGCAGCAGGAACAGGTCCGACAGGCTCAGCTTGCCGCCCACCAGGTACGGCTGCTTGCGCAGCCGGTGCTCGAGGGTGTCCATGGCCGCGAAGAACTGCTGGAAGGCCTGGTCGTAGCTCTCCTGGTCCGGGGCGAAGCCCATGTGGTAGACCATGCGGTTGATGTTGGTGTGCAGCCACTGGTTGAGCTCGACGATGTCGCAGCTGGAGCGGTCGGGCACCAGGTCGATCGGGGTCTTGGCCAGGGGCTGCAGGCGGGTGGCCATCTGCAGTGCCAGCTCCGCCGAGTCGTTGTGCACGATGCGGTTCTGCTGGCGGTCCCAGAGGACCGGCACCGACTGGTTGCCGGTGAAGCCCGGGCGCGAGCGCTCGTACAGGCTCGACAGCAGGGTGACGTCCTTGTGCAGCGGGTCCTGGTCGTGCTCGTCGAACTCCCAGCCCTGGTCGTGGCGGCGGGCCGCCACGGAGGTGACGTCCAGCGCGTCTTCCAGGCCCAGCAGGCTCTGCACCAGGTGCACCCGGTGCGAGAACGGGCAGGCGTGGGAGATGTACAGGTGGTAGCGGTTGGGCTCGGCCACCAGTTCGCTGAGGAACAGCTCCTGGACCGACGGGTTGTCTTGGCTGCGGGTCATCTTACCTTCCTACGGCGGTGGCCAGGCTTGGGCATGGGCGTTCGCCGAGGGCGGCGATGCTGTGCTGGATCTTCAGGTTGGCGGCGGCCAGGCCTGCGGCCAGGCTTTCTTCGCCCATGCCCAGGCCTTCGGCGTAGATGAACTCGACGCTGTTCAGGCCGACGAAGCCCAGGGTCTGCGACAGCCAGCCGGCCAGGGTGTCGGTGCCCTGGCTGTAGACGCCGCCGCTGGCGTTGAGCACGTGCACCGGCTTGTCGTCGAGCAGCCCGACCGGGGCGCCGTCGACGTAGGTGAAGGTGACGCCACCACGCACGATGTAGTCGACCCAGGTGTGCAGGATCGACGGTGCGCCGAAGTTGTAGCGTGGCAGGCCGATCACCACGCGGTCGGCTTCCTGGATCTCTTCGATCAGCTCGTTGGACAGCTTCAGCGCCGCGGCCGCCTCGATGCTGCTGGCGTCACCGCCAAACAGGGCGTCCATGGTCACCGCATTGAGGTGCGGGATGGGCTGGGCGTGCAGGTCGCGTACCGCCACCGAAGCTTCAGGGTTGACCTCTTTGAGCTGCTTGAGGAAGTTGTCCACCAGTTGGCCGGAGAAGCCGCCATCGGACTTGATCGAGGAGCGGATGACCAGGACCTTGTGATTCATTGCGAGAATCCTTTCAGTGATGTGTGTGACAGCCAGTCTTGAGCAATCGGGCGGGAGTGAAAAGCGCAGATAATCAGGGTATTACCCTTAAGGTTGTCATGTATCGCCAGGGGCTCTGTGCTGAAACGATCGCGGGGCAAGCCTGCTCCCACAAATCGCGTGGGAGCGGGCTTGCCCCGCGATGAACGTGATGGATGATTACGCCGTCACCACTCGCGCTTGAGCCTGAACTTGCTCAACTGCGCGCTGGCAATGCGCGTCTGGCTGCCGTCGGCGTTGACCCGCCAGGCCTCGGCCTGGGTGAACATCAGGTTGCGGCCGTCGCGGATCACCTTGGCGTGGAACAGCACCTCGGTGTCGCGCGGCGTGGCCGACAGCAGCAGGGTGTTGAAGCTGTTGGTCAGGGCGTACTCGTCCGGCCCCAGCAAGGGCAGGGTGGCGAGCATGCTGGTGACGTCGAGCATCGAGTAGATCACCCCGCCGTGCAGGGTCTGGCTGAGGTTGTCGATGGCATCGGTGACGGTCAGCCGGCAGGTGCACTGGCCGGGGGACTGTTCCAGCATTTCCAGCCCGCAGTAGCGCTGGTAGGCGTGTTCGAGCAGCGCGCGCGAGTGCGCGGCGGCGTGGTCGCTGATGGTGCTCATGGTGTGATCCTTCACAGGTGCCGGGCGATGATTTCCAGCATGATTTCGTGGGTGCCGCCGCCGATGGCCAGCAGGCGGGCGTCGCGGTGGATGCGTTCGACCAGCGAGGGCTCGACGCAGCCGTGGGCGCCATGCAACTGCACGGCGTCACGGGCCAGGGTTTCCAGGGTCTGTACGGCGCTGTTCTTGGCGATGGCCACCTGGTGCGCGTCCAGGGTGCCTTCGGCCTGGCGGGTCACGCAGGTGTCGACGAACTGGCGGCTGACCGTCAGCTGCGCGTAGTGCTCGGCCAGGCGCTGGCGGATCACCGACTTGTCGAACAGCGGCTTGCCGCCGACCTGGCGGCTCTTGCACCAGTCGATGGCGGCCTGCAGGGCCATGTCTGCGCTGGTGATGGCCATCACCGCCAGGTTCAGCCGCTCCTGCTGCAGGCTGGCCTGCAGCAGGCGGCCGACGCCGCCCTTGCCGGTCAGGCGCAGCGCTGGCACGTCCACAAGCTCCAGATCGGCCAGTGGCAGGCAGCGCCAGCCCAGGGCCTGGCGCGGGGTGTGGCGGATGCCGGCGGCGGAGCCCTCGACCAGGAACAGCGCCAGGCCGTCCTCGCAGTGGCCGACCATCAGCAGCCAGTCGGCACGGGTGGCGTTGCAGATGAACGCCTTGTGCCCGTTCAGCCGGTAGCCGTCGGCCTGGCGCGTGGCCCGGCACTCCAGGGCGCGCAGGTCGGAGCCGGCCTGGCGCTCGGTGATCGCCAGGGCGATGCTCTGGCGGCCGTCGAGCACTGCCGGCACCAGGTCGTGGACGATCGGGTGGCCGGTGGCCTGCACCGCCTTGAGGCTGACGAAGTGCGAGCCCAGGCCCATGGTGATGCCCTGGGCGCCGCTGCGGGTCAGCTCCTCGATCAGCACCGCCACGGCCCGAGGGTCGTCCGGCAACTGGCGGTGGTCGTGGCCCAGGCCGAGCAGGCCGGCGGCGCCGGCCTCGCGGTTGAGCGTGGCCGGGTAGGCGCCGAGCTGCTCCCAGGCCGCCACGTTCGGCGTGATGCGCTCGCTGACGAAGGCCTGCAGGCGCTGGCGGTATGCGTCACTCATGGCGATCTCCTCAGAACACCGTGGTCAGGGCCAGGTCGTGGAAGCGCTCGACGATCGGCCGGATCCGCGAGGAGGTCATGGCGCTGTCCTCCTCGAAGTAGTACAGGTCGGTCATGTCGCGCATCACTTCCAGCATCACCCGCGAACGTTCGGCGGCGCGGATCTCGTAGCGTTGCAGGGCGCTGTCGAGGCGCTCGTCGCAGCAGCCGACCAGGGCCTGGGCGAGCATGAAGGCGTTCTCCAGGCCGAGGGTCAGGCCATAGCCGAGGGTCGGCAGCATGGCGTGGATGCTGTCGCCGAGCATCACCACGCGGCCGTTCTGCCAGCAGCCGGCACCGGTCAGCGCCATCATCTTGTGGGTGAGGATCTGCTCGTGCTCGGTGGCTTCGATCATTCGCACCACGTCCGGCGGTAGGTCGGCGAACAGCTGTACCAGGCCGTCACGGTCAAGCAGCGGCTGGTTGCGGTGCTGGTAGGCGGCGAACCAGTAGCGGTACGGACGGTCGGCCGCCAGCGGGTAGGTGACCACCCGCGAGAACTCCGAGGCGAAGATCTGGCAACGGTCCGGCAGCAGCAGCGGCGAGTCGAACTCGACCATGCCGCGGCTGGCCACCAGCCCCGTGTCGTAGGGCGTCAGGCCCGGTTCCAGGCACTGGCGCACGGTGGAGCCGACGCCGTCGCTGCCGATCACCAGGTCGAAGTCTTCCTGTTCGCCGTTGCTGAAGGTGACCCGCGCCTGTTCGCCGACCTTCTCCACTTTCTCGCAGCCCATCTGGTAGCGGATCTGCCCGGGGGCCAGGCGTTCGCGCAGCAGGCCGAACAGCTCGGGACGCGGGAACATCACCGCCGGCGCCGGGATCCCCAGGCCGTCCGGGCGCACCGGCTGGCTGTGGATCAGGCGACCGTCGCGGCCATGGGTGTCGAGGAACTCGATGGCCTTGCCGCGGCCGATGAACCCGGTGTCGTTGAACAGGAAGCGCAGCACCTGTACGCCCTGGGGCCAGACGTAGATGCCGGTGCCCGAGTCGCGCGGGCCATGGGCCCGCTCGTACACCGTGGCCTCGAGGCCGAAGCGCTTGAGAATCAGGGCGCAGGCCAGGCCATTGAGGCCGGCGCCGATGATTGCGATCTTCATGCGGCCACCTCGCTCAAGGTGTTCCAGCTCTGGCCGCTCATGCGGTAGCGGCGCTGCAGCAGGCACAGGCTGGTCAGCTCCATCAGCATCGGGTCGAGCAGGCCCTGTTCCTGGGCGCTGAGGGTCGGCAGCTGCTTGAGCAGGGTGCGTACCTTGGCCGCGTCGAAGAACGGCAGCGCGTCCAGGTCACGGCTGTGCAGGGTGTCCTGCACCAGCTGCCACAGGCGGCCTTGCTGCTGCAGGGTGGCCGGCGGCGCACGGAAGTAATGCTTCTTGCGCTCGTACAGGGCCTTGGGCAGGTAAGGGCGCATGGCTTCGCGGAACACGTACTTCTCGGTGGCGCCGCGCACCTTCATCCACACCGGCAGCTGGCAGGCCAGTTCGACCACGTGGTGGTCGAGCAGCGGCACGCGGCCTTCGATGCTGTTGGCCATCTCCATGCGGTCGCCCAGGGTGGTGAGGACGAAGTTCGGCAGGTACGACTTGGCCCACAGGTACATGGAGTTGTGCACCGGGTCGCGGTCGGCGAGCTTGCCGTGGTCGAGGCGGTCGAAGAACTGGCGGTACGGGTCGACACCGGTGAAGTGGTCGCGGAAGTCGCCGCGGTACAGGCTCTCCAGGGCCTTGAACCAGCCGGCCTGGTTGTCCAGCCACGACACGCCGTGCTTGAGCTGGTCGACCATCCAGTGGATGTCGTGGGGCATGTGCGCGTTGGTGTAGCCCTGCTCGTTGGCCTGGATGCGCTGGCGCAGCAGGTCGATGACTTTCGGGTCTTGTTGCTCGTTGTTGTACAGCAGCATGTCACGGCGGAAGTGCGGGTAGCCGGCGAACACTTCGTCGGCGCCTTCGCCGGTCAGCACCACCTTCAGGCCGGCCTTGCGCACTTCCTTGCTGAGGATGTACTTGGCCACGCCGTGGGCGTTGAAGAACGGCGTCTCGTTGTGCCACACCGCCTGCTCGAAGTTGTCGGCCAGGTCGTCCTGGGTGATCTCGATAGTGTGGAAGCGCGCGCCGTTGTGCTCGGCGGCCATGCGCGCGAAACGGTTCTCGTCATAGTCGTCCATGTCGGTGAACGACAGGTTGAAGGCGTCCAGCGGCTCGCCCTTGAGGGCGGTGGCCATGCCCAGCATCGCCGAGGAGTCGATGCCGCCGCTCAGGTACACGCCCATCGGCACGTCGGCGCGCAGGCGCAGGCGCACCGCTTCCTCGATGGCGGCGCGCACGGATTCGATCATGCCGGCCTCGTCGCTCGGCGCCGGGGTGTCGCGGCGGGCGAATTCCATGTCCCAGTAACGACCGCTGTGCAGGCCGCCGTGGTCGACCATCACCCAGCAACCCGGCTGCACGCTGCGCACGCCTTCGAACAGGGTGTGGTCGCGCAGATAGAAGGCGCGGCTGGCGTAGGCGTTCTCGTCCCAGGTCGGGTTGACGCCGGCGGCCAGCAGGGCCTTGATCTCGGAGGCGAAGTACCAGTTGCCTTCATGCTGGGTGTAGAACAGCGGCTTGATGCCCAGGCGGTCGCGCACCGCCAGCATCAGGCGGCGACGGCGATCGAACAGGACCATGGCGAACTCGCCGCGCAGCTCCTTGAGCCCGGCCATGCCGGAGCGGCGGTACAGGTGCAGGGCGATCTCGCTGTCCGAGGCGGTCTTAAAGATCGCGCCTTCGGCCTGCAGTTCGGTACGGATGCGCTCGTGGTCGTAGAACTCGCCGTTGACGATCACCGCCAGGTCGCCTTCGTCTGCGACGATCGGCTGCATGCCGTTGTCCAGACCGATGATGCTCAGGCGGGTGTGGCCGAGCACGGCGCGCTCGCCCGGGTCACGCCACAGGCTGTGCTCGTCCGGGCCGCGGTGGTTGATGGCGGCCAGGGCGTCGAGGATCGACTGGTCGCTGATGCTGTTGCGTTTGGACTGGTAGACACCGATGAAACCACACATGGCAAAATCCTTTTCTCATAGGTCGGGCGTCGTCGGCGACGCCGGAACGGCGCGGGCTTCGTGGTCCGCGCACCCAGGGTTCATTGCGCCCAGTCGGGGCGACTGCGTTCGAAGAAGGCGGCAAGACCGTGCTGGCCCTCGCTGGAGGTGCGCAGGCGGGCGATCAGCTGCAGGTTGCAACCCTGCTCGTCGAGCAGGTGGTCGCGGCCTGCCAGGCGCGCCAGCATCTGCTTGATCTCGCGACTGGCCTGGGGGCCGGTCTGCAGCAGGGTGGCCAGCCAGCGGTCGCGGGCCTGCTCCAGCTCGGCGGCGGGCACCAGGCGGTGGACCAGCTGCAGGCGCAGCGCGTCCTCGCCGCCGAACACCTCGGCCGAGAGCATGTAGCGCCGTGCCTGGCGCACGCCCATGGCGCGCACCACGTAGGGGCTGATCAAGGCCGGGGCCAGGCCCAGGCGCGCCTCGCTGAAGCAGAACCGCGCATCCTCGGCGGCCAGCACGTGGTCGGCGCAGCACAGCAGGCCCAGGGCCCCGCCGAACACCGCGCCGCGGGCCAGCATCAGCACCGGCACCGGGAAGTCGTCCAGGCGTTGCAGGACGTTGGCCAGCAGGCTGGCGTCCTCCAGGTTGCGCGCATGGTCGAAGTCACGGCTGCGGCGCATCCACTCCAGGTCCGCCCCGGTGCACAGGTGCTCGCCGGCGCCGTCGAGCACCAGGGCGCGCAGCCCCGGGTGCTCGGCGAGGGCCTGCAGCTGCTCGTGCAAGGCCCCGAGCAGGGCCTCGTCGAGGGCGTTGCCGGCATGCGGACGGTTCAGGGTCAGGCAGGCGACCGCGGGTTGCGGCCAGCTCAGCAGCACGTCGCTCATGGTCGTCAGCTCGCCATCTTCAGGGACAGGGCGGTGCTCTCGTACTGACGGCGATAGCCCTCGCAACCGCCGTAGCGGAACGCGCCGCCGGTGACGTACGGGGTGCTGTAGTCGGCCATGGCCGGGTGGTTGTCGCCGTAGAACCAGCTGCTGTACTGCTCATGGCCCAGGCGGGTGCGGCTGGCCAGCATGCGCGCATGCGCCTTGCGCCGCGAATGGGCCTGGTAGCCCGGCACCACGGTGGCGCTGAAGAACTCGCCGACGCTGCCCGAACCGTAGCTGAACAGGCCGATGTTGCGGCCGGTCAGGTCCTCGTCGCTGTTGTCCAGCAGCGACAGCAGGGCGATGTACAGCGAGGCGGTGTAGCAGTTGCCGATGGCCTTGCCGTACAGCTGGCTGGTGGAGTAGGCCTTCTCGCCCAGGGCCTTGGCCGCTTCAGGCTCGATTGCCTCGAACACCGAGAAGGCTTTCTTCGCCATCTTGGTGAACGGCTGGTGGAAGCACAGGAAGCTCATGTCTTCCAGGCCTAGGCCGCCGTCGGCGCGGTAACTCTGCCAGGCGTTGCGCAGCGACTCCAGGTAGACCTCGATCGACAGCTTGCCGTCGACCAGCGCGGTGCTGCGCAGGTTCGGCCGCCAGAAGTCCGAGACGTCCAGGCTGTAGCGGCCCTGGTGCGGGTGCAGCTCCAGCAGGCGCGGGTTCTCGGCCACGATCATGGCCACGGCGCCGGCGCCCTGGGTGCATTCGCCCTCGGAGTTCTGCTCGTAGCGGGCGATGTCGGTGGCGATCACCAGTACCTTCTCGTGAGGACGCTGGGCGACCAGCGCACGGGCCATCTGCAAGCCAGCGGTGGCGCCGTAGCAGGCCTGCTTGAACTCCACCACGCGGCAGTCGGCACGCAGGCCGAGCAGGCTGTGGACGAACAGGCCGGCGGCCTTGGACTGGTCGATGCCGCTCTCGGTGGCGAGGATCACCGTGGCGATCGAGGCGCGGGTGGCGTCATCGAGCAGCGGCAGGGCGGCGTTGGCCGCCAGGGTCACGATGTCTTCGTCCGGGGCCGGCACGGCCATGAACTCCTGGCCGATGCCGACCAGGTATTTCTGCGGATCGATACCATGCCGTTCGGCAAGTTCTTCCAGTGCGAAAAAGTGTTGCGGTACAGACAGCCCAATATCATCAATGCCGATTTTCATGTGTATGCCCAATTATTTTTCACTGTTGAAAAAATCCCAAAATACACAACCGGTCTTGTTGTTCCGGTGCCAGACCCTGCTGGCCATTTAATTATTGCGGCTGAAGCTTTTGCCAAAAAAAGCGAATAATTCCGATGGGATTGATGACGCCTGCTCATGGTTTTTCAGGCGGGAAAGTTAAAGGTTTATTTATCGCGTGCAGCCGCGTGCCCCGTGATTTCACGCGGCTTGCGAAAAGGGGTAGTGAGCGGATTGTCTAACAATAGGGCAATTAAAATTTTCAATTGTTTTAATATGAAAATTTTATGGCGGTGTTATCGCCGGATTGACCTGTTGTTTCGGCTGTATATTTATGCCGTGTCGCTTGTGCATCTCTGCATGGTCGGGACTTCCTTGTCCGTTATTCATCCATTAGTGCCGGGCACCGTGAGGGAGGTTGTTGTCGCATGAACCGCGCCGGGCGAATAGTGACAAAAAGTGCGCGCATCGCGGCATGGTCTTCATGTGTCGGGCGAAGCTGTGGTACAACCCCGCAGGACACAGGATTCGTCACCCGCAGGCGCGGGCATACAAGGAGGTAGTGGTGTTTTCCAAGATCAGTCTCGATCAGTGGCGCGCGTTCGTCTGCACGGTCGAGTGCGGCGGGTTCCAGCAGGCCGGCGAGCACATGTACAAGTCGCAGTCGGCCATCAGCCACTCGGTCAACCGCATGGAAATGCTCCTGGGCCAGGAGCTGTTCATCATCGAAGGCCGCAAGGCCGTGCTCACCTCCCTGGGCAAGGCCCTGCTGCCCCAGGCCAAGCACCTGCTGGGCGCGGCGCAGAAGCTCGAACACCTGGCCAACCAATACCAGCCTGGGCTGTTCACCGAGCAGGCGCTGGCGGTGGATGTGCTGTTCCCCCTCGAGCTTTTGCAGCAGGCGCTGCTGGAGTTTGCCCAGGAGTACAAGGATCACCGTATCCGCTTGTACGAAACGGCGTTGTCCGGGGCCCGCGAGTTGCTGGAGGACGGCAAGGTCGAGCTGGGTATCGCCAGCAGCCTGCCTTCCGGCTACCTGCAGGAGTTCCTGCTCAATGTCTCGCTGGTCTGCGTGGTGGGGGCCAGCCACCCGCTGAGCGAGGCGCAGGGGGAGTTGAGCCTGGACGACATGAAGAACCACCGGCAGGTGGTGATCCGCGATTCCGGCACGCGCAATTCGCAGAACAGTGGCTGGCTGGGGACCTCGCAGCGCTGGACGGTGAGCAGCCTGGCGGCGGCCGAGAGCTTCGTCGAGCGGGGGATGGGGTTCGCCTGGTTGCCGGAACATCGGGTGCAGCAGGGGCTGGCGCAAGGGCGGTTGGTGCGGGTCAACCTGCAGCATCAGCGGGAGCGGGAGGTGCCGATGTACATGGGGTATCCCGAGGAGTACCGGCACAGTCCCGAGGTGCGGTTGCTGGCGCAGATACTGCGGGAGCGGTGTCGGGAGTATCGGCCTGTAGTTGCTTGAAGGATCGTGGGTGGTGGTTTCGAGGGATGTAGGCGCATTCATTTGTGATGTCGACGCTTAGTCACCTTTCCGCCCTTACGGCGGCTTACTTTGGTCGTAACTCGCCGTCCGCGGCCAAAGTAAGCAAAGCCGTGGCGCTCCATTCATCCGGCCCTGCGCTTCGCTCCGGGTCCCCTCACTCCGGCCTTGCTCCCGGGAGGACCGCGCTGAACGCCCCATCCTGGGGCGCAGCGCTTGACGGACATCCATGCCCGTCACCTCCCTCCGCAAGGCCTGCGTTCGGCCTCCTGAAGTCGCGAAGTTACGGGCGGCGCCTGTGCTGGTGCAGCTATCGCTAGTTGTTGTTTGGTGAACTCTTGATTGCTATTGCGGGCTTGCCCGGCCATCCTCTGCGATTTTCTGAGTAAACGCTTCTAAACCTGAAGCCAAATGCTTGAGTCGAATAGGCTTGGGAACAATCCTACGCGCTTGCCGGAGGCCACCGCGTTGTCGGGGAAGTACCCCAAGGATAACTTCACTGGGTAGCCTCATTGGGGGGAGGGTGTGAGAGCCTGAAGCTTGGATGATCGGCAATCCAGTTATGGCGGCTGTGCCCAGGCAGACTTTGGTCTGGCCGAGTTTCTCTTGCGCCTCGGTTTCTCACCCCGTGCACAGTTGCCACCCTTTGCATCCCGCTCCAAACGCGCTGTCGTGGGAGCGGGCTTGCCCCGCGATCCGGGCGCTGCCCGGCCATGTTCTTCCACTATCAACGTAAGAAACTTCCGAACCTGAAACCAAATGCTTCAGCCAGCAAAGCTTGGGAACTATCCTACGCGCTTGCCGGAAGCCGCCGCGTTGTCGGGGAAATACCCCACGGATAACTTCACTGGGTCGCCATATCAGGTGACCGGGTGTGAGAACCCGACCTGCACTGCCAAGGCTATTGCTTCATGGCAGCCCTGCGCGGGCAGACTTCGGTCTGGCCGGCTTCAGTGCACCGGTTTCTCACCCCGCGTACGGCTGCCACCTTTGTCCGTGAGAAAGATCGAGATGGCCGCTCCTGTCACGCACTGGAGTTTCATCATGAAAAAGATCGTCCCAGACCCACCCCGTCTAGCCCCCGTCATCGCTATCCACCCGACCCTCACCCGCGAAGAAGCCATGACCGCCGCCGTCGAGGTGACCACCGCCATTTCCGATGTCCTCGATATCTACTTCAAGACCGACCCCGGCGAAGCCCAGGACCGTCTGTTCACCGCCAGTGACTACCTCGGCCAGCTGGCCTGTGCCTTGCTCGAACACAAGCCAGGGGTACAACCATGACCAACGCACGTACCGCAGGCCGGACCCGTTGCATGGACCTGTTCAAGGTCGAGCCGGGCATTCCCTTCGCGGATGCCTTCAGCGAGTTGTCGGTGCTGCTTGGCTGCATTCGCCACCTCACCTGCGAGGCCGAGATGGAAGGCGACCTGATGGCGGGCAGCGCAGCGCGCATGTTGAGCGCCATGGCCAAGGCGTTGATCGATGATATGGAGCTGGGGTTGAACCGCTGCGGTTGATCCGATGGCCCTTTCGCGGCACAAGGCCGCTCCTACAGGTGACCGCCCGCCCCTGTAGGAGCGGCCTTGTGCCGCGAAAGGGCTGCAAAGCAGCCCCGGCAGGCCCAAGCCGGATGCCAATTCTCAACATGAACACGCTGTCGTGGGCGCGGGCCCCGCGATTGCCAATACCTTACCCGCGCAGATCACTCGGCAGGAAATCCCGCTCCGGCTCGTAATCCAGCTTCAGATACCCCGCCAGCTCGCGCAGGTCATCCGGGCTCAGGCTGCCGGCCTGCTGCTTGAGCCGCAGGCTGTCGACGATGTACGCATAGCGCGAGACGTTGTAGTCACGTACCGCGTTGTACAGGTCGCGCTGCGCATCGAGGATATCGACGATGTTGCGGCTGCCCACCTCATACCCCGCCTCGGTCGCCCGCAACGAGCCTTGGCTGGAGACAATGCTCTGGCGTCGCGCGCGCACCTGCTCGACATCGCTGACCACCGCGCGGAAGGCGTTGCGCGAACCTTCCAGCACCTCGCGCTCGAGGCTGGTGCGGCCGTACTCGGTGCGTGCCAGCTCATGGGTGGCCTGGCGTACCCGCGCGCTGGTGCCGCCGCCGCTGAACAGCGGCAGCTTCATCTGCACCATCACCGAGCTGTCGCGCTGGTTGCCGGGGCGCTGGCCGAAGTGCGCGCTGGAGTCCATCAGGTCGCTGTCGCCCTCGGTGTAGCCCATGGCCAGGTTGAAGGTCGGCAGGTGATCGGCCTTGCTGCTGCGCAGGGTCTGGCCGGCCTGGCTGACGGCGGCCTGGCTGGCGCGCAGGCGCAGGTTCTGCGCCATGGCCTGTTCGACCCAGGCCTCGGCGCGTGCTGGCACCGGCGCCTGCACCGGCAGGCTGTGGCGGATTCCGGCCAATGCCGGCTGCGCCTGGCCGGTCAGGCGCATCAGCGCCTGGTAGGCGTCTTCGCTGCGGCGCTGGCTGTCGATCAGGTTGGCGCTGGCGCGGTCGAAGCTGGCCTGGGCCGAGAGCATGTCGTTCTGGTCGGACAGGCCGGCGTCGTAGCTCAGTCGGGTCTGCTGCAACTGGCGGTCGAAGGCACGCAGCTCGGCCTTGGCGGTGGCCAGGTTGTCCTCGGCCAGCAGGGTGTCGAAGTAGCTGCTGGCGGTGTCGAGGATCAGCTGCTGCTGGAACGCCGAGAAGTCCAGTTCGGCCTGTTCGTTCTCGGACTGCGCGGCCTTGAGGTCGAACCAGCGGCTGAGGTCGAACAACGGCTGGTCGAGGCTCAGGCGGTACAGGCTGCCGCTGCGCTGTTCGACCTGGCGGCGGTCGCTGCGCACGTCACCGGCCTCGGCATCCAGGGCTACCTGCGGCAGCAGGCGGGCGCGGGCCAGGGGCACGGCCTCGCGGCGGGCCAGGTAGTTCTCGCGGGCGGCGGCCATGTCGCTGTTGTGCTCGACCACCTGGGCATACACCGACATCAGTGTCGCACGCTCGGCGGCAACGGCCTGGGCCAGGGGCGCCAGGAGCAGAAGGGGCAGAAGGGTCTTACGTAGCATGTCGTTTCTCTTTATTCGGGCCGGCCGCTCCCAGGGGCAGCCGATCACGGCTGCCACAGGGGAGGGCGGGCTAAAGGGTCAGGCCGGCTGGGTGTAGGCGGCCAGTTCCTGCAGGCGTGGGTCTTCGCTGGCACGGTGGTCCTTGGCCAGCAGCGAGTACACGGTGGGCAGGATGAACAGGGTGAACAGCGTGCCGACCAGCATGCCGATGACGATCACCAGGCCCAGGCTGAAGCGGCTGTGGGCACCGGCGCCGCTGGCCAGTAGCAGTGGGACCAGGCCCACCACCATGGCCGCGGTGGTCATCAGGATCGGCCGCAGGCGGATCTGCGCGGCGCGCTCGATGGCCGTGCGGCGGTCGAGCTGGTCGGCCTGCTGCAGCTCGTTGGCGAACTCGACCATGAGGATGCCGTGCTTGCTGATCAGGCCGACCAGGGTCACCAGGCCGATCTGCGTGTAGATGTTCACCGTGGCGTAGCCCAGGTACAGCGGGATCAGCGCGCCGCACACCGACATCGGCACGCTGACCAGGATCACCAGCGGGTCGCGCAGGCTTTCGAACTGCGCCGCCAGCACCAGGTAGATGACCAGGATGGCGAAGATGAACGTCACCACCAGGGCGCTGCCTTCCTGGACGAACTGGCGGGCATCGGACAGCCAGTCATGGCTGAAGCCGGTGGGCAGGGCATTGGCCTGGGCGGCGAGGAACTGCACCGCGTCGCCAATGCTCACGCCCGGCGCCGGCACCGCCTGCAGGGTGGCCGAGTTGAGCTGGTTGAACTGGGTCAGCTTGTTGGGCTCGATCGACATGTCGAAGCTGACCAGGGTCGACAGCGGCACCTGGGCGCCGTTGGCGGCCTTGACGTACTGGCCGACCAGCATCTCCGCCGACAGGCGCTGGGCCCGTGCCACCTGCGGGATCACGTCGTAGGAGCGGCCGTCGAGGGCGAAGCGGTTGACGTAGTTCTCGCCCACCAGCACCGCCAGGGCGTCGCCGATGGCCTGCATGCTGATGCCCAGGTCGTTGGCCTTGCTGCGGTCGATGTTGATGTTGACCAGCGGGCTGTTGAAGTCCAGGTCGCTGTCGACCACGGCGAACAGGCCGCTGGCCATGGCCGCCTGCTTGATCTTGTCCATGGCGTCGAACACCACGCGGTGGTCCTGGGAACTCTGGATCACCATCTGCACCGGCAGGCCGCCGGTGGAGCCGGGCAGTGGCGGCAGCTGGAAGGCGAAGATGGCCACGCCCTCGATCTCGCCGACGGCTTTCTGGATCTCGGCCTGCAGCTGGTCGGCGCTGCGCTGGCGCTTTTCCCAGGTGCTCAGGTTGGCGCCGCCGAACGCGGTGCGCGGGCCGTCGTTGCCGTTGACCACCCAGGTGATGTCGGTTTCCGGGAAGGTGGCGAACAGGCGGTCCATGCGGTGCGCGTACATCTCGGTGTAGTCGATGTTGGCGTACTGCGGCGCCTTGGCCACCGCCAGAACCTGGGCCTGGTCCTCGACCGGCGCCAGTTCGCGCTGGGCGCCGAGGTAGAGGATCGGCAGGCTGACGAACACCGCCGCGGCAATCGCCAGGGTCAGCCAGCGGTGGTGCAGTGACACGTCCAGCACGCGCCCGTAGCCCTTGCCCAGCCACTGGAAGAAGCGCTCGGCGCCACGGGTCATCGGCCCTTCGCTGGCCTGGCGGTTGAGCAGGAAGGCGCTCATCACCGGTGACAGGGTCAGCGCCACCACGCCGGACACCACCACGGCGCCGGCGAGGGTGAAGGCGAACTCCTTGAACAGCGCGCCGGTCAGCCCGCCCATCAGGCCGATCGGGGCGTACACCGCGGCCAGGGTCAGGGTCATGGCGATCACCGGGCCGGCGATCTCGCGGGCACCGACCAGTGCCGCCTGCAAGGGCGACTTGCCTTCCTCGATATGGCGGTGGACGTTCTCCACCACGACGATGGCGTCGTCCACCACCAGGCCGATGGCCAGGACCATCGACAGCAGGGTCAGCAGGTTGATGCTGAAACCGAACAGACTCATGATCGCCGCCGCGCCGATCAGCGACAGCGGGATGGTCACCAGCGGGATCAGCACGCTGCGCAGCGAGCCGAGGAACAGGAAGATCACCACGGCGACGATCACCACGGCTTCGATCAGGGTCTTGACCACTTCATCGATGGACGCCTGGATGAAGCGCGCCACCTCGAACACGATGT
Source organism: Pseudomonas carassii (assembly GCF_036324045.1). Classification (NCBI taxonomy): domain Bacteria; kingdom Pseudomonadati; phylum Pseudomonadota; class Gammaproteobacteria; order Pseudomonadales; family Pseudomonadaceae; genus Pseudomonas; species Pseudomonas carassii. The sequence goes on along the minus strand of NZ_JAZDCT010000001.1, from coordinate 102,380 downwards.
TGGCGGTCATGCCCGGCGGCATGGTCTCGCGGATCTGCGGCATCATGTCCTGCACCGCGCCGACGATGGTCAGCGGGTTGCCGGCGGGGGTGGCGTGCAGGCCGATGAACACCGCGGGCTCGCCGTCCATGATGCCGCTGGTGTCATAGGAGGTGGCGCCGAGCTCGGCGGTGCCGATGTCGCTCAGGCGGATCAGCGTGTCGCCGTCGCGGCGCACCACCATCTGGCGGAACTGGTCGACGCTGGTCAGGTCGGTGTTGATGTTGATGTTGGCCGAGACGTACTGGCCCTTGGTCTGCCCGGGGGCGGCCTGGAAGTTGTTCTGGCGGATGGCCTCGGCCACGTCGCTGGCCGACAGGTTGCGCGCGGCCATCCGCGCCGGGTCCAGCCACAGGCGCATGGCCAGCTTCTGGCCGCCGAGGATCTGCGCCTCGGCCACGCCGTCGATGGCCGCCACGCGTGGCTGCACCACCCGCGAGATGTAGTCGGTGATCGCCGGCAGGCCGATGTCCTTGCTCGAGAAGCCGATGTAGATCACCGCCGTGCCTTCACCGGAGGACTTGGCCACCACCGAGTCGTAGGCGCCTTCGGGCAGGCGGTACTTGACCTGGTTGACGGCGGCCATGATCTCGGTGAGGGCCTTGTTGGAGTCGGCGTTGAGCTTCAGGCGCACGCTGATGACGCTCTTGCCCTGGGTCGAGGTCGAGCTCAGGTAGTCGACGCCGTCGACCGAGGCCACGGCTTGCGAGATGGGCTGGGTGACGAAGCCCTGCATCAACTGCGAGCGGGCGCCGGGGTATTCGGTGGTGATGGTGATGGTCGCGCTTTCCAGCTGCGGGTACTGGCGGATCGGCAGGTTCAGCAGCGCCAGCAGGCCAAGCATGACGATCATCGCGCAGACCACCAGGGTCAGTACCGGGCGGCGGATGAACAGGTCGGTGAATTTCATGGTGCTACAGGTCCTTTTCAGTGGCACGCAAACCCATTACTGCTGGGCCAGGTCCGGCTTGCGCGTGGTGCTGGCGGCCAGGGTGTCGTCGGTGACCCGCACCGGCATGCCATTGCTCAGGCGGATCTGCCCGGACACCACCACGCGGTCGCCCGGGGTCAGCGCATCGAGCACCACCACGCGGTCGTCGCGGCGCGCGCCGAGCTTGACGAACACCTGCTCCACGCGCAGCGCGCCGTCCTTCTCGCGCAGCACGTACAGCGAGTTGCCGTAGGCGCTGTAGCTGATCGCCGTTTCCGGCACGCTGAGCACGTCGGCGTGGCTCGGCAGCTCGATGCTGACGTTGGCGAACATGCCCGGCTTGAGTTGCTGGCCGGGGTTGTCGAGGGTCGCCTGCACCTGCATGGAGCGGGCGCCCGGGTCGATCTGCGGCTCCAGGGTGGTCACCGCGGCGACAAAGCGCTGCTGCGGCCAGGCATCGACCTTGAGGGTGATGGTCTGGCCCGCCTGCAGGGCAGCGGCGGACTGCTCGGGCAGCGGGAAGTTGACGTGCAGGCGCGACAGCTCGGTGAGGGTCACCAGGCTGTCGCCGGGGCTGACGTACTGGCCGAGGTTGACCTTGCGGATGCCCAGCACGCCGGCGAACGGGGCGCGGATGGTCTTCTGCGCGATCTGCGCCTGGACCTGGGCGATCTCGCCAAGCAACTGGTCGTAGTTGGCCTGGGCCTGGTCCAGCTGGGCCTGGGTGGAGGCCAGCGGCAGCACCTTGCGTGTGCGCTCCAGGGCCAGCTTGGCGTTCTTGGCCTGGGCCTGCAGCTTGGCCAGCTCGCCGCGCTCGGGCGCGTCGTTGAGCTTGACCAGCACTTGGCCGGCGGCCACGGCCTTGCCGGCGGTGAACTCCAGCGCGGTGATACGCCCGCCGACTTCCGGCGAGACATTGACCTGGTGCACCGCCTCCAGGGTGCCGACGGCGCTGAGCACCTGCGGCATGGGGCCGGACTGCACCCGGGCGACCGCCACCGGGGTGGCGTTGGCCTGGGCGGCGGGGGCGTCGTTGGCCATCACCGCCGGGGCGGGCAGCAGGGCCATGGTCAGCAGCGACAGCGAGGCGCCGGCGGCGATCCAGTAGCGATTGTTCATTGTGCGGCTCCTTGTGCCTGGTTCTGGTTGGCACGGACCTGGATGAAGGTCTGGCGCAGTTGCTCGAGGCTCAGGGCGCCGGGGACCAGGTAGCGGCCATCGATCACCAGGCTGGGCACCGAACTGATGCCCAGGCGCCGGCCCAGGGCCAGTTCTTCGTCGAGCATCTGCGGCGCCTGCTGGTCGAATGCCGTGGCGAAGGCCTGCGGGTCGAAGCCGGCCTCGGCGGCCACCGCCAGCACGGTGGCGCGGTCGCCGATGTTGCGGGCCTGCACCAGGTGGGCTTCCTGCAGGCGGTCGAACAGGCGCTCGTGGCCTTCGTTGCCGCCCAGCGCCTTGGCGGTCTGGCAGGCGAGGCCTGCGAGCAGGCCGGTGGGGTATTCGAAGTCCTGTTGGCGCATGGCTTCGATGTTGATGCGCTTGACGTCCTCGGCGCGCGAGCACGACAGCCAATGGCTGAGGATGGTTTCCTTGGCCTTGGGCATCGAGCCGAAGCGCTCGACCATCGCCTCGCGGCTGGTCTGCAGGATGAAGCTGCGGTGCTGGATGTCCAGGTTGAGTTCGTCCTGCAGTTGCTTGAGGCGCGGGGCGAGGACGAAGCACCAGCCACAGACGACATCGTGGAAGAATTCGACTTTCAGGGGTGACATGGCAGTGATCCGGTTTCAGGGAGGGATGGCCGCACTATCCACAGCGCCCCGGCAAGAAAAAAGCGACAAAAGTGCCGCAAACCCTCTCATCCCCTTCATCGATGGCCGCCCGGCCCGGCCGCGAGCGGGTAGAATGGCGCTTTTGCCTGACCGTAGCCGACATGAGCCCAGCCATCGCCACCCTCGAGCAGCACCTGCTCGCCGCCCTCGATCCCGCCCCACAGGAGACCCGCCGCCTGTTCCATGGCCGTGGCCGTTGCTGGCCGGGGCTTGAGCAGATCACCGTCGATTGGCTCGATGGCGTGCTGCTGGTGGCGCTGTTCCGCGAGCCGCCCGAGGGCCAGCTGGCGGAGCTGGAAGCGATGCTGATGGCGCTGGCCGAACGTCCGCAGTGGACCGGCCAGGCCATCCTGATGCAGCACCGCTACCTGCCGGACAGCCCCGGCCAGTGGTTGTGGGGCGAGCCGTGCCAGCAGCGCGAAGTGGTCGAGGATGGCCTGAAGTACCTGCTCGACCTGGGCGTGCGCCAGAACAACGGCCTGTTCCTCGACATGCGCTATGGCCGACGCTGGGTACGCGAGCAAGCGGCCGGCAAGCGCGTGCTCAACCTGTTCGCCTACACCTGCGGCTTTTCAGTGGCGGCCATCGCCGGCGGCGCCGAGCAGGTGGTCAACCTGGACATGGCCAAGTCGGCGCTGTCCCGGGGCCGCGACAACCACCGGCTCAACGGCCATGACGCCTCGCGGGTCGCGTACCTGGGGCATGAGCTGTTCAAGTCGTGGGGCAAGGTGCGCAAGTACGGGCCGTACGACCTGATCATCATCGACCCGCCGACCTTCCAGCGCGGCAGCTTCGTGCTGACCCAGGACTACGCCAAGATTCTTCGGCGTCTGCCGGAGTTGCTGAACCAAGGCGGCACGGTACTGGCCTGCGTCAACGACCCGGGGATCGGGCCGCAGTTTCTCATCGAGGGGATGGCCGAGCAGGCGCCGGGGTTGGCGTTCGTCGAGCGGCTGGAGAATCCGCCGGAGTTTCCGGATGCGGATCCGGAGGGTGGCCTGAAGGCGCTGGTGTTTCGCCAGCAGGCCTGAGACAGGACTCTTGTAGGAGCGGGCTTGTCCCGCGATGGCGTCAGAACAGGCAACATCATTGCTTGGTCTGACGCCATCGCGGGACAAGCCCGCTCCTACAGCGGACGTTGGTTATTTGTTGGTATAGATCTGGTCGAACACGCCACCGTCATTGAAGTGGGTCTTCTGCACGGTGCGCCAGTCGCCGAAGGTCTTCTCCACCGACAGGAAGTCGACTTTCGGGAAACGGTCGGTGTACTTGGCCAGCACGGTGGCGTCACGCGGGCGCAGGTAGTTGTTTGCGGCGATCTCCTGGGCCTCCGGCGACCACAGGTACTTCAGGTATTCCTCGGCCACGGCCTGGGTGCCTTTCTTGGCCACTACCTTGTCCACCACGCTCACCGGCGGCTCGGCCTCGGCCGACACGCTCGGGTAGATCACCTCGAACTGGTCGCGACCGAACTCGCGGGCGATCATCTCGGCCTCGTTCTCGAAGGTCACCAGCACGTCGCCGATCTGGTTGGTCATGAAGGTGGTGGTGGCGGCGCGGCCACCGGTGTCCAGGACCGGTGCCTGCTTGAACAGCTTGCCGACGAAGTCGCGGGCCTTGGTTTCATCACCGCCCTGCTTGAGCACGTAGCCCCAGGCCGAGAGGTAGGTGTAGCGGCCGTTACCCGAGGTCTTGGGGTTGGGCACGATCACCTGCACGCCATCCTTGAGCAGGTCCGGCCAGTCCTTCAGCGCCTTGGGGTTGCCCTTGCGCACGATGAACACGGTGGCCGAGGTGAACGGCGCGCTGTTGTTCGGCAGGCGGCTCACCCAGTTGTCCGGCACCAGCTTGCCGTTGTCGGCCAGGGCGTTGATGTCGGTGGCCATGTTCATGGTGATCACGTCGGCCGGCAGGCCATCGATCACCGCGCGCGCTTGCTTGCTCGAGCCGCCGAAAGACATCTGCAGGTTGACCTTCTCGTTGTGCTCTTTCTCCCAGTGCTTCTGGAACGCCGGGTTGTAGTCCTTGTAGAAGTCACGCATCACGTCGTAGGAGACGTTGAGCAGGGTCGGGGCGGCCTGGGCGAGGTTGCCCAGGGCCAGGCCCGCGGCGAGCAGCGAGGCGCTGAAGAGTTTTTTCACTGGGGCATTCCTTGTTCTGGTTCAAAGGGTTGGCGATATGCCAGCGACTATAGCGGGTGGCTTTGCGTGGGTTAAAGAACAAAACAGTCTTTGGTTATGCCAGGCGCAAGACTGCCAGACGCTTACGTCCCCTGTAGGAGCGGCCTTGTGTCGCGAAAGGGCTGCAAAGCAGCCCCAGCAATCTTGCGTCGACCACAAATCCTGGGGCCGCTACGCGCCCCTTTCCGACCGGTCCGACGCCTCGGCAAGGCCGCTCCTACAGGTCCTGTGCCGGTTGTTTGGGAAACAACGCATTGCCACAGCGCGAACAGAACGCCGCGCCATGCTCGTGGTGATGCTTGGCGCAGGTCGGGCAGTCATGCTGCAACTGCTCGCCGCGCAGGGCATTGGCCAGCTCGGCGGTGAAGATGCCGGTGGGTACGGCAATGATCGAGTAACCGGTGATCATCACCAGCGACGACAGCACCTGCCCCAGCGGCGTCTTCGGCACGATATCGCCAAAGCCTACCGTGGTCAGGGTGACGATGGCCCAGTAGATGCCCTTGGGAATGCTGGTAAAGCCGTGCTCCGGTCCTTCGATCACGTACATCAGCGTGCCGAACACCGTGACCAGGGTCGACACGCTGACCAGGAACACGATGATCTTCTGCTTGCTGCCCTGCAGCGCCGCCAGCAGGTAGTGGGCCTGCTTGAGGTAGGGGCTGAGCTTGAGCACGCGGAAGATCCGCAGCATGCGGATCACCCGGATCATCAGCAGGTACTGGGCGTCGCTGTAGTACAGGGCGATGATCCCGGGCACGATCGCCAGCAGGTCGACCAGCCCGTAGAAACTGAAGGCATAGCGCAGCGGCTTGGGCGAGCAGTACAGGCGGGTGATGTACTCGGCGAGGAAGATTGCCGTGAAGCCCCACTCGATGCCGGCCAGCAGCCCGGCGTAGTTCTGGTGAACATCGTCGATGCTGTCGAGGACCACCGTGACCAGGCTGGCGAGGATGATCAGCAGGAGGATCTTGTCGAAGCGACGCCCGGCGACGGTGTCGGTCTGGAAGACGATGACGTAGAGCCGCTCGCGCAGGCTCGAAGGGTTGTCCATGGGCGCGTTCCATTGTGCGAATGGGCAGAGCCTAGGGGCTGTGTTTCAGCTGTGCAAGCGAGGCGCGTTGCGGCGCTGGTTGAGCTGGGCCAGGTGGTTGCCCAGGTGCATCAGCCAGCAGGCGGTGACGAACGGCGCGGTCAGCCCGGCGATCGGCAGCAGGTTGAACAGTGGCTGCAGCAGCAAGGCGCAGGTGATGGCGAGCAAGGTCACCCAGGGTTTCTCGCCCTGGCGGCTGAAGGCCAGCGCGGCCAGTGCCGCATTGAAGCCGTACAGCCCCAGCCAGGCCCCCTGTGCCTCGCCCGCCAGCAACGCGACACCGCCACCGATGGCCGAGCCGATGATTGCCCAGGTGGCGGCATAGGGGTTGGCGAAGTACATGCCGATGACGATCAGCAGGCCGGCCATGGGCTTGTCGAGCAGGAAGACCTGCCCCACGCCGCGCAACAGGGCATACACCGGATCGGCTTCGACGAAACTGCTGATCGAGGGCTCGGCCAGCAGCAGGGTGGCCCAGCCCAGCAGCACGAAGGGCGCGGTGTAGGCGACCAGCAGCTTGCCGCCGCGCTTGCGCCACTGGTGGGTGAGCATGCTCGACAGGCCGCCGGCAGCGATTATCAGTGGCGGCAGGATCGCCGACCAGGGCAGCACGGCGCTGATCAGGATGCCGATCAGCACGCCGTTGTAGCAATACAGCCCGGCCTGGCGATCGGCGCGTTCGTAGCCGCGGCGCTGGGCGGTGAGCAGGCCGGCGAGGGCGCCAAGCAGGGCACCGCCGACCAGGTTCGGCGCGGTCAGCAGGATGGCCAGCAGGCAGCACAGGCCGCACAGGGGATTGCGCAGCAGCAGCACCTGGCTGAAGCCGTTGAGCAAGGCCGTGGCCCAGTCGGGGCACGGGTTGACGAAATTCTTGGTGTACATGGGCAGTCGGCAAGGTGAGTGGGGGAGCGGTGGGCCTCTTTGGGCCTCGGTTTTCCGCAGGTTCGGTGCATCGGGAGGGCTTTGCCCTCCTTTCGCGGCACAAGGCCGCTCCTACAAGGGATCGCGGTCTCCTGTAGGAGCGGCCTTGTGCCGCGAAAGGGGCGCAGGGCGCCCCCGGCGATCTCAGACCAAGGTCTCGATCCGCAAGGTGTTAGTCGAACCCGGCTTGCCGAAAGGCACACCGGCGGTGATCAGCAGCGTGTCGCCACGGCTGGCCATGCCTTGTGCCTGGGCGATCTCCAGCGCGGTGGAGACCACCTCGTCGACCTGGCGCAGGCGGTCGTTGACCACTGAGTGCACGCCCCAGGTCACGCTCAGGCGCCGCGCGGTGTTGAGGTTCGGCGTCAGGTTGAGGATCGGCGCCCGTGGCCGCTCGCGGGCGGCGCGCAGGGTCGAGGCGCCCGACTCGCTGTAGTTGACCAGCACCGCCACCGGCAGGATGCCGCTGATGCGACGGATCGCGCAGCTGATGGCATCGGACACCGTGGCTTCGGCCTTGGGCCGGCCAACGTCGAGCTGAGCCTGGTAGTCCGGGCCGTTCTCCACCTGGCGGATGATCTTGCTCATCATCTGCACCGCTTCCAGCGGGTAGTCGCCCGAGGCGGTCTCGGCCGACAGCATCACAGCATCCGCGCCTTCGGCCACGGCATTGGCCACGTCGGTGACTTCGGCGCGGGTCGGGGCCGGGGAGAAGCGCATCGATTCGAGCATCTGGGTGGCCACCACCACCGGCTTGCCCAGCTGGCGGCAGGTGCCGATGATGCCTTTCTGGATCTGCGGCACGCTCTCGGCCGGCACTTCCACGCCCAGGTCGCCCCGGGCGACCATGATTGCGTCGGACAGCTCGGCGATGGCCTGCAGCTGCTCGACCGCCGAGGGCTTCTCGATCTTGGCCATCAGGTAGGCACGGTCGCCAATCAGCTGGCGCGCCTCGACGATGTCTTCAGGACGCTGGACGAACGACAGCGCCACCCAGTCCACGCCAAGCTCCAGGCCGAAGGCCAGGTCGCGGCGGTCCTTTTCGGTCAGCGGGGAGAGGTCGAGCACCGCCTGGGGTACGTTGACGCCCTTGCGGTCGGACAGCTCGCCACCGGCCAGCACTTCGGTGTCGATGGCGTCGCCGTGCTTGGCGGTGACGCGCAGGCGTAGCTTGCCGTCGTCCAGCAGCAGGTCCATGCCCGGCTCCAGCGCGGCGATGATCTCCGGGTGTGGGAGGTTGACCCGACGGCTGTCGCCCGGGGTCTTGTCCAGGTCCAGGCGCAGGGCCTGGCCGCGTTGCAGCTGGACCTTGCCGTCGGCGAAGCGGCCGACCCGCAGCTTCGGCCCCTGCAGGTCCATGAGGATGCCCAGCGGGTAGTTGAGCTGCTGCTCGACTTCGCGGATCCACTGGTAGCGCAGGGCATGGTCGGCGTGCTCGCCGTGGCTGAAGTTGAGGCGGAAGATGTTCACTCCGGCCTCGACCAGTTGGCGGATGTCATCGATGCCTTTGATCGCAGGCCCGAGGGTGGCGAGGATTTTGACTTTTTTATCAGGCGTCATGATTGCGGAGTCTCAAGGATCAGGATGGCACGGAAGTCGTTGACGTTGGTGCGGGTCGGCTCGGTGACGATCAGCGCGTCGAGGGCGGCGAAGTAGCCATAGCCGTTGTTGTTGTCCAGCTCATCGCTGGCCGACAGGCCCAGGGCCTCGGCGCGGGCGTAGCTGTCCGGGGTCATGAAGGCGCCAGCGTTGTCCTCCGAGCCGTCGATGCCGTCGGTGTCGCCAGCCAGGGCGTACACGCCGGGCAGGCCCTTGAGGCTTTCGGTGAGGCTGAGCAGAAACTCGGCGTTGCGCCCGCCACGGCCGTTGCCGCGTACGGTGACGGTGGTCTCGCCGCCGGAGAGGATCACACAGGGGGCCTTGAGCGGCTGGCCGTGCAGGACGATCTGCCGGGCGATGCCGGCATGCACCTTGGCCACTTCGCGCGACTCGCCCTCCAGGTCGCCGAGGATCAGCGGGCTGAAGCCGGCCTGGCGGGCTTTCACCGCGGCGGCCTCCAGCGACTGCTGGGGCCTGGCGATCAGCTGGAAGTGGCTGCGGGCCAGGGCCGGGTCATCGGCCTTGACGGTCTCGGAGGCCGGGTTGTTGAGCCAGTCGATGACGGCCTTGGGCGCGTCGATGTTGTAGCGCTTGATGATCGCCAGGGCGTCGGCCGAGGTGCTCGGGTCGGCCACGGTGGGGCCGGAGGCGATGACCGTGGCGAGGTCACCGGGTACGTCGGAAATCGCGTAGGTGTAGACGGTGGCTGGCCAGCAGGCCTTGGCCAGGCGGCCGCCCTTGATCGCCGAGAGGTGCTTGCGCACGCAGTTCATCTCGCCGATGGTGGCGCCGGATTTCAGCAGGGCCTTGTTGATCTGCTGCTTGTCGGCCAAGGTCAGGCCTTCGGCGGGCAGGGCCAGCAGGGCCGAGCCGCCGCCGGACAGCAGGAAGATGACGCGGTCGTCTTCGCTCAGGTTGCTGACCAGGTCGAGCACGCGCTTGGCCACGGCCAGGCCGGCGGCATCGGGGACCGGGTGGGCGGCTTCGACCACCTCGATCTTCTGGCAACTGGCGCCATGGCCGTAACGGGTGACCACCAGGCCGCAGACTTCGCCCTGCCAGCTTTTCTCGACCACTTCGGCCATGGCCGCGGCGGCCTTGCCGGCGCCGATGACGATGACCCGACCGCTGCGGTCGGCGGGCAGGTAGGGTTCGAGGACCTGGCGGGGATGGGCGGCGGCGATGGCTGTGTCGAACAGCTCGCGCAGGAGTTTTTGTGGATCGACCGACATGGCAGGCTCCCAGATTCTTGTTGTTCTGCAAAATCGAAAACGCCCCTGGAACTGCCTCCGTGCAGGCCGAACCAGGGGCGGGTGTTGCTCGGTTTCACCTGATGGGCCTGTGGTTGCAGGTTCATCGGTGTTGGCTTCTTCGCGGGGCAAGCCCGCTCCTACACGGACCACGCATTTCTGTAGGAGCGGGCTTGCCCCGCGAAGAGGCCGGTACAGGCTTACTTGTCGTCGCGGATCGAGAAGTTGGCCATGTGCTCCAGGCCCTTGATCAGCGCCGAGTGGTCCCAGTTGCCGCCGCCCAGCGCCACGCAGGTGTTGAACACTTGCTGGGCGTTGGAGGTGTTGGGCAGGTTGATGCCCAGCTCCTTGGCGCCTTGTAGGGCCAGGTTCAGGTCCTTCTGGTGCAGGTTGATGCGGAAGCCCGGGTCGAAGGTGCCCTTGATCATGCGCTCGGCGTGCACTTCGAGGATCTTCGAGGAGGCGAAGCCGCCCATCAGCGCTTCACGCACCTTGGCCGGGTCAGCGCCGTTCTTGGCGGCGAACAGCAGCGCTTCGCCTACGGCCTGGATGTTCAGGGCAACGATGATCTGGTTGGCCACCTTGGCGGTCTGGCCGTCGCCGTTGCCGCCGACGCGGGTGATGTTCTTGCCCATGGCCTCGAACAGCGGCAGGGCGCGCTCGAAGGCTTTCGGGCAGCCGCCGACCATGATGCTCAGGGTCGCGGCCTTGGCGCCGACTTCGCCGCCGGACACCGGGGCGTCCAGGTAGGCGGCGCCGGTGGCCTTGATCTTCTCGGCGAAGGCCTTGGTGGCGGTGGGGGAGATCGAACTCATGTCGATCACCACCTTGTTCGGGCCGACGCCTTCGACGACGCCGTTTTCACCGAACAGGACGCTCTCGACCTGTGGGGTGTCCGGGACCATGACGATGATGAACTCGGCTTCCTGGGCCACTTCCTTCGGGTTGGCCAGGGCCACGGCGCCGGCGGCGATCAGGTCGGCCGGTGCGGCGTCGTGGTGGGTGGAAACGAAGATGCTGTGACCTGCCTTTTGCAGGTTCTGGGCCATGGGCTTGCCCATGATGCCGGTGCCGAGGAAACCGATTTTAGCCATGAGAGTTCTGCCTCTTTGTATTTGTATTAACAGGCGACCAGGCCCCTGTAGGAGCGGCCTTGTGTCGCGATTGGGGCGCGAAGCGGCCCCACGATCTCAATCACGCTGGAAGATTGCCGGGGCTGCTGCGCAGCCCTTTCGCGGCACAAGGCCGCTCCTACAAGGGGCCGGCGTGTGTTTCAAATTGCGTTATGGGTCTTCAGCCAGCCCAGACCGGCTTCAGTGGTGGTCTTGGGCTTGTACTCCGCGCCCACCCAGCCCTGGTAGCCGATGCGGTCCAGGTGTTCGAACAGGAAGCGGTAGTTGATCTCGCCGGTGCCCGGCTCGTGGCGGCCCGGGTTGTCGGCCAGCTGCACGTGGTTGATCAGCTTCAGGTTGGTTTCCAGGGTGCGCGCCAGGTCACCTTCCATGATCTGCATGTGGTAGATGTCGTACTGCAGGAACAGGTTGTCGCTGCCCACCTCGGCCTGGATTTCCAGGGCCTGCTTGGTGGTGTTCAGGTAGAAGCCGGGGATGTCGCGGGTGTTGATCATTTCCATGACCAGGCGGATCCCGGCGGCCTTGAGCTTGTCGGCGGCGTAGCGCAGGTTGTCGACGAAGGTCTTGCGCACGGTGGCGCAGTCCAGGCCCTCGGGGCGAATGCCGGCCAGGGCGTTGACCTGGGTGTTGCCCAGCACCTTGGCGTACTCGATGGCCTTGTCGACACCAGCGCGGAATTCTTCGACGCGGTCAGGGTGGCAGGTGATGCCGCGCTCACCCTTGGCCCAATCGCCGGCAGGCAGGTTGAACAGCACCTGGGTCAGGCCATGGGCGTCGAGCTGCTGCTTGATCTCGGCGGCGCTGAAATCGTACGGGAAGAGGTATTCGACGCCGCTGAAACCAGCGTCGGCGGCGGCCTTGAAGCGGGCCAGGAAATCCTGCTCGGTGAACAGCATGGACAGGTTGGCGGCGAAGCGAGGCATAGGTCGTCTCCTTGCGTTGAAGACCCCCGCGCAAGGCGCGGGGGCGTCAGGCGATCAGTCCAGCAGCGAGATGGCGGTCGGCGCGTCGTTGCCGACCAGGGCGAGGTCTTCGAACTCGTTGACCGCGTTGATCTCGGTGCCCATGGAAATGTTGGTCACACGCTCGAGAATCACTTCGACCACCACCGGCACGCGGAACTCTTCGGCCATCTTCTGCGCCTTGAGCAGGGCAGGGGCGATGTCGGCCGGTTCGAACACGCGGATGGCCTTGCAGCCCAGGCCCTCGACCACGGCGACGTGGTCGACACCGTAGGTGGCGGCGTCGGTGGAATTGATGTTCTCGAACGCCAGTTGTACACAGTAATCCATGTCGAAACCACGCTGGGCCTGGCGGATCAGGCCGAGGTAGGCGTTGTTCACCAGCACGTGGACGTACGGCAGGTTGAACTGCGCGCCCACCGCCAGTTCTTCGATCATGAACTGGAAGTCGTAGTCACCGGACAGCGCGACGACCTTGCGCTTCGGATCGGCCTTGACCACACCGAGGGCGGCCGGGATGGTCCAGCCCAGCGGGCCGGCCTGGCCGCAGTTGATCCAGTGACGTGGCTTGTACACGTGCAGGAACTGCGCGCCGGCGATCTGCGACAGGCCGATGGTGCTGACGTAGGTGGTGTCCTTGCCGAACACTTCGTTCATTTCCTGGTACACGCGCTGTGGCTTGACCGGGACGTTGTCGAAGTTGGTCTTGCGCTGCAGGGTCGCCTTGCGCTGCTGGCAGTCTTCCAGCCAGGCCTTGCGGCACTTGAGCTTGCCGGCGGCTTTCCACTCGCGGGCCACTTCGAGGAATACGTCCAGCGCCTTGCCGGCATCAGAAACGATACCCAGGTCCGGGGTGAATACGCGGCCGATCTGGGTCGGCTCGATGTCCACGTGCACGAACTTGCGGCCTTCGGTGTAGACGTCGACGGAACCGGTGTGGCGGTTGGCCCAGCGGTTGCCGATACCGAACACCAGGTCCGATTTCAGCATCGTGGCGTTGCCGTAGCGGTGCGAGGTCTGCAGACCGACCATGCCGACCATCAATTGGTGATCGTCCGGGATGGTGCCCCAGCCCATCAGGGTCGGCACAACTGGCACGCCGGTCAGCTCGGCGAACTCGACCAGTTTGTCGCTGGCATCGGCGTTGATGATGCCGCCACCGGCCACCAGCAGCGGGCGCTCGGCGTCATTGAGCAGGGCCAGGGCCTTCTCGGCCTGCACGCGGCTGGCTTGTGGCTTGTGGACTGGCAGCGGCTCGTAGGCGTCGATATCGAATTCGATCTCGGCCATCTGCACGTCGAACGGCAGGTCGATCAGCACCGGGCCTGGGCGGCCGGTACGCATTTCATAGAAGGCCTTCTGGAAGGCGTACGGCACCTGGCCCGGTTCCAGGACGGTGGTCGCCCACTTGGTCACCGGCTTGACGATGCTGGTGATGTCGACGGCCTGGAAGTCTTCCTTGTGCAGGCGGGCGCGCGGGGCCTGGCCGGTGATGCAGAGGATCGGGATGGAGTCGGCCGAGGCGCTGTACAGACCGGTGACCATGTCGGTGCCGGCAGGGCCGGAGGTGCCGATGCACACACCGATGTTGCCCGGGTTGGCGCGGGTGTAACCCTCGGCCATGTGCGAGGCACCTTCGACGTGGCGAGCGAGGACGTGATCGATGCCACCGACTTTCTTCAGGGCCGAGTACAGCGGGTTGATGGCAGCCCCCGGAATGCCGAACGCGGTATCTACACCTTCACGGCGCATGACCAGAACGGCTGCATCGATTGCTCTCATTTTGCTCATGGTTTGTGCCTCATCGATTTTGTAATTGTATACAACTTGTGTTGCGGCAGAGTGTATTCATGCTCGGCGCAAAAGGTCAATCCATTTTCGTCGGCGGCGTTGACTGAGCGGTCATTGGGCGATGAGGCGGCATTTCGTCGCACTCGGCAGGATTGATTCAAATAATTGTATACAAAGCGTGTCTTCGTTGTGTTCTATTCTGTCTATTGGTTTTCAACTGCCCTCAGGGCTTCTCACAACAAGAAGAGGACCTTTTCATGAACGCATTGACCCTCAAAGACGCTGTCGGCGTGGTGAACGCCGCGCTGGCCGCGGGCCGCAAGATCAACGCCGCGCCGCTGACCGTGGCGGTGCTGGATGCCGGCGGGCACCTGCTGGCGCTGCAGCGCGAGGATGGCGCCACCCTGCTGCGTCCGCAGGTGGCCATCGGCAAGGCCTGGGGCGCGGTGGCCCTGGGCAAGGGGTCGCGCCTGCTGGCGCTGGATTCGCAGCAGCGACCGGCGTTCTATGCCGCGCTGAACGGGTTGGGCGAGCGGCCGGTGGTGCCGGTGCCGGGCGGGGTGCTGATCCGTGATCGGGACGGCAAGGTACTGGGGGCTGTCGGGATCAGCGGGGATACCTCGGATATCGACGAGCAGTGCGCGATCAGTGCGATCGAAGAGGTGGGGCTGACGGCGGATGCGGGGGTGGCGGCGTAGGCAACGTTTGAAATGATCGCGGGGCAAGCCCGCTCCCACGAAACGCGTGGGAGCGGGCTTGCCCCGCGATTGCGTTGATTCAGGCCGCCTCGGGCTCGCAGCCCTTCAACACCAGGCGGATGATGGTCTCCGCCGCCGCGTCATAGTCGCTGTCGGCCAGCTTGGCCTTGCCGGTCACCACGGCGATCTGCCAGTCGAAATCCGCGTAGGTCTGCGTCGCCGCCCAGATGCTGAACATCAGGTGGTGCGGATCGACGTGGGCGATCTGGCCGCGCTCGATCCAGCGCTGGATGCATTCGATGTTGTGCCGGGCCTGCTCGTTGAGCTGCTCGACCTGGCGTGGTGACAGGTGCGGCGCGCCATGCATGATCTCGCTGGCGAACACCTTGGAGGCGTGGGGCAGGTCGCGGGAGATGCGGATCTTCGAGCGGATGTAGGAGCTGAGCACCTCTTTCGGATCACCGTCGGCGTTGAACGGCGTCGAGGCCTGCATGATCGGCGCGATGATGCTTTCGAGCACCTCGCGGTAGAGGTTTTCCTTCGACTTGAAGTAGTAGTACACGTTCGGCTTGGGCAGGCCGGCCTTGGCCGCGATATCGCTGGTCTTGGTGGCGGCGAAGCCCTTGTCGGCGAATTCTTCACTGGCCGCGCGCAGGATCAGTTCCTTGTTGCGCTCGCGAATGGTGCTCATTGTCAGGGGTCTTCCTGTTGTCTGGCCCCCTGCAAACGGGGTCCGGCATGGTAGCACCCGCCCGGACGGGCGCTCAAGGCAGCGTCTTTGGGCTAGAATCCCGGCCATTCGAACCTAGTGGAAACATTTTGACATGGCAGGAAGCAGCTTACTGGTACTGATCGACGACATCGCCACGGTGCTCGACGATGTCTCGGTGATGACCAAGGTCGCGGCAAAAAAGACTGCGGGCGTGCTGGGCGACGACCTGGCGCTCAACGCCCAGCAGGTCACCGGCGTGCGCGCCGAGCGCGAGATCCCGGTGGTGTGGGCGGTGGCCAAGGGCTCGCTGGTAAACAAGGCGATCCTGGTGCCGGCGGCGCTCTTGATCAGTGCGTTCATTCCCTGGGCGGTGATTCCGTTGCTGATGGTCGGCGGCGCCTACCTGTGCTTCGAGGGTTTCGAGAAGCTGGCGCACAAGTTCCTGCACAGCAAGGCCGAGGATGAGGCGCAGCACGAGGCGCGCAAGGCGGCGGTGGCCGACGAGCAGGTCGACCTGGTGGCCTTTGAGAAGAGCAAGATCAAGGGCGCGGTGCGCACCGATTTCATCCTCTCCGCCGAGATCATCGCCATCACCCTGGGCACCGTGGCCGACGCGCCGCTGAGCCAGCAGATCATCGTGCTGTCGGGTATCGCGCTGGTCATGACGATTGGCGTCTATGGCCTGGTGGCGGGCATCGTCAAACTCGACGACCTGGGGCTGTGGATGACGCAAAAGGCATCCAGCCTGGCCCAGGCGGTGGGTAACGGCATCCTGCGCGCCGCGCCGTACATGATGAAGAGCCTGTCGGTGATCGGCACCGCGGCGATGTTCCTGGTCGGCGGCGGCATCCTGGTGCACGGCATCGCGCCGCTGCATCATGCCATCGAGGCGTTCAGTGAAGGGCGGGGCGGGGCGTTGACCGGGGCGCTGCTCAATGGTGTGGCGGGGGTGATTGCCGGGGCATTGGTGCTGGCGGTGGTTGCTGTCGCGGGCAAATTGTGGCGGGCGGTAAAACCGGCAAACTGAGGCGCCTGGCCGGGACTTGTCCTGGTTTACCTGTAGGAGCGGCCTTGTGCCGCGAAAGGGCTGCTGCGCAGCCCTGGCGATTTTGCATGATGCCGAGAACCTGGGGCCGCTTCGCGGCCCTTTCGCGGCCCAAGGCCGCTCCTACAGGTTATGCACTGGCATCAGATCAGAAGTGAACCTTGACCAGGAAGCTCATGGTGTTCTGATCGGTGGTGAAGGCATCGCTGTCCTTGATGCCGTACTTGTTCTTCCAGTAGTCGTACTCGATACCCACGTACAACTGCTTCTCGCCCAGGTGCAGCGCCTTGCCCAGGTCGTACTTGACCTGCGGGTTGAAGTGCAGGTTCGCCTGGTAGGTGCCGCGACGGTTCTCGTCGTTGTCCACCACCCAATCCATGAAACCGTCGATCAGGATGTCGGACGAGCCCACGGGGATGGTGTAGGACCAGACCGGGGTGATCTGCCAGACATTGTCGCCCGCACGGCTGCCGTCGGTGGTGCGCTGGTAGAAGTTCAGCTGGAAGTAGTCGAAGCCGGGGATGGCCAGGTCGAAGCCGGGGCCGATCAGGTAGGACTCGGTGTCACCCTCGCCGAACTCGTAGGTCATCGCCAGCAGCACGTCCTTCACCGGGCCGAACTCAATCTTCTGGTCGAAGATCTTGCCGAACGACAGGCGTGGACTGAACTCGCCGTAGTAGGTGTTGGGGCCGTTGTTGGCGTCCTTCTTGCCCTGGTAGAAGATCTTGTCGAGGAAGAAGAAGTTGTCGCCGTACTTCCACGCATCGGCGTGCTCGAAGGTCACGGTCTGCTGGATCTCGGGGTTGACCTTGAAGTTCTTGCCCCACAGGTAGGTCAGGCTGTTGTTCTGCCATTGCAGCAGGTCGCCGGCTTGGCTGGCGCCGCAGGCCAGCAGGCCACCGGCGAGGATCAGGCTATTAACGGTACGCATTGCGAGTGTCGCTCCCTTGATTGGATCTGTTGTCAGCGCTCGGGCGCTGTTCTTGTCTTTTGGGTCAGCTTTTTTCAATTGGCCACAGCTGTTTGGCAAGAGCTGCGCCAACTTTTCCACGTTGGGCACAACCATCCTGCTCGACGTCTTTCTGAACGGATGAAATGGGTATTTCACGCTGGCAACACGTTGGCCAACCGCCCGGAAACATTGACTGAGCGGTCAGCAAACGCGGGCGGGATCCTTCCTGCCCCGATCGAGGGGGCGCGCAGATTACTCACTTGCGCGCCGGGCCTCAAGTGCTCCGTCCTGGAGCACGGTGGTGCAAATTTGGGCGTTCGGTCAGTTTTTCAGAAGTGCACCTTCACCAGGGCGCTGGCGACGCTCTGGTTGCTGTCCACGTTGCCGTGGCTGTCGATGCCGTACTTGTCCTTCCAGTAGCTGTATTCGAAGCCGACGTAGAGCTGCTTGGCGCCCAGGTTCAGGGCCTTGCCCAGGTCGTACTTGACCTGCGGGTTGAACTGCAGGTTGGCGTGGTAGGTGCCGCGACGGGTCTGGTCGTTGTCGACCACCCAGTCGATGTAGCCGTCGATCAGGATGTCGGACTTGCCCACCGGGATGGTGTACGACCAGGCCGGGGTGATCTGCCAGACGTTGTCGCCGGGGCGGCTGCCTTCGGTGTTGCGCAGGTAGAAGTTCAAGGTGAAGTAGTTGAAGCCGGGCACGTTGAGGTCGAAGCCGGGGCCGATCAGGTAGGCCTCGTTGTCGCCCTCGCCACGTTCGTAGGTCATGGCCAGCAGCACGTCCTTGATCGGGCCGAAGGCCAGGTTGCGCTCGAAGATCTTGCCGAACGACAGGCGTGGGCTGAACTCGCCGTAGTAGGTGGTTACGCCTTTGCCGGGGTCGGCCTTGCCGTTGTAGAAGATCTTGTCGACGAACAGGAAGGTGTCGCCGTACTTCCACTTGTTGGCATGTTCGAAGGTGATGGTCTGCTGGATGTCGGGGTTGACCTTGAAGTCCTTGCCGTACAGGTAGGACAGGCTTTCGCCGTGCCATTGCAGCCATTCGCCGGCGTGGGCGGGGAGGGTGGCCAGCAGGCTGCTGCCCAGCAGGACGGACGTGGTGATGCGCTTCATGTTGTGATTCCCGGACTTATTGTTTTTGTAAGGGCTTTTTCGGCGCGCAAGCGCCCCGGGCGGCCCATTCCGGCGGGCCGACGGTCCAGCGTTACCGCGTGGTTGGAACGGGGCGGCCGGTACGGCGCCGCCCCTGGTCACTCAATGCTGGTGACAGGCATCGTTGTGCGCGGCGCGGTCGGCGCCGCCGAGGATGTTGAACAGCAGGTTCAGCACCAGGGCGCTGAGGGTGGCCATGGCGATGCCGCTATGGGTGATGGGCTCCATCCACTGTGGCATCTGTGCGAAGAACTCAGGCCGCACCACCGGGATCAGGCCGAAACCGACGCTGACCGCGACCAGCAGCTGGTTGCGCCGGTCGGAGATGTCCGCTTCCTGGAGGATCTTGATCCCGGTGGCGGTGACCATGCCGAACATGGCGATGGACGCGCCGCCCAGTACTGCGGGTGGGATCGAGGCGATCAGGAAGGCCGCCTTGGGCAGCAGGCTGAGCAGGATCAGCAGCGCGCCGGCCATCACCGTGACGTAGCGGCAGCGAACCCCGGTCATCTGCACCAGGCCGATGTTCTGGGCGAACGAGGAGTGGGTGAAGGTGTTGAAGAAGCCGGCGATGAACGACGCCCCGGCGTCGCATAGCAGGCCGCGGCGCAGCATGCCCGGCGTGACTTCTCGGTCGGTCACCTTGCCCAGGGCGAGGAACATGCCCGTGGACTCGACGAAGATGATCACCACCACCAGGCACATCGACAGGATCGGCGCCAGGCTGAAGGTCGGCATGCCGAAGTGCAGGGGGGTGACCACCTGCAGCCACGGCGCCTCGCTCAGGCCCGACAGGTCGACCATGCCGATGGAGCCGGCGAGCACATAGCCCAGGCCCATGCCCACCAGTACCGACACATTGACCCAGAAACCGCGCATGAAGCGGTTGATCAGCAGGATCACCGCCAGTACCAGGCCGGCGACCATCAGGTAGATCGGCGCGCCGAAGGCTTCAGCCTCATGGCCGCCGCCGGCCCAGTTGACCGCCACCGGGAACAGCGACAGGCCGATGGAGGTGATGACCGTGCCAGTCACCAGCGGCGGGAAAAAGCGCACGACCTTGGACATGAACGGCGCGATCAGCATGCCGAAGAACCCGGCGGCGATGGTCGCGCCGAAGATCCCCTGCAGGCCGACGCCGGGCATGCCGGCCATGGCCACCATGCTGCCGACCGCGGCGAAGCTGGCGCCCATCATGACGGGCATGCGGATGCCCACGGGGCCGATACCGAAGGATTGGATGATGGTGGCAACGCCGGCGACCAGCAGGTCGGCGTTGATCAGGAAGGCGACTTCTTCGCGGGACAGGCCCGCCGCCTGGCCGATGATCAGCGGCACCGCGATGGCGCCCCCGTACATCAGCAGAACGTGTTGCAGACCCACCAGGATCAGCTGGAACAAGGGCAGGGGCTGTCGTGGCGGCGCAACAGGGATGTACGCCTTGGGTGACTCGGACATGCAGCACCTCGAGTTTTGTTTTTATTCTCGGATCCAAGCGGGCGGCTTCACGTGGCAGGCTCCGGTGAAGGAGGCTGGGGACCCCGCGTGAAGACGTACGCTCGATGCTTGCTTGTTGCTTGGAGCTGGTAATCGAGGCCGGGAGTGCCGGCCTCGTCGCGGGGCAAGCCCGCTCCCACGCAGGGCGATTTCGCCCCCGTGGGGTGTATCAGTTGACCCGCGCGCCGTTGGCGATCCAATCGCCGACCAGCTTGCGTTCTTCAACGGTCATCTGGGTGATGTTGCCCAGCGGCATGATCTGGCTGGCGACGGCCTGCGCCTGGATGCGCGCGGCCTGGGCCTGGATCTGCTGCGGGGTGTCGAACATCACGCCGCCAGGTGCGGCGCTGAACAGCGGGCTGGTCGGCTTGGCCGAGTGGCACACGGTGCAGCGTTCCTGGATGACGGTGTGGATCTTGTCGAAGCTGCCGGTGGCCGCCTGGGCCGTGGCCTGGGCAGGTTCCGCGGCCGGTGCCTGGGCAGGCTTGGCGGCTTCCTCGGCGCGCAGCTCGGCGGCGGTCTTGCCACCGACGGCGGTGGCCGGCAGCGGCTGGTACTCGACCTTGGCGGCGGCTTGTTCCGGGGCAGTCGGCAGCGGCTTGGGGCCGGTCACGTAGGCCAGGCAGATCATCGCCAGGGCACCGACGGGCAGGGTCCAGGCGTACTTGTTGCTGTCGTGGCGGGTGTTGAAGTAGTGACGGATCAGTACCGCGGCCACTGCGATCCCGGCCAGGATCAGCCAGTTGTACTGGCTGCCGTAGGTGCTCGGGAAGTGGTTGCTGATCATGATGAACAGCACCGGCAGGGTGAAGTAGTTGTTGTGGCGCGAGCGCAGCAGGCCCTTGGCCGGCAGCACCGGGTCGGGGGTCTGGTTGTTCTCGATCGCCGCCACCAGCTGGCGCTGGGCCGGCATGATGATGCGGAACACGTTGCCGACCATGATGGTGCCGATGATCGCGCCGGTGTGCAGGTAGGCGCCACGGCCGCTGAACACCAGGCTGAAGCCCCAGCAGGCGGCGATGATCAGCACGAACAGCACGCCGCCCAGCAGGGCCGGTTGCTTGCCCAGAGGCGAGTCGCACAGGAAGTCGTAGATGAACCAGCCGGCAACCAGCGAACCGATACCGATGGCCACGCCTTCGGCACCGCTCAGGGTGCTGCCGGGCGCCAGCAGGTAGAGGCTCGGGTTCCAGTAGAACACCACGCACAGCAGGGCGATCCCGGACATCCAGGTGAAGTAGGCTTCCCATTTGAACCAGTGCAGGTTCTCGGGCATTTTCGGCGGCGCGAGCTTGTATTTCTCCAGGTGGTAGATACCACCGCCGTGGATGGCCCAGAGGTCACCCGACAACCCATCGCGCGGGTTGCTTCGGTTCAGGTGGTTCTCCAGCCAGACAAAGTAGAACGATGCACCGATCCAGGCGACACCGGTGATCATGTGAACCCAGCGAATGCTCAGGTTCAGCCATTCGTGAAGGTGTGCTTCCACAGTATTTACCTCTCGCCAGTCACCGCTCAGGGACTGCACGAAATACTTCTGCGCGACGATCATGCTGCGTTGAAAACAGGCTCGGAATGCTCATTTGCAACCAGCAAACTCCGCTTCCTCGCCTGTTTTCGCCTTGCCTGATCGCCGCTCGAAGCATTTCGTACAGCCCCTTGGATGACCGACCCTTTCTTATTGGTGGGGATTGAGGATCAACATCTGTTCCTCGGGGAAGTAATGCTCATCGCAGTTGTTGCCAGAACCACTGCGATCAACCACCAGGAAGTCATCCCGCTTTTCGATCGTCAGCACCGGGTGGTGCCAGACGCCGCGATGGTAATTAACGCCCTGCCTGCCATTGCTGCGGAAGGCTCGGACCAAGCCTGATACAGGTGCATCGCCAACCGGCGCGACCACGATCAGAAAGGGGTTGCCGAGCAGCGGGATGAAAGCCTGGCTGCCCAGCGGATGGCGTTCCAGCATGCGTACGGTCAGCGGCATCTCCAGCGCGTCGGCGCGGAAGATGCTGATGATCGCCTTGTCCTCGGGCTCGGCGGTCTCGACCGTGGCGAGCTTGTGGAAGCGCATGGTCGAGCCGTTGTTGATCATGAAGTGGTCGCTGCCGTCGGTTTCGATCACGTCACCGAAGGGGGCGAAGGCTTCTTTGGTCAGGGGCTCGATCATCAGGGTGCGCATGCGGGTCTCTCTTATATGTTCGTTGTACTGAAAAAGGTTCAGCTGTCGCTTACAACTGCAGCAGGCGGAACAGGGCGATCAGGTTGATCTGCGCCAGGGCTTCCTTGAACTCGGCATCCTGGTCGTTGTGGATGCGCTTTTCGAAAGAGGCGAGGATCTGGTGCCGGTTGCTGCCCTTGACCGCCATGATGAACGGGAACTGGAACTTGGCCTTGTAGGCGTCGTTCAGCTCGGTGAAGCGGGCGAACTCCTCGGCGGTGCACTGGTGGATGCCGGCGCCGGCCTGTTCGTTGGTGCTCGACTCGGTCAGCTCGCCCTGGATGGCGGCCTTGCCGGCCAGGTCCGGGTGAGCGTTGATCAGTGCCAACTGCTCGGCATGGCTGGCGCTGAGCAGGATGTCGCTCATGCGCTGATGCAGCGCCTCGATCTCATCCAGCTCGGCCAACTGGCCCAGGTCGTGGGCTTTCTCGGCGACCCACGGCGAGTGCTCGTAGATGTCGGCGAAGGCGGCGACGAAGGCGGCGCGCTCGAGTGCGGAAGGCTTGAGTGTCTTGAAGGCGGTCATCAGGCGTTCTCTTTCTTGTACGGGTGGGTGGCGTGCCAGTGGCGGGCGATGTCCGCGCGACGGGCGAACCAGACCTGCTCGTGGCTCTTGGCGTAGTCGACGAAGCGCTTGAGCGCGGCCAGGCGCGCCGGACGGCCGACCAGGCGGCAGTGCAGGCCGATCGAGAGCATCTTCGGTGCCTCGGCGCCCTCGGCGTAGAGCACGTCGAAGGCGTCCTTCAGGTACTGGAAGAACTGCTCGCCGCAGTTGAAGCCCTGGACCTGGGTGAAGCGCATGTCGTTGGTGTCCAGGGTGTAGGGGATCACCAGATGCGGCTTGTCGGTGGGGTTGTTCGGTTCCCAGTAGGGCAGGTCGTCGTCGTAGGTGTCGCTGTCGTAGAGGAAGCCGCCTTCCTCCATCACCAGGCGCCGGGTGTTCGGGCCGGTGCGGCCGGTGTACCAGCCCACGGGGCGCTCGCCGGTGATCTCGGTAAGGATGCGGATGGCCTCGAGCATGTGCTCGCGCTCTTGCGCTTCATCCATGTACTGGTAGTCAATCCAGCGGTAGCCGTGGCTGCAGATTTCGTGGCCGGCCTCGGCCATGGCGCGGATCACGTCGGGATGGCGTTGGGCGGCCATGGCCACGGCGAAGATGGTCAGCGGTACGCCGCTGTCCTTGAACAGCTTTAGCAGGCGCCAGACGCCGGCGCGGCTGCCGTATTCGTAGAGCGACTCCATGCTCATGTTGCGCACGCCCTGCAACGGCTGGGCGGCGACCATTTCGGAAAGGAACGCTTCGGACTCCTTGTCACCGTGCAGGATGTTGCGCTCGCCACCTTCTTCGTAGTTGAGCACGAAGGACAGCGCAATGCGGGCATTCCCCGGCCATTGCGGATGAGGTGGGTTGTTGCCGTAACCGATCAGGTCGCGTGGGTAGTCAGCGCTCACTGCAGTCTTCCTTCTTGTTCGTTAATGCGGTGGGTGGGCGGACCGCGTCGGGATGTCGCACCACCGGATGGGCTGATTGTATACAACTTCTGAAATCTTTTGTAAGCCTGTTTTTCCGCATTTCTTCCCATTTGTCGCGTGGGAATGACTTGCAAGAAACCTGCCCGATTGGTCAATTAATGCCGTGGACGGCGGCATGGCGCGTGTCTTTGCGACTGGCGGACTGTTCTGTTGAGGTTGCGCGGGAGGGGATAAAAAATTGTGTACAATCTATCGTTAAACTGTCTTAATGGCGTCATTCCCGCACGCCGCAGGCCCCGTGCCCGGTGATTGCCGTGTATTTTTTGCCCACGCATACGACAAGAGGCGACAAGCAAATGGGACGTTTGACCACACACGTACTGGACGCCGCGCATGGCTGCCCGGGCAGCTCGATCAAGGTCGAGCTGTACCGTGTCGAAGGCCAGCAACTGGAACTGGTGAACACCGCCCTGACCAACAGCGATGGCCGCGTCGACGCGCCGCTGCTGCAGGGTGACGACTACCGCACCGGCGTCTATCAGTTGCAGTTCAGCGCCGGTGACTACTACCGCGCCAAGGGTGTGAAGCTGCCGGACACCGCGTTTCTCGACGTGGTCGTGCTGCGCTTCGGTATCGACGAGCAGCAGGAGCACTACCACGTGCCGCTGCTGATTTCGCCGTACAGCTATTCGACCTATCGTGGAAGCTAGTTGGTCGCTAGAAGAATCTTCGTAGGTCCTTGGCCCGCTCTCACACTGGCGGGCTTTTTTTCGTCTGGGTTTTTGTGTCGTTCATCCGGGGTCTTTCGCGGGTAAACCCACTCCCACAGGTTCATCGAAGCCTGACTGTGGGAGCAGTTTGCCCGGGAAGAGGCCTGCATGGGCACCGACCATTTCAGGGAGGCCAACCATGATCACAGGCGTTACAAGGCTATCGCCAGGTCAATTCTTCGCCTTCGAATGCCGCCAGCCCTGGTCAAAGAACGCGAACACCACCACCAGCACCCCGGCCACCGCCAGGATCAGCGCCACGCCATCGGTGGAGTGAGTCGCCGAGCCGGCCACCAGCGCCAGCCCGCCCAGTGGCGCCAGGCCACCGGCCACGGCGGTGCCGACCTCGCGCCCGGTGCCGAACCCCGACGAGCGGGTCTGGGTTGGGAACTGTCGGCTGAGGAACGAGCCCTGCGGGGCGAACATCATCGGCGCCAGGATCCCGGTGCCCACGGCGATGGCCAGGTAGATCAGCATCGGCTCGCCGGTCGACAGCAGTTGCAGGAACGGGTAGGCGAACAGCGCCGACAGCAGCCCGCCGAGCATCAGCACGGTCTTGCTGCTCCACTTGTCGCACAGCCAGCCGAAGAACGGCACGGCAAAGATCGCCACCAGGCTGGCCAGGGTCACCGACAGTGAGGTGACATGGGCCTCGACGCCCTTGAACTGAGTCAGGTAGGCCAGCGAGAAGGTCTTGAAGATGTAGCTCAGGGCGTTGTAGCCCACGGCCACGAAGAACACCACGGCCAGACCCTTGAGGTCATTCCTGAACAGCAGCTTGAGTGGCGACACCTGCGGCTTGTCGTCGGCCTTGTCCAGCTCCTTGAAATCCGGGGTCTCGGGGATGCTCTTGCGCACCCATAGGCCCACCGCCACCAGGGCAATGCTGGCGATGAACGGGATGCGCCAGCCGCCGGCGAGGAGGAACTCGTTGCCGTTCATGGTCAGCAGGTACACGGTCAGCGACGACAGCAGCAGGCCCAGGTTCAGCCCCAGCGCCGGCCAGGCGCCCTGGCTGCCGCGTTTGCCTTCGCTGGCGTGCTCGTACGAGGTCACCGCCGCGCCGGACAGCTCGGCGCCGGCGCCCAGGCCCTGGATGATGCGGATGATCACCAGCAGGATCGGCGCCCAGATGCCGATGGTGGCATAGCCGGGGATCAGGCCGATCAGCATGGTGCACAGGCCCATCATGCAGAAGGTGATCACCAGCACGTGCTTGCGCCCGAAGCGGTCGCCCAGATAGCCGAACAGCACGCCGCCGAAAGGACGGGCGATGAAGCCGATGGCGAAGGTGGAGAATGCCAGCAGCGAGGCCACCGCCGGATTGCTCGGATCGAAGAAGATCTTCGAGAAGACGATCGCCGCCATGGTGGCGTAGAGGTAGAAGTCGTACCACTCCAGCATCGAGCCGAAGATGGTCGCCGCCGCCACCTTGCGCAGGCGCTTGCGTTGCTGTTCGGGGGTTTCGCTCGCGGCCGGGGCCGTCTCGTGTACCGACATTGGGGTTTTCCTTGTTGTCTTTGTAATTGTGGATGCAGCGGGTGGATCAGCGGGCCTCTAGAATTTTCTCGGCGATCATCTGGCCGATGGGGATGGCCGAGGTGGCGGCGGGCGATGGCGCATTGCACACATGCACCATGCGGGGCGTCTCGGCGAACAGGAAGTCGTGCACCAGGGTGCCGTCGCGCATCACCGCCTGGGCGCGGATGCCGGCTTCATAGGGCAGCAGGTCCTCGACGTCGAGGGACGGGCAATACTTGCGGCACTGTTCCAGGTAGCCGCGCTTGAACAGCGAGTTCTTCATCTCGGTGGTGCCGGAACCGAGGTTGTTCCAGATGGTTTTCCAGAAACCGGGGAAGCGCGCGTACTCGGCGACATCGCGCCAGTTCACCGAGAACTTGCGGTAGTTCTCCCGGCCGAAACCGAGCACCGCGTTGGGGCCGACGGTGACGCTGCCGTCGATCATCCGCGTCAGGTGCACGCCGAGGAATGGCAGCTCCGGGTCGGGGATCGGGTAGATCAGGTGATTGACGATCTGGTTCTTGCTCGCCGGCAGGCGGTAGTACTCGCCGCGGAAGGGGATGATCTGATGGTCGATCCTGACCCCGGCCAGGCGCGCCAGGCGGTCGGACTGCAGACCGGCGCAGGCCACCAGCTGGCGGGCGCGCCAGGCATTGCCGTCGGCGCTGATCGCGACATGATCGGCATGCTCCTGGATGGCGCGCACGGTGGTGGACAGGCGCAGCTCGCCACCGGCCCGGCGGATCACCTTGGCCATGGCGTCGCACACCTGCTGGTAGTCGACGATGCCGGTGGCATCGAGGAACAACGCGCCCTTGCCGACGATGTTCGGTTCCCGCTCGCGCAGGGCACCGGCATCCAGGCGTTCGACTTTCAGGCCGTTCTGCTGCGAGCGCTCGTACAGCGCCTGCATGCGCTGCACTTCCAGGTCGTTGGAGGCCACCAGCAGCTTGCCGCAGACCTCGAAGGCGATGCCGTGCTCACTGCAGAAATCCTTGGTGGCTTGGGCGCCGCGCTTGCACAGGTCGGCCTTGAGGCTGCCGGGGGCGTAGTAGATGCCGGCATGGATCACGCCGCTGTTGTGGCCGGTCTGGTGGCGGCCGAGGCTGGCCTCCTTTTCCAGGATCAGCAGCGAAGCGCCGGGGCGTCGTTCGAGCAGGGCCATCGCGGTGGCGAGGCCGACGATGCCGCCGCCGATGATGCAGTAGTCGTAGGTCATGCAGGGTACCTTGGTATTCTTGTCGGTGAATCTGCTTATCAGGTTGTCAGACTAAGTGGTGCGCGTGAAAGCCTCGCCAGGCCACGATGGGGTTCTCCGGGGTCAGTCGAGGTCGGGAAGGTCGAGTTTCAGGCGCTTGGCCGAGGCGCGCAGGTGGGCTTCGGCGCAGCCGGCCGCCGCCTGGCGGTCGCCGTCGGCGATGGCCTGGTACAGCGCCCGGTGCTCGCGCAGGGCATCGGCCGAACCGCCCACCGCCGGGGTGGCGGAGTTTTCCCAGGCGGTGCGGCGCGCGGCGGCCAGCTGGCCGCCGAGGAAATCGTGGAAGGCGACGAAGTAGTCGTTCTTGCTGGCTTCGGCGATGGCGCGGTGGAAGGCCACGTCGGCGGCCGAGGCCGTGGCAAAGTCGCTGCGCGGGTCTTCCATGGTGCCCAGGGCGCTGGCCATGCGCGCGAGGTCGTCGGCGTCGCGGCGGCGGGCGGCGATGGCGGCGGCCTGGGTCTCGATCCACAAGCGCATCTCGAACATCTGCACCAGGTCCGGCTTGCGACCCTGGCTGCCGGGGAAGCGGAACACCGTGCCGCTGGGCGTCTGCGAGATGTAAGAACCGAGCCCGCGGCGGGCGATCAGCACCCCGTCGGCCTTGAGCTGCGCCACGGCCTCGCGCACCACCGAGCGGCTGACATTGAGCTGTTCAGCCAGTTGCTGTTCGGTGGGCAGGCGCGATTCGGCGGCCAGGCGGCCGGAATCGATCTCGGCGCGGATGGCGCTGACAACCCGTTCGACGAGGGTGTCGGGGCGCTGGAGCTGGAGCATGGACAGAGGTTTCTTGTTAGTCAGGTTGTCAGACAATGCCTGTGTCGATAGTGGGCTGTCAATGTCCTGAAGGCTTGCGCGTTCCCTGTAGGAGCGGCCTTGTGCCGCGAAAGGGCCGCATAGCGGCCCCGGCTATATCAGCGTGATGCACCAATAAGGGGGGCGCTTCGCACCCCTTTCGCGACACAAGGCCGCTCCTACAGGGGGCGATGTATCGGTTCAGAGCTCGGACACGAACGTCCCGGTCCCGTCGAGGATATTGCGCAAGGTCAGCGCCACTTCCTCCAGGTCGGTTCCGGCGCTGGTCAGAATGATCTCCAGCGTTTCATCCCCCTTCAGCGCATCACGATCCCCAGCCGCCACCTCGATCAGCAGCCGCTGCGCGCTCAGGGTTACCTTCAGCCCGTCCAGGGTCGACGGCTCGTCATCCAGGGTCAGGTCGACGGTGTCCTCGTCCGGATAACGGGTCAGCAGGAACATCTGGCCCTTGTCGCTGTGGCAGCACAGGGTCGCCATGTTGTCTTCCTCGTCGTCGCAGGGGGTGGCGAAGAGCAGGGCGGTTTTCAGTTGCATGGGCGGCTCGGGTCAATGGCAAGGGAAAGGAATTCTGACAGCCTTGGTGGCCGCGATAAACGTAAAGTTACCGCGCATTGACCGAAATTGTCGCAGCGCTGCAAGCCGCGGTGACCGTTCAGTCGTTAAGCTCCCCAGTCGGTGGACATGACGCTCATGTCCAACGCCTGGTTTTACCGTCCGGCTTGCCGCGGGTTGGCTATCGTTGATCCGTACACGGCGGACGTACGCGACGCTTCACCTATAACAAAGCCCAAGCGGAGTACCACAGATGGCGTTCTTCACCGCAGCCAGCAAAGCCGACTTCCAGCATCAACTGCAGGCGGCCCTGGCGCAGCACATCAGCGAACAGTCCCTGCCACAAGTGGCGCTGTTCGCCGACCAGTTCTTCGGCATCATCTCTCTGGACGAACTCACTCAGCGCAGGCTGTCGGACTTGGCCGGCTGCACGCTGTCCGCCTGGCGCATCATCGAGCGCTTCGACCCCGAACACCCGCAGGTGCGGGTCTACAACCCCGATTACGAACGCCACGGCTGGCAATCGACCCACACTGTGGTCGAGGTGCTGCACCACGACCTGCCGTTCCTGGTCGACTCGGTGCGCACCGAGCTCAACCGCCGCGGCTACAGCATCCACACCCTGCAGACCACCGTGCTCAGCGTGCGCCGCGGCGCCAAGGGCGAGCTGGTCGAGCTGCTGCCCAAGGGCACCCAGGGCGAGGGCGTCAGCCATGAGTCGCTGATGTACCTGGAGATTGATCGCTGCGCCAACACCGCCGAGCTCAACACCTTGAGCATGGAGCTGGAGCAGGTACTGGCCGAAGTGCGCGGCGTGGTCGCCGACTTCGAGCCGATGAAAGCCAAGATCCGCGAGCTGCTGGAGCTGGTGGAGCAGAACGCCTTCGGCCCGGCGCAGAGCGACAAGGCCGAGGTGAAGAGCTTCCTGTCGTGGCTGCTGGACAACCACTTCACCTTCCTCGGCTACGAGGAGTTCACCGTCGAGTCCGATGCCGACGGCGGCCACCTGGTCTACGACGAGGCCTCGTTCCTGGGCCTGGCCCGCCTGCTGCGCGCAGGCCTTGGCGCCGACGACCTGCGCATCGAGGACTATGCCGTCGCCTACCTGCGCGAGCCGCGCCTGCTGTCGTTCGCCAAGGCCTCGCAGCCGAGCCGCGTGCACCGTCCGGCGTACCCGGACTACGTGTCGATCCGTCAGATCGACCAAGACGGCAAGGTCATCAAGGAATGCCGTTTCATGGGCCTGTACACCTCGTCGGTGTACGGCGAGAGCGTGCACACCATCCCGTACATCCGCGGCAAGGTTGCCGAAGTCGAGCGCCGTTCCAATTTCGACCCCAAAGCCCACCTGGGCAAGGAGTTGGCCCAGGTCCTCGAGGTGCTGCCCCGTGACGACCTGTTCCAGACGCCGGTCGACGAACTGCTGAGCACCGTCATGTCGATCGTGCAGATCCAGGAGCGCAACAAGATTCGCGTGTTCCTGCGCAAGGACCCGTACGGTCGCTTCTGCTACTGCCTGGCCTATGTGCCGCGGGAGATCTACTCCACCGAAGTGCGGCAGAAGATCCAGCAGGTGCTGATGGAGCGCCTGAAGGCCACCGACTGCGAGTTCTGGACCTTCTTCTCCGAATCGGTGCTGGCCCGCGTGCAGCTGATCCTGCGCGTCGACCCGAAGAACCGTATCGACATCGATCCGCAGCAGCTGGAAAACGAAGTGATCCAGGCCTGCCGTTCGTGGCAGGACGACTTCTCGGCGCTGGTGGTGGAGAACTTCGGCGAGGCCCACGGCACCAACATCCTGGCCGACTTCCCGAAAGGCTTCCCGGCCGGCTACCGCGAGCGCTTCGCCGCGCACTCGGCGGTGGTCGACATGCAGCATGTGCTGAACCTGTCGGAAGCCAAGCCGCTGGCCATGAGCTTCTACCAGCCGCTGACCCAGCTGGGCGAGCGCCAGTTGCACTGCAAGCTGTACCACGCCGATACGCCGCTGGCGCTGTCGGACGTGCTGCCGATCCTGGAAAACCTCGGCCTGCGCGTGCTCGGCGAGTTCCCGTACCGCCTGCGCCATGCCAGCGGTCGTGAGTTCTGGATCCATGACTTCGCCTTCACCTACAGCGAAGGCCTCAATCTTGATATCCAGCAGCTCAACGACACCTTCCAGGACGCCTTCGTCCATATCGTCAAGGGCGACGCCGAGAACGACGCCTTCAACCGCCTGGTGCTGACCGCCGGCCTGCCGTGGCGCGACGTGGCGCTGCTGCGTGCCTACGCCCGCTACCTCAAGCAGATCCGCCTGGGCTTCGACCTGGGCTACATCGCCAGCACCCTGAACAACCACACCGACATCGCTCGCGAGCTGACCCGGTTGTTCAAGACCCGCTTCTACCTGGCGCGCAAGCTGACCCAGGAGGACCTGGACGACAAGCAGCAGCGCCTGGAGCAGGCGATTCTCAGCGCCCTGGACGAGGTCCAGGTGCTCAACGAGGACCGCATCCTGCGTCGCTACCTGGACCTGATCAAGGCCACCCTGCGCACCAACTTCTACCAGCCGGACGCCAACGGCCAGAACAAGTCGTACTTCAGCTTCAAGTTCAATCCCAAGCTGATCCCGGAACTGCCGAAACCCGTGCCGAAATTCGAGATCTTCGTCTATTCGCCACGGGTCGAGGGCGTGCACCTGCGCTTCGGCAACGTCGCCCGCGGCGGCCTGCGCTGGTCGGATCGCGAAGAGGACTTCCGCACCGAAGTGCTCGGCCTGGTCAAGGCCCAGCAGGTGAAGAACTCGGTGATCGTGCCGGTGGGCGCCAAGGGCGGTTTCCTGCCGCGCCGCCTGCCGCTGGGAGGCAGCCGTGACGAGATCGCCGCCGAAGGCGTGGCGTGCTACCGCATCTTCATCTCCGGCCTGCTCGACATCACCGACAATCTCAAGGACGGTGGCGTGGTGCCGCCGGCCAACGTGGTGCGCCACGATGACGATGACCCGTACCTGGTGGTGGCGGCCGACAAAGGCACCGCGACCTTCTCCGACATCGCCAACGGCATTGCCATCGACTACGGCTTCTGGCTGGGCGACGCCTTCGCCTCTGGCGGCTCGGCTGGCTACGACCACAAGAAGATGGGCATCACCGCCCGTGGCGCCTGGGTCGGCGTGCAGCGCCACTTCCGCGAACGCGGCATCAACGTGCAGGAAGACCCGATCACCGTGGTCGGTGTCGGCGACATGGCCGGCGACGTGTTCGGCAACGGCCTGCTGATGTCCGACAAGCTGCAACTGGTGGCCGCGTTCAACCACCTGCACATCTTCATCGACCCGAATCCGGATCCGGCCACCAGCTTCGTCGAGCGCAAGCGCCTGTTCGACCTGCCGCGCTCGGCCTGGAGCGACTACGACACCGGCATCATGTCCGAAGGCGGCGGGATCTTCCCGCGCAGCGCCAAGAGCATCGCCATCAGCCCGCAGATGAAGGAACGCTTCGCCATCGAAGCCGACCGCCTGACCCCGACCGAACTGCTGCACGCGCTGCTGCAGGCGCCGGTCGACCTGCTGTGGAACGGCGGTATCGGCACCTACGTCAAGGCCAGCACTGAAAGCCACGCCGATGTCGGCGACAAGGCCAACGACGCCCTGCGCGTCAACGGCAACGAGCTGCGCTGCAAGGTGGTGGGCGAGGGCGGCAACCTGGGCATGACCCAGCTCGGCCGTGTCGAGTTCGGCCTCAACGGCGGTGCCACCAACACCGACTTCATCGACAACGCCGGCGGTGTGGACTGCTCCGACCACGAGGTCAACATCAAGATCCTGCTCAACGAGGTTGTGCAGGGTGGCGACATGACCGAGAAGCAGCGCAACCAGCTGCTGGGCAGCATGACCGACGAAGTCGCAGGGCTGGTGCTGGGCAACAACTACAAGCAGACCCAGGCGCTGTCGCTGGCCGCCCGCCGCGCCCGCGAGCGGATCGCCGAGTACAAGCGCCTGATGGCCGACCTCGAGGCCCGTGGCAAGCTGGACCGCGCCATCGAGTTCCTGCCCACCGAGGAACAGCTGGCCGAACGCCTGGCGGCAGGCCAGGGCCTGACCCGCGCCGAGCTGTCGGTGTTGATCTCGTACAGCAAGATCGACCTCAAGGAGCAACTGCTCAAGTCGCTGGTGCCGGACGACGACTACCTGACCCGCGACATGGAGACGGCCTTCCCGCCGTCGCTGGTGAGCAAGTTCGCCGACTCGATGCGCCGTCACCGCCTCAAGCGCGAGATCGTCAGCACCCAGATCGCCAACGACCTGGTCAACAACATGGGCATCACCTTCGTCCAGCGCCTGAAGGAGTCCACCGGCATGAGCCCGGCCAACGTCGCCGGCGCCTACGTGATCGTGCGTGACATCTTCCACCTGCCGCACTGGTTCCGCCAGATCGAGGCCCTGGACTACCAGGTCCCGGCCGAGATCCAGCTGACCCTGATGGACGAGTTGATGCGCCTGGGCCGCCGCGCCACCCGCTGGTTCCTGCGCAGCCGCCGTAACGAGCAGGACGCGGGGCGCGATGTCGCCCACTTCGGGCCGGTGCTCGCGCAACTGGGTCTGAAGCTGGACGAATTGCTGGAAGGTCCGACCCGCGAGCGCTGGATGGTCCGCTACCAGGGCTTCGTCGAGGCCGGTGTGCCGGAGTTGCTGGCACGCATGGTCGCCGGTACCACCCACCTGTACACCCTGTTGCCGATCATCGAGGCCTCGGACGTCACCGGTCACGATCCGGCGCAGGTGGCCAAGGCGTTCTTCGCCGTGGGCAGCTCGCTGGACCTGACCTGGTACCTGCAGGAGATCAGCAACCTGCCGGTGGAGAACAACTGGCAGGCCCTGGCCCGCGAGGCGTTCCGCGACGACATCGACCTGCAGCAGCGGGCGATCACCATCTCCGTGCTGCAGATGGCCGACGCGCCGCAAGACATGGATGCACGGGTAGCGCTGTGGTGCGAGCAGCACCGCGTCATGGTCGAGCGCTGGCGCGCCATGCTCGACGACCTGCGCAACGCCACCGGCACCGACTATGCGATGTACGCGGTGGCCAACCGCGAGCTGGTCGACCTGGCGATGAGCGGGCAGGCGGCGGTGATTCCGTCCTGAGCCTTGCGTTGAGGTAAAAGAAAGCCCCGGCAGTGATGCCGGGGCTTTCTATTTGGAGTTGCACAATTTTGTGTAGGAGCGGCCTTGTGCCGCGAAAGGGCTGCAGAGCAGCCCCGGCAATATCAGCTTGATGCACAAATCATGGGGGCGCTTCGCACCCCTTTCGCGGCACAAGGCCGCTCCTACAGGGGGGCGGTGTTACTTGAACCTGCGCTCCACGCCTTTCTCCACCAGGATTTTCGCCGAAATCTCTTCCACCGAGAAATGCGTGGAGTTGATGTTGGGAATGTTCTCCCGACGGAACAGGTTCTCCACCTCGCGCACCTCGAACTCGCACTGGGCAAAGCTCGAGTAGCGGCTGTTGGGCTTGCGCTCGTGGCGGATGGCGGTCAGGCGGTCGGGGTCGATGGTCAGGCCGAACAGCTTGCTGTGGTGCTTCTTCAGCACCGCCGGCAACTGCAGGCGCTCCATGTCGTCCTCGGTCAGCGGGTAGTTGGCGGCGCGGATGCCGAACTGCATGGCCATGTACAGGCAGGTCGGGGTCTTGCCGCAGCGCGACACGCCAACCAGGATCAGGTCGGCCTTGTCGTAGTAATGGGTGCGCGCGCCATCGTCGTTGTCGAGGGCGAAGTTGACCGCCTCGATGCGCTCCATGTAGTTGGAATTACCGCCGATCGAGTGGGATTTGCCCACGGAATACGACGAATGGGCGGTCAATTCCTGCTCGAGCGGGGATAAAAACGTCGAGAAGATGTCGATCATGAAGCCATTGGACGTGGCCATGACCTCACGGATGTCCTGGTTGACGATGGTGTCGAAAATGATCGGGCGCACCCCGTCGCGCTCGGCTGCGGCGTTGATCTGCTGGACCATGGCCCGGGCCTTGTCCAGCGTGTCGATGTAGGGGCGCGTGAATTTATTGAACGGAATGCTCTCGAATTGTGCGAGCAGGCTCTGGCCCAGCGTTTCTGCAGTGATGCCGGTACCGTCGGAGATGAAGAACGCGGTTCGTTTCATTTGCACCTGGGGGCCTTAAGCTGCCGAAGATTTCTGGATATGATAGGTTCGGTTTGCCGAACGCGGTTGCTCGGCATTCTCACTTATTTTCCAGGTCCAGGCCACAAGCGTCCGGCCCAGTCAGTCAGGCAGGCGGGCGCCCTTGAGCTTTTCCAATACAGTTAGTGGAGAGATCACCTTGGTAGAGTACGTAGTTTCCCTCGATAAGCTCGGCGTCCATGATGTGGAGCATGTGGGGGGCAAGAACGCATCCCTGGGCGAGATGATCAGTAACCTCGCAGGTGCCGGTGTCTCGGTGCCGGGCGGCTTTGCCACTACGGCTCAGGCGTACCGCGATTTTCTCGAGCAAAGTGGCCTCAACGACCGCATCCACGCCGCGCTCGATGCGCTGGACGTCGATGACGTCAACGCCCTGGCCAAGACCGGCGCGCAGATCCGCCAGTGGGTGATGGAAGCCGATTTCCCGGCGCGTCTTGATTCGGAAATCCGTACGGCCTTCGCCGAGATGGCCGGCGGCAACGAAAACATGGCGGTGGCCGTGCGTTCCTCGGCCACCGCCGAAGACCTGCCGGATGCCTCCTTCGCCGGCCAGCAGGAGACCTTCCTCAACATCCGTGGCGTCGATAACGTGATCCGCGCGGCCAAGGAAGTGTTCGCCTCGCTGTTCAACGACCGCGCCATTTCCTACCGCGTGCACCAGGGCTTCGACCACAAGCTGGTGGCCCTGTCCGCCGGCGTGCAGCGCATGGTCCGCTCCGAGACCGGCACCGCCGGCGTGATGTTCACCCTCGACACCGAGTCGGGCTTCCGCGACGTGGTGTTCATCACCGGCGCCTACGGCCTGGGCGAAACCGTGGTGCAGGGTGCGGTCAACCCTGACGAATTCTACGTGCACAAGCAGACCCTGCAGGCCGGCCGTCCGGCGATTCTGCGCCGCAACCTGGGCAGCAAGGCGATCAAGATGGTCTACGGCGACGAAGCCAAGGCCGGTCGCTCGGTCAAGACCGTCGAGGTCGAGCGTGCCGAGCGCGCGCGCTTCTGCCTGAGCGACGCCGAGGTCAACGAGCTGGCCAAGCAGGCGATGATCATCGAGCAGCACTACCAGCGCCCGATGGACATCGAGTGGGCCAAGGACGGTGACGACGGCAAACTGTACATCGTCCAGGCCCGTCCCGAGACCGTGAAGAGCCGTTCCAGCGCCAATGTCATGGAACGCTACCTGCTCAAAGAGAAGGGCACCGTGCTGGTCGAGGGCCGCGCCATTGGCCAGCGCATCGGCGCCGGCAAGGTCCGCGTAATCAACGATGTCTCGGAAATGGACAAGGTCCAGCCGGGCGACGTGCTGGTCTCGGACATGACCGACCCGGACTGGGAACCGGTGATGAAGCGCGCCAGCGCCATCGTTACCAACCGCGGCGGGCGTACCTGCCACGCGGCGATCATCGCCCGTGAACTGGGCATTCCGGCCGTTGTCGGCTGCGGCAACGCCACCCAGGTTCTGAAAGACGGCCAGGGCGTCACCGTGTCCTGCGCCGAAGGCGACACCGGCTTCATCTTCGAAGGCGAGCTGGGCTTCGACGTCAAGCAGAACTCGGTCGATGCCATGCCGGAACTTCCGTTCAAGATCATGATGAACGTCGGCAACCCGGACCGCGCCTTCGACTTCGCCCAGCTGCCCAACGCCGGTGTCGGCCTGGCGCGCCTGGAATTCATCATCAACCGCATGATCGGCGTGCACCCCAAGGCGCTGCTCAACTACGCCGGCCTGCCGCCGGAGTTGAAGGAAAGCGTCGACAAACGCATTGCCGGCTACGACGATCCGGTCGGCTTCTATGTCGAGAAGCTGGTCGAGGGCATCAGCACCCTGGCCGCGGCCTTCTACCCGAAAAAGGTCATCGTGCGCCTGTCGGACTTCAAGTCCAACGAGTACGCCAACCTGATCGGCGGCAAGCTCTACGAGCCGGAAGAAGAGAACCCGATGCTGGGCTTCCGCGGCGCCTCGCGTTACATCAGCGAGTCGTTCCGTGACTGCTTCGAGCTCGAGTGCCGTGCGCTGAAGCGTGTGCGCAACGAGATGGGCCTGACCAACGTCGAGATCATGGTGCCGTTCGTGCGCACCCTGGGCGAAGCCAGCCAGGTCGTCGACCTGCTCGCCGAGAACGGCCTGGCCCGCGGTGATAACGGCCTGCGTGTGATCATGATGTGCGAGCTGCCGTCCAACGCCATCCTCGCCGAAGAGTTTCTCGAGTACTTCGACGGCTTCTCCATCGGCTCCAACGACCTGACCCAGCTGACCCTGGGCCTGGACCGCGACTCGGGCATCATCGCCCACCTGTTCGATGAACGTAACCCGGCCGTGAAGAAGCTGTTGGCCAACGCCATCGCCGCGTGCAACAAGGCTGGCAAGTACATCGGCATCTGCGGCCAGGGCCCGTCGGACCACCCGGACCTGGCCAAGTGGCTGATGGAGCAGGGCATCGAGAGCGTGTCGCTGAACCCGGACTCGGTGCTCGAGACCTGGTTCTTCCTGGCCGAGGGCCAGGGCGCGGCGTGATGCGCTGAAGGCAACACACTGTGGGAGCGGGCTTGCCCTGCGATCGCGCCAGATGGGACAGCAGTGTCTGTAGGTCTGGTTCAATCGCGGGGCAAGCCCGCTCCCACGTTCAAGTCACCTGTTTTTTCGTGAACTCATGCAAAGCAGCTCCACCCAATTCCCCGTCGCGTTGCTCAGTGCCGAGCGCCGCGGCGACCTCAGCGAGGACGTCTATCGGATCAAGGCCGGCAACAGCCCCGATCCGAGCGTCGAGCTGGCCGTCACCCGCCTGGGTCTGGCCGATCAGGACCGGGCCCAGGGCGAGCCGGTCATTCTCCTGCACGGCAGTTTCTCCAACCGGCGCTTCTGGTACTCGCCCAAGGGCATCGGCCTGGGCGCCTTCCTGGCCCGCGCCGGTTTCGATGTGTGGATCCCGGAGATGCGCGGCCATGGCCTGTCGCCGCGCAACCGCGACTGGCGGCAGAATCGCGTGGCCGACTATGCGCGCTACGATCTGCCGGTAATCGGCGCCTTCGTCCGCGAGCAGGCCGGGCAGGCGCCGCACTGGGTCGGCCACTCGCTGGGCGGCACCACCCTGGCGGCGTCGCTGGGCAGCGGTTACCTGGACACCGCGCTGGTGGCCAGCGCGGCACTGTTCGGCACCCAGGTCAGCCGGGTCTACTGGCCGCTGAAAGTACCACCGGTGGAGTGGGGCGCGCGCGTGCTGCTCAAGCGCTTCGCGCAGATCTCGGGTTCGCGCCTCAAGCGTGGTCCGGAGGACGAACCCATCGGCCTGGCCCTGGAGAGCCTGCGCTGGAATGGCCTGTTCGGCCGTTTCGGCGACAAGGACAAGGACTGGTGGGCGGGCCTGGCCGAGGTCGAGGTGCCGCTGCTGGCGGTGGCCGGGGCCGGCGACTTCCAGGACCCGGTGTGGGCCTGCCGCAAGCTGTTCGAGCAGTTCGGCGGTGACGCCAGGCAGTTCCTGCGCCTGGGGCGCGAGGAGGGCTTCGAGGCCTTCGGGCATGTCGACATGCTGGTCAGCAAGGCGGCGCAAACCCAGGTGTGGCCGCTGGTTGAGCGCTGGCTGAGGGATCCGCGGGTGCCGGTGCATGCCTCGACGGTGGTGATGGAGCCTGTGCCCGCCAATTGAATATGTACGTCCTATTGCGGGCTCAGACGATTAAATGCTGTGACCCGCCGGTCCCGGGTGACTGCCGGCCTCCTGCGGTGTAGCCTTGCTCCACATCCGCTTTCGTTGTGACTGACAGGAGTTTCCCATGCAGCATTACGTAACGCCCGACCTGTGCGACGCCTACCCGGACCTGGTCCAGGTGCTCGAACCGATGTTCAGCAACTTCGGCGGCCACGACTCGTTCGGTGGTCAGATCGTCACCATCAAGTGCTTCGAGGACAACTCACTGGTCAAGGAACAGGTCGAGCTCGACGGCAAGGGCAAGGTCCTGGTGGTCGACGGCGGTGGCTCGCTGCGCCGTGCGCTTTTGGGCGACATGCTCGCCGAGAAGGCCGCGAAGAATGGCTGGGAAGGCCTGCTGATCTACGGCTGCGTGCGTGACGTGGACGTGCTGGCGCAGACCGATGTCGGCATCCAGGCCCTGGCCAGCCACCCGATGAAGACCGACAAGCGCGGCATCGGCGACCTCAATGTCGCGGTGACCTTCGCTGGCGTGACCTTCCGCCCGGGCGAGTACGTGTATGCCGACAACAACGGCGTGCTGGTCTCGCCGAGCCCGCTGAAGATGCCCGAGTGACGCGCCGTACACCGATGGAGCTTTGATGTTCGAGGAAGACAACGCGCAGTGGGGCCTGGTGCATGCCCTGGTGCTCGATGGCAAGGGTGGCGCGCGTTCGATCGCCCGCACCGAGCTGGACGACCTGCAGTTGCAGCCCCAGGAGAGCCTGTGGCTGCACTGGGACCGCAGTCACCCGCAGACCCGCACCTGGTTGCTCCACGACAGTGGCTTGAGCGAGTTCGCCTGCGAGCTGCTGCTAGAGGAGAACACCCGCCCGCGTCTGCTGCCGCTGGCCGACGAGCAGATGCTGCTGTTCCTGCGCGGGGTCAACCTCAATCCGGGCGCCGAGCCCGAGGACATGGTTTCGGTCCGCATCTTCGCCGAGGCGCGGCGAGTCATTTCCCTGCGTTTACGCCCCCTGCGGGCGAGCGACGAGGTCCTGCAGCAGCTGGGCGAGGGCAGGGGGCCGAAAACCGCCTCCGAGCTGTTGTTGCTG
Source organism: Pseudomonas carassii (assembly GCF_036324045.1). Classification (NCBI taxonomy): domain Bacteria; kingdom Pseudomonadati; phylum Pseudomonadota; class Gammaproteobacteria; order Pseudomonadales; family Pseudomonadaceae; genus Pseudomonas; species Pseudomonas carassii. The sequence continues at coordinate 63,070 of NZ_JAZDCT010000001.1, read as the reverse complement.
ATGGGCGAGCTGCTGACCGAAAAGGTCCAGGCGCTGGTCAGCGACCTGGCCGAAGCGGTCGATCTGGAAGAAGAAAAGGTAGAATCCGACGAACGGTATTCGCCAGCTCAAGGCAGCCTACAGCAGATCCGTCGCCGCGCTGCCGGTCTGCGGCGTTTCCTCGCGCCCCAGCGCGACATTTATGCCCAGCTGTCGCGTAATAAATGCAGCTGGTTCGCCGATGCCGACGGCGACTACTGGAACGAGCTGAACAACAGCCTGATCCGCTACCTTGAAGAACTCGAACTGGCCCGCGAGCGCGCCGCGCTGGTGCTGGAAAGCGAGGACCGGCGGCGCAGTGAGCGGATGAACCGGACCATGTATCGGTTCGGCATCATCACCTGCATCTTCTTGCCCATGAGCTTCGTCACCGGGCTGCTGGGCATCAATGTCGGTGGTATTCCGGGGGCGGAAAACCCCTATGGCTTCCTGTTCGCCTGCATCGTCGTGCTGGGACTGGCAGCAGGGCAGTGGTGGATGTTCCGGCGGTTGCGGTGGGTTTGACATCGAAGGGGCTGCTGCGCAGCCCATCGCGACACAAGGCCGCTCCTACAGGGACCGCGTTTGCCTGTGGGAGCGGCCTAGTGTCGCGATGGGGCGCGCAGTGGCCCCCAACAAAGAGTGGCCAGCTGAGGCAATTTGAAACATTCGTCCCAGTGGCAGGTGTGACCCGTCGTCACCAGCCCTCGTCTTTGACTGACATTGCGCGAGGTGCCCATGCACGATCCGTTTGAAGAATCCCTGCGCGACCTGCTCAAGGCGTCGCCGTCCGGCCAGGACCGCGACGACGCCGCCTGCCTGGGTCGCGTGCTCAAGACCGCCAACCGCCAGGTCGGCGCGGGCGATCTGTTCAGCCTGCTTGGCCGCTGGAGCCAGGCGCTGCTGATCGCCGTGAACAATGGCTCGGCGCATGTCGCGCCGGTCCGTCGCAACTCTACCCGCAAACCTGCCGCCGGCAGCAACGCAGATAAGGCCGATTGAATATGGAACTCGATCTCTGGACCCAGAGCCTGGTCACCGCCATGACTGCCCTTTGGACCAAGGTGGCGAACTTCATCCCCAACCTGTTCGGCGCGCTGGTCGTGGTGCTGCTCGGTTTCGTCGTGGCCAAGCTGCTCGACACCCTGCTGTCCAAGGTGCTGGCCAAGTTCGGCCTGGATCGCCTGATGAGCGGTACCGGGCTGACCAAGATGCTCGCCCGGGTCGGCATCCAGGTGCCGATCTCGACCCTGATCGGCAAGATCGTCTACTGGTTCGTGCTGCTGATCTTCCTGGTCTCGGCCGCGGAATCCCTGGGGCTTGAGCGGGTCTCGGCGACCCTCGACATGCTTGCCCTGTACCTGCCCAAGGTGTTCGGCGCAGCCCTGGTGCTGCTGGCCGGCGTGCTCCTGGCGCAACTGGTCAACGGCCTGGTGCGCGGCGCCGCCGAGGGCATCGGCCTGGAATACGCCGCCGGCGTCGGGCGCATCGCCCAGGGCTTGGTGATCATCATCAGCATCTCGGTGGCCATCAGCCAGCTCGAGGTCAAGACCGACCTGCTCAACCATGTAATCGTCATCGGGCTGATTACCGTTGGTCTGGCAGTTGCCCTGGCAATGGGCCTGGGCAGCCGGGAAATCGCCGGGCAGATCCTGGCCGGCATCTATGTGCGCGAGCTGTATCAAGTCGGCCAGCAGGTGCGCATTGGCGAGGTCGAAGGCCACATCGAGGAGATCGGCACGGTCAAGACGACCCTGCTGACCGATGATGGCGAACTGGTGTCGCTGTCTAATCGCGAGCTGCTCGAGCAGCGCGTGAATAGCCGCTAACCGCACAAAAGCTGTTAATGTATGCCGCCGCAAAAATCGGCCCTGGGGGCCGAGCGGCGACATTGACCTGACTGTCGGCCAGATCCGTTTTGAATAAAGTTCATTCGCCGCCCATGCGCTATGACCCCCGCGAGCTCACCGACGAGGAGTTGGTGGCGCGTTCGCATGAGGAGCTGTTTCACGTCACCCGCGCCTACGAGGAGCTGATGCGCCGCTACCAGCGCACGCTGTTCAACGTCTGCGCGCGCTACCTGGGGAACGATCGGGATGCCGACGATGTCTGTCAGGAGGTGATGCTCAAGGTGCTCTACGGGTTGAAGAACTTCGAGGGCAAGTCCAAGTTCAAGACCTGGCTCTACAGCATCACCTACAACGAATGCATCACCCAGTACCGCAAGGAGCGCCGCAAGCGCCGGTTGATGGATGCCCTGAGTCTGGACCCTGTCGAAGAGGCGTCCGAGGACAAGGCACCGAAGCCGGAGGAGAAGGGCGGGCTGGACAAATGGCTGGTGCATGTGAACCCGATCGACCGGGAAATCCTGGTGCTGCGTTTTGTCGCAGAGCTGGAATTCCAGGAAATCGCGGACATCATGCACATGGGCCTGAGCGCCACGAAAATGCGCTACAAGCGTGCGCTCGACAAGCTTAGAGAGAAATTTGCAGGCCTGGCTGAAACTTAGTGGCCAGCAAATACCTCTAACCAACCGGCAAGTTCTGCTAGACTTGCCGTCGAGTTGTCCCCCGGATGTTGGTGGGACTGCTTAACTATCACCAGATGGGGATTTAACGGATGAAATTGAAAAACACCTTGGGCTTGGCCATTGGCTCGCTCGTGGCCGCTACTTCGTTCGGCGTTCTGGCTCAAGGCCAAGGCGCTGTCGAAATCGAAGGCAACGTCACCAAGCAGTACTACGACAGCGAGCGTAACTTCAAGAACACCGGCACCAATCCAGGTGTTCGCCTCGGTTACTTCCTGACCGACGACGTCTCCCTGGACCTGGGCTACAACGAGACCCACAACGCTCGTGGTGAAGTCTTCAACAAAGACATCAAAGGCTCCAAGACCAAGCTGGACGCCACCTACCACTTCGGTACCGTCGGCGATGCTCTGCGTCCGTACGTTTCCGCTGGTTTCGCTCACGAGAGCCTGGGCCAGGCCACTCGCAGCGGCCGTGACCACTCCACCTTCGCCAACGTTGGCGCTGGTGCCAAGTGGTACATCACCGACATGTTCTTCGCCCGTGCTGGCGTCGAAGCCATGTACAACATCGACAACGGCAACACCGAGTGGGGTCCGACCGTTGGTCTGGGTCTGAACTTCGGTGGCAGCGGTGGCCAGAAAGCCGCTCCTGCGCCGGCTCCAGTCGCCGAAGTCTGCTCCGACAGCGACAACGATGGCGTCTGCGACAACGTCGACAAGTGCCCTGACACCCCAGCCAACGTCACCGTTGACGCTGATGGCTGCCCGGCTGTTGCCGAAGTCGTTCGCGTTGAGCTGGACGTCAAGTTCGACTTCGACAAGTCGGTCGTCAAGCAAAACAGCTACGGCGACATCAAGAACCTGGCTGACTTCATGAAGCAGTACCCACAGACCACCACCACCGTGGAAGGTCACACTGACTCCGTGGGTCCAGACGCTTACAACCAGAAGCTGTCCCAGCGTCGTGCCGATGCTGTCAAGCAAGTCCTGACCCAGCAGTACGGCGTCGAATCGAGCCGTGTTGACTCGGTTGGCTACGGTGAGACCCGTCCGGTCGCCGACAACGCCACCGATGCTGGCCGCGCCGTCAACCGTCGCGTAGAAGCTCAGGTAGAAGCCCAGGCCAAGTAATTGGTTTGATGCTTCACGAAAAACCCGGCCTCGGCCGGGTTTTTCTTTGCCTGGGATTTGCCGAGGCAGACCTCGTCCCGCCTTTGTAGGAGCGTCACTCGCCTGCACGCTTAGCGTTTGAGCAGCACCAGCAACAACACCATGTTCAACAGCAGCGACACCAACCCAATCGTACGCCACACCTTCAACGGCTCGCGCTCCAGCAGAGGCCGTGGCCGTTCGTCCAGCTCCTGGCGATCCCCCCGTTCCAGCAACAGCAACCACTGCTCGGCGGTCTCGAAGCGCTGCGCCGGGTCTGCCGCCACCGCCTGCAACAGGTTGCGCTGCAACCACTCCGGTAAATCCGGCCGATAACGCGCCGGGTTCACTGGTGTGCCGAAGCGCGGCCGCTGGAACGCCTCGATCTCGCCGTAGGGGTAGTGGCCGGTGAGCAGGTGGTAAAGCGTCACGCCCACGGCATAGAGGTCCTGGCGTGGCGCGGGGGGCTGGCCGTCGAAGGCTTCCGGGGCGAGGAACGAGGGCGTGCCCGGCAGGGCATGGGGTGGGTCTTCGGAAAGCCCCGGGCAGTACGCCAGCCCGAAGTCCAGCAGGCGCAGTTGGCCATCGCTGCCGTGGTGCAGGTTGTTCGGCTTGATATCGCGGTGCAGCAGGTTGCGCCGATGCAGCACGCCGACGGCCTGCAGCAGTTGGCGGGCGACCTCCAGCCATTGCGCCAGTGCTAGCGGGGGCTGTCCGGCCAGGGTCGTGCCCGGGTATTCGCGCATCAGGTAGTACAGGTGCTGGCGTTGGCTGGCCGGATGTACCTCAGGGAAGTGACGGCCGGCGACCCGACGCAGGAACCATTCCTCCAGTAACAAGGCCTGGGCCGCGCCGGGCTCCTGATCGCGGGACTGCGGCAGGGTCTTGAGCAGCCAGGACTGGCCGTGCGGGTCGCGGACCCGGTACAGCAGCGATTGCCGACTCTGGGCCAGCAGGCCGTCGACCTGCCAGCCATCAATCGACTGACCGTCACGCAGCGCGCCCGGCAACGGCCATTGCTGGAGCTGTGCCAGGGCGTCGCCCAGGGTGCTGGGACCCAACTGGTCGACCCGCACCAGCAGGGCGCTGGCGTTGTCCTGACTGCCGCAGTGATGGGCACTGGTGACCAGAGTGTCGGCGGCCACCTGCAAATCGGGTTGTTCGCGCAGGATCGAGCGGATGTGCGCATCGCCCAGGCTGGCCCACACGCCGTCGCTGAGCAGCACGAAGCACTCGCCTTGGCGCAGGTCGCCTTCCAGGTAGTCCACCAGCAGTTGCTGGTCCAGCCCCAGCGCGCGCTTGAGCACATGCTGCATGCCGGGCTGGTCCCAGACATGGTCTTCGCTCAGGCAGTGCAACTGGTCGGCTTGCCAGCGATACACTCGGCAATCACCGACATGGGCCAGGGTGAATCGCCTTCCGCGGAGCACCAGGGCGCTGAGAGTAGTCAGTAGCGGCTGGCCATTGCCCTGGGCACGGAGCCAGCGGTTCTGCGCCGTGAGCAGGCGGTCCAGGGCCTGGGCCACCCCCCAGGTCGCGGGCGTGGCGTAGTAGTCCAGGGCCAGGGCCTGCAGGCTGGCCCGCGCCGCCAGGCCACCGTCGGCGCACTGGCTGACGCCGTCGGCGAGTGCGCACAGGTAGCCTTTGCTGGCGGCCAGTTCCGGCGCAGGGGTAACCAGGCGCAGGGCGTCCTGGTTTTCCGCGCGCGGTCCGGTGGCGCTGGCCTGGGCAAAACTCAATTGCAGGCTCATGGCGCGGCCTCAGACCCGTGCCGCAGTCACTGCAGCCGAGCCCCAGGTGGTGCGCCAGCGTTGCTTGACCCCGTGCAGGCCGAACCAGGCCAGCAAACCGAGGCTGGCGAACAGCCACAAGCCGAGCTGGTAGTCGCCAGTGTGCTGCTTGATGGTGCCCAGGCCTGCGGCGAGCAGGAAGCCGCCGATGCCACCAGCCATGCCGATCAGTCCGGTCATCACGCCGATCTCCTGACGGAAGCGCTGTGGTACCAGTTGGAACACCGCGCCGTTGCCGGCGCCCAGGCCGAGCATGGCACTGACGAACAGCGCCAGGGCCGCCGCCGCGCTGGGTAGGTTGAAGCCCACCGCGGCGATGCACACGGCGGCCACGCCGTACATCGCCAGCAGGGTGCGGATCCCGCCGAAACGGTCGGCCAGGGCACCGCCGAGGGGGCGCATCAGGCTGCCGGCGAACACGCAGGCGGCAGTGTAGTAACCGGCGGTTACCGGGCTCAGGCCGTACTGGTCGCTGAAGTAGCCGGGCAGGGCGCTGGCCAGGCCGATGAAACCGCCGAAGGTCACGCTGTAGAAGAACATGAACCACCAGCTGTCCCTGTCACCCAGGGCCTTCAGGTAGTCGGCCATGGCCTTGGGCCTGGGCCGTTGCGGGGCATTGCGCGCCATCAGGGCGAACAGCACAAGCGTCAGCAGCAAGGGCAGCACGGCGAAGCCGAACACATTGTTCCAGCCGAAGCCCGCCGCCAGCGCCGGGGCTAGCAGGGCGGCGAACACCGTGCCGGAGTTGCCGGCGCCGGCGATGCCCATGGCCTTGCCCTGGTGCTGGGGTGGATACCACTGCGAGGCCAGCGGCAGGGACACGGCGAACGAGGCCCCGGCGAAGCCGAGGAACACGCCCAGCAGCAAAGCCTGCTCGTAGCTGCGCACCCCCAGGTGCCAGGCGCAGGCCAGGGCGACGATCACGATGACCTGGCCGATCAGCCCGGCGGTCTTGGGCGACAGGCGATCGACCAGCAGGCCCATGGCGAAGCGCAGTACCGCGCCGGCCAGGATCGGCGTGGCCACCATCAGGCCCCGTTGCTGTGCGCTCAGTTGCAGGTCGGCGGCGATCTGCACCGCCAGGGGGCCGAGCAGGTACCAGACCATGAAGCTCAGATCGAAGTACAGAAAGGCGGCGAACAGCGTGGGCACATGCCCGGATTTCCAGAAGCTCGTATTCATCGAACACCTCGTTGGGCGCGGAAACGAAAAGACGCCGCTGCCCGGTCCACGGCTGTGGCAGGGCAAGCGACGTCTTTGTCAGGGTATGGGGCAACCGCCGTTGGCTACCGGGGTTTTCAGAGCAAGAGGCGGGCCAATGTTCCAGTCTCGCTCCTACAGGGAAGGCATTTCGCCGGCATGGACGGCGTTACAGCTACCTCGTGACTACCCCAGCATTTCCGACATGGCGATGATCTGTTCCGCCACCTGAATCAGCTTTTGCTGGCGGCTCATGGCCTGGCGGCGCATCAGGGTGTAGGCCTGTTCCTCATTGCAGTCCTTCATCTTCATCAGCAGGCCCTTGGCCTGCTCGATGCGCTTGCGTTCGGCCAACTGCTGGTCGCGGGCCAGCAGCTGGGCCTTGAGCGCCAGGTCGCTTTCGAAGCGGGCCATGGCCACGTCGAGGATCGGTTGCAGGCGCGTGGCCTGGATACCCTCGACGATGTACGCGCTGACCCCGGCCTGTATCGCCTGGCGCATCACGCCGGGGTCATGCTCATCGGTGAACAGCACGATGGGGCGCGGGCGGTCGCGGCTGACCATTACCACCTGTTCCATCACGTCCCGGCCCGGTGACTCGGTATCGATCAGCACCACGTCCGGGTGCACCGTTTCGACACAGGCGGGCAGGTCGATGCTCAGGCTGCCCGCCTCGATCACCTCGAAGCCGGCCTCGATCAAGGCGGCCTTGAGGCGACCGACTTTCTTTTCCGTGTCGTCGATCAGCAGGATGCGCAACATGGCTGGGCCCTCAGCGATGGGCGCGGGCGTCAGGCGCCGCGTCCAGGGCGTGCAGGGCGAAGCTGCGCGCATAACCATGGGGGTCGCTGCCGTCCCAGCGGTTGCCGTCGATCAGCAGGCTGCTGCGCATGGGCGGGTCAGCGCAGGGTACACCCAGCGACGTGGCGGCCTCGCGGTACAGCGCCAGCTGCTGCACCTGGCTGGCGACCGTCAGGTAGTCCGGGTCGTCACGCAGCAGGCCCCAGCGGCGGAACTGGGTCATGAACCACATGCCGTCGGACAGGTACGGCAGGTTGGCCCGCCCCTGGTCGAACAGGCGCAAACCGTGAGGGTCGTGCCAGCGATGGCCCAGGCCGTCCTGGTAGTCGCCGAGCAGGCGCGGCTCGATGCTGCCGACCGGAGCGTCCAGGTAGGCGCTGCCACTGAGCAGTTGCGCGGTGCCGCGGCGGTTCTCCTGGCTCTGCTCGATGAAACGCGCGGCGGCGAGTACCGACTTGATCAGCGCCCGGGCGCTGTTGGGGTACTGCTCGACGAAGCCGCGGGCGCAGGCCAGGACCTTTTCCGGATGGTCGGGCCAGATCGACTGGCTGGTGGCCAGGGTGAAGCCCTGGCCATTGGCGAGTGCGTCCGCCGACCAGGGTTCGCCGACACAGAAACCGTCGATGCGCCCGGCCTGCAGGTGGGCGGCCATCTGCGCCGGGGGCACCACCACGCTGGTCACGTCGCGCAGCGGGTGGATGCCCTGGCTGGCCAGCCAGTAGTAGAGCCACAGGGCATGGGTGCCGGTGGGGAAGGTCTGGGCGAATGTCAGTCGTGCGCCCTGTTGGTGCACCAATCGCGCCAGTGCCTCGGGGCTGGTCACGCCTTTGCGTTGCAGTGCAGGGGATAGGTTGATGGCCTGGGCGTTCTGGTTAAGGCCCATGAGCACGGCCAGGGGGCTGGCGGGCACGCCGCCGATGCCCAGGTGCACCGCGTACACCAGGCCATAGAGGCAGTGGGCGGCGTCCAGCTCGCCGCTGACCAGCCTGTCGCGCAGCCCGGCCCAGGAGGCCTGGCGGCGCAGGTTGAGGGCCAGGCCGAACTGCTGGGCGAAGCCCTGGGTGGCGGCGACCACCACCGAGGCGCAGTCGGTCAGGGCCATGAAACCGATGTCCAGGCTGGGCTTTTCCGGCGCGTCGCTGCCGTTGACCCAGGCCAGGGGCGTAGTCGGGAGGGGTGTGTTCACGAGAATCCTCGGGCATTCGCGGATGGCTGCATGCAGCAGATATAGCAACCCATGTGCCATGGCCCTGTTGCCCCGGCGGCGCGCTGGCTATAATCGCCCCCTCACACACCGCGAGTCCGCCCGCCCATGTATACCCTGGCCCGCCAGCTGCTGTTCAAGCTCTCCCCGGAAACCTCCCACGACCTCTCGCTGGACCTGATCGGCGCCGGTGGCCGCCTTGGGCTCAACGGCCTGCTGTGCAAGCAGCCGGCGGCGTTGCCGGTGACGGTGATGGGCTTGAACTTCGCCAACCCGGTCGGCCTGGCCGCCGGCCTGGACAAGAACGGCGCGGCCATCGACGGCTTTGCCCAGCTGGGCTTCGGCTTCGTCGAGATCGGCACCGTGACGCCGCGTCCGCAGCCGGGCAACCCCAAGCCGCGACTGTTCCGCCTGCCGGAAGCAACGGCCATCATCAACCGCATGGGCTTCAACAACCTGGGTGTCGACCATCTGCTGGCGCGGGTGCGTGCCGCGAAGTACACCGGCGTGCTGGGCATCAACATCGGCAAGAACTTCGACACCCCGGTCGAGCGGGCCCAGGACGACTACCTGATCTGCCTGGAGAAGGTCTACAACGACGCCAGCTACATCACCGTCAACGTCAGCTCGCCGAATACCCCGGGCCTGCGTTCGCTGCAGTTCGGCGATTCGCTCAAGCAACTGCTCGATGCCCTGGCCGAGCGCCGTGAGCAGCTGGCGCAGGCGAACGGCAAGCGCGTACCGCTGGCGATCAAGATCGCGCCGGACATGAGCGATGAGGAAACCGCCCTGGTGGCGGCGGCGCTGGTCGAGTCGGGGATGGACGCGGTCATCGCCACCAACACCACCCTGGGGCGTGAGGGCGTCGAAGGCCTGCCGTATGGCGCAGAGGCAGGCGGCCTGTCGGGTGCGCCGGTGCTGGAGAAGAGCACCCACACGGTGAAGGTGCTCGCGGGTGAGCTGGGCGGCAAGCTGCCGATCATCGCGGCAGGCGGGATCACCGAGGGACGCCATGCGGCTGAGAAGATCGCCGCAGGGGCGAGCCTGGTGCAGATCTATTCGGGCTTCATCTATAAAGGTCCGGCGCTGATTCGTGAGGCGGTTGATGCCATTGCCGCGATGCCGAAACCATGAAATGAACCGGTAACTGTGGGAGCGGGCTTGTCCCGCGATGGTGCCAGGACACGTTGTCTGGGCGGACGTCATCGCGGGGCAAGCCCGCTCCCACGTTGCCCGTTGGGTGGGGTGAAAAAAGGGGCATAAAAAAGGGCCCCTTCAAAGGGGCCCCTGGGCCGCAGCCCGCCGCCCGGATAGGGCGCGCATGGTGACTCGAATTCAGTGTCCTCGTTCAGCCAAGTGCGTGGTTTTCGTTTCGGGTAGAAATGCCAGCGATGCCGGTTTCAGCGTTCCAGTAAGCTTCACGGCCGTTTCGCCAACCGTTCATCCAGTTTTGATGGCCAGCTGTACCTTCCTGTTTTGGGCACAGTTCTCGGGATTTACCTTGCATGCCGTATTGAAAGCCGCGTGAAAAATCTTTCTCCGACGAGTTACGCTTCATTCTTCTATCACTCATAAGGTGTTGCCCTCACTTGTTGACTGAAATGTCCCGTCGACCTCTCCGAGGCCGGGCAGAGTCGTTCTGCCGAAGTGCACCCGCTGCTGGCGTGGCGGGTTGAAAGTGCCGCCCCTTTGCGGTGCGGCCTGAGATCAGTTCTAACGAATGCGGGTCACAGTGTGAATGATCGATTTGTCATAAGGACGTAACCTTTCCGAGGGTGAGGGGATAAGTAAATAAATGCGACTCAACCTTGTTTGCCGTTGAGCCCGCTATGATCAGGGTTTACCCAACCTTGACGTCAATTGGCCAGCGTTGCTGGTTGATGACAGTAATATTTGGTAATGCGACGAAGGGTCACATCTGAGCCTAACGTTCGCGCAATTTTCATACTGCCCGACGATCAAAGCCTTCTACGCCACCCGGCAAAGGCATGATCGACCGGACGGCCAGGCCTGGCAAACGTTTCGCCGGGCCACCCGAACGCCTGCTGAAAAGGTGTCCGGGCAAACAGCGGCAGCCGATGCGTCGGCTCGCCATCTACCTAGCCAAAGGCTCTGGATTGCACATGTCGGACCGTTTCGAACTTTACCTTACCTGCCCCAAGGGTCTTGAAGGCCTGCTCGCCGAGGAAGCCCGTCAACTGGGCCTGAACGAGGTGCGTGAGCACACCTCGGCCATTCGCGGCGACGCCGACATGGAAACCGCCTACCGCCTGTGCCTCTGGTCGCGCCTGGCCAACCGCGTACTGCTGGTGCTCAAGCGCTTCTCGATGAAGAACGCCGACGACCTGTACGACGGCGTGCACGCCGTCGACTGGGCCGATCATCTGGCGGCCGACGGCACCTTGGCGGTGGAGTTCAGCGGCCATGGCTCGGGCATCGACAACACCCACTTTGGCGCGCTCAAGGTCAAGGATGCGATCGTCGACAAGCTGCGCAACCGCGAAGGCTTGCGCCCGTCGGTGGAGAAGGTCGATCCGGATGTGCGCGTGCACCTGCGCCTGGACCGTGGCGAGGCGATCCTGTCCCTCGACCTGTCCGGGCACAGCCTGCACCAGCGTGGCTATCGCCTGCAGCAGGGCGCGGCACCCTTGAAGGAAAACCTGGCGGCGGCGGTGCTGATCCGCGCTGGCTGGCCACGCATCGCGGCCGAGGGCGGTGCCCTGGCCGACCCGATGTGCGGCGTCGGCACCTTCCTGGTCGAGGCGGCGATGATCGCCGCCGATATCGCTCCCAACCTCAAGCGCGAGCGCTGGGGCTTCAGCGCCTGGCTTGGCCATGTGCCGGCGCTGTGGCGCAAGGTCCACGACGAGGCCCAGGCCCGTGCCCAGGCCGGCCTGGCCAAGCCGCCGCTGTGGATCCGCGGCTACGAGGCCGACCCGCGGCTGATCCAGCCGGGGCGCAACAACGTCGAGCGCGCAGGCCTGGGCGATTGGGTGAAGATCTACCAGGGCGAGGTCGCCAGCTTCGAGCCGCGTCCGGACCAGAACCAGAAAGGCCTGGTGATCAGCAACCCGCCGTACGGCGAGCGCCTGGGTGACGAAGCCAGCCTGCTGTACCTCTACCAGAACCTCGGCGAGCGCCTGCGTCAGGCCTGCATGGGCTGGGAGGCGGCGGTGTTCACCGGTGCGCCGGAACTGGGCAAGCGCATGGGCATTCGCAGCCACAAGCAATATGCCTTCTGGAACGGCGCGCTGCCGTGCAAGCTGCTGCTGTTCAAGGTCCAGCCCGACCAGTTCGTTACCGGTGATCGTCGTTCGGCCCAGGCCGAGGCGGCTGAGGGCGAGCCTCGTCGCCAGGCCCCGGTGGCCAGCGAGCCGGCGCGCCTGTCGGAAGGCGCGCAGATGTTCGCCAACCGCCTGCAGAAGAACTTCAAGCAGCTGGGCAAATGGGCCCGCCGCGAGAAGGTCGATTGCTACCGTGTGTACGATGCCGACATGCCTGAGTACGCCTTGGCGGTCGACCTGTATCACGACTGGGTGCATGTGCAGGAATACGCCGCGCCCCGCTCGATCGATCCGGACAAGGCCCAGGCGCGCCTGCTCGACGCGCTGAGCGCGATTCCCCAGGCCCTGGGCGTCGATCCGCAGCGCGTGGTGCTCAAACGCCGGGAACGCCAGACCGGCACCCGTCAGTATGAGCGCCAGGCCACCGAAGGGCGCTTCCAGGAGGTCAACGAAGGCGGCGTCAAGCTGCTGGTCAACCTCACCGACTACCTGGACACCGGGCTGTTCCTCGACCACCGCCCGATGCGCATGCGCATCCAGCGTGAGGCGGCGGGCAAGCGCTTCCTCAACCTGTTCTGCTACACCGCCACGGCCACCGTGCACGCGGCCAAGGGCGGCGCGCGCAGCACCACCAGCGTGGACCTGTCGAAGACCTACCTGGACTGGGCGCGGCGCAACCTGTCGCTCAACGGCTTCTCCGAGCGCAACCGCCTGGAGCAGGGCGATGTCATGGCCTGGCTGGAGAGCGCCCAGGACAGCCACGACCTGATCTTCATCGATCCGCCGACCTTCTCCAACTCCAAGCGCATGGAAGGCGTGTTCGACGTGCAGCGCGACCATGTTCAGCTGCTCGACCTGGCCATGGCGCGCCTGGCCCCCGGCGGTGTGCTGTACTTCTCCAACAACTTCCGCAAGTTCCAGCTCGACGAGCACCTGGCGACGCGGTACGTAGTGGAGGAGATCAGCGCCCAGACCCTGGACCCGGACTTCGCCCGCAACAACCGCATCCACCGCGCCTGGCAGCTGCGTCTGCGCTGAACCGACGAGGTACGTGGCACGCCTGCTGGCCAGTGGCTATAAATCAGGACAGGGCGGGACAATACGCAGGACGCTGACCTTGGTTGGAGTCCTCTATGTCGAACCCGGGCGTACCTGCGAAGCGGCTTGGCCTGCTCGGCGACGAGTTGTCGGCCTGGGGCGTGGCCCTGGCGGCGCTGGTCGCCGGGGCGTTGCTGACGGCGGCCCTGGCGATCGCCACCCAGACCTTCTACCAGCAGCAACTGCGCCAGCGCTTCGAGCTGCTGGCCAGTGAGCGCTACAGCCGTATCGCCGAGCGTTTCGAGGAACAGGAGCAGCGCCTGGATGGCCTGCGCCGGTTCTTCGCCTATTCCACTGAAATCACTCCCCGCGAGTTCGATGGCTACGCACGTCCCTTGCTGCACCGCACCCAGGCATACTCCTGGGCACCGCGGGTAGCGGCGGCGCAGCGCGAGGACTTCGAGCGGCGCGCCAGTGCCTGGCTGGGCCAGCCCTATCAGATCCGCGACCTGGACGGCCAAGGCGATTGGCAGGCCGCGCCCGCGCGCGATCACTACTATCCGGTCCTGTACACCCAGGCGGCGAGCCGCCAGGCCCAGCCCTATGGTTTCGATCTTGGTGGGCAGCCGCTGCGCGCCGCGACCCTGGCCCGGGCCGTGAGCCCCGGCAGCATGGCGGTGTCGGCGCCGCTGGACATGATCAATGTCGAGCCGGACTATACTCGCGGCCTGTTGGTTGTCGCCCCGGTGTTCGCCGATGCGGCGCCCAGGGGCGAGCCTCCCCGAGGTTACGTCATGGCCTTGCTGAGCCTGCATCAGCTGATCGCTGAGAGCCTGCCGACGGTGGCTGACGACAACCTGGTGGTGCGGATCCTAGACCTGTCCACGGAGGGTGGGCACGAGGTGCTGTTCGATTCAGGAATGCCACCGGCGCGCATGGGCCTTGCAAGCAGTCATCTGCTGCACCTTGCCGATCACCACTACCAGCTCGACATTCGCCCCAGCCAGGGTTTTCTCGCCGCCAATCGCTCGTCGGCGGTGCCGGTGGTGGCGTTGCTCGGCGGTCTGCTCAGTGTGTTGCTGGCGTTGCTGCTGTACAGCTTGTTCAGTCAGCGCCAACGCGCCTTGGGTCTGGTGGCCCGGCGCACCGCCGAGCTGCGCATCAGCGAGCAGTCATTGCGCGAGACCCACAATCAGTTGCGCAGCGTGCTCGATGCCGCGACGCAGGTGGCGATCATCGCCACCAGTCTGCGCGGGGTGATCGGCACGTTCAACGCAGGTGCCGAACGCATGTTGGGCTATTCGGCCAGCGAAGCGCTGGGCCAGTTGCGGCTGGAAGATCTGGTCTTGCCCGAAGAATTGCACCAGCGTGCCCATGCCTTGAGCGTGCGCTTCGGTCGTGAGGTCGGCGCGGGTCAGGCGATGTTCGCCGAGACGGTGCAGGAGGGCGGCGCGGAGCCGGCGGACTGGACGCTGGTGCGCAAGGATGGCAGTCACCTGCTGGCCAACATGCTGGTGACGGCGGTGCTGGACGAGCAGGGGCTGTGGGTGGGTTACCTGGCGATCTGCATCGATGTCACCGAGCGGCGGCGGGTACACGAGGCCCTGGCGGCCCGCGACCGGTTGTTGGAAAAGCTCAGCGCCGAGGTGCCTGGCGGGATCTACCAGTATCGCCTGGACGCCGATGGTCATTCCTGTTTCCCCTATGCCAGCCAGGGTCTGCATGACATCTACGAGGTGGATCTGGCGTTGTTGCGCCAGGACGCCGCGGCGGTGTTCGAGCGTATCCATCCGGACGACCTGGAGCGGGTGCGGCGTTCAGTGCGTTATTCCGCGGAGTACCTGACGCCGTGGCGTGAGGAGTACCGGGTGTGCTTGCCACGGGCGGGGTTGCGTTGGGTGCGAGGGGAGGCGACTCCGGAAATCGGCGAGCAGGGCAGCACGATTTGGCATGGTTACCTGACCGACATCTCGGACCTCAAGCGGGTGGAGGAGGAGCTGCGGGCGCTGTCGGTGACCGATGCGCTGACCGGGATCTACAACCGACGGTATTTCCAGGAGCGGTTGCGTAACGAGCTGGATCGGGCACAGCGGGATGGGTTGGACCTGGCGGTGATCATGTTGGATATCGATCACTTCAAGCGAATCAACGATCAGTTCGGGCATGCGGTGGGGGATCATGTGCTGCGCAGCCTGTGCCAGCGAATCGGGCAGCGGTTGCGGCGGACCGATGTGTTTTGTCGTTTGGGGGGGGAGGAGTTCATGGTGTTGTGTCCGGGGAGCAATGCCGATCAGGCGCGGATGCTGGCGCAGGAGTTGTGGCAGGGGGTGCGGAGTGTGCCGGTCGAGGGGGTTGGGCGGGTGACGGCGAGCTTTGGCGTGGCGGGGTGGCGGGTTGGGGAGGGGGCGGATGCGTTGTTGTTGCGGGCGGATGCTGGGGTTTATGTGGCCAAGCAGGGGGGGCGGGATCGGGTTGAGGGAGAGTTTTCTTGAAATGGGTTATATATTTTAATGGGTTAATGGGTTAATGGGTTAATGGGTTAATGGGTTAATGGGTTGGATGGATAGTTGCTCTTGCTCTTGCTCTTGCTCTTGCTCTTGCTCTTGCTCTTGCTCTTGCTTCTAAGTGCGCGATAGTTCAGGCGCCGCCAATTGCGACTTCAGGAGGCCGAGTGGAGTTCTTGCGGAGGGAGGTGACGGGCATGGATGCCCGTCAAGCGCTGCGCCCCAGGATGGGGCGTTCAGCGCGGTCCTCCCGGGAGCAAGAACGGAGTGAGGGGACCCCGGAGCGAAGCGCAGGGGCCGGATGAATGGAGCCAGCGGTTTTTGCCTTCTTTTGCCCGCGTGCAAAAGAAGGTCGCCGTAAAGGCGAAAAGGTGACTATGCGTCGCCATCGCAAATGAGTGCACATATAACTTTCAAAACAAACTATTTAAAAGTCAAAGTCAAAGTCAAAGTCAAAGTCAAAGTCAAAGTCAAAGTCAAATGCGGTCGGCATGGGTCTCTACAGTTGTAAGCGCATTCATTTGCCATAATGACGCATAGTCACCTTTTCGCCCTTACGGCGAGTCACTTTTTGTCAAACGCGACAAAAAGTAACCAAAAACGTACATGCGCTCCATTCATCCGGCCCTACGCTTCGCTCCGGGTCCCCTCACTCTGGCCTTGCTCCCGGGAGGACCGCGCTGCAGGGCCCATCCTGGGCCCCAGTGCTTGACGGGCATCCATGCCCGTCACCTCCCTCCGCAAGGCCTGCGTTCGGCCTCCTGAAGTCGCGAAGGTACGGGCGGCGCCTGGGCTGACGCAGCTGTCGCTAGCGGGCTATGGCGCTAGACTCCTGATCGGCAACGGCAACGGCAACGGCAACGGCAACGGCAACGGCAACGGCAACGAGCAGCACATCTGCATCTGCGCGATCAGATAAACTGCCTTCATGTCTGATTTTTCTCTCTCCCAAGCCCCCCTGCAACGCCTCGACCTGCCTTGGTTACGCCACGCGAGAGTCGAAGCTGCGGTCCTGCGCCTGGACCTGATCGACCCGCTGATCAGCGGCAACAAATGGTTCAAGCTGCGTCATCACCTGCTCCAGGCCCGCAAGGCCGATGCCCCGGGCCTGATCAGCCTGGGCGGCAACCATTCCAACCACCTCCACGCCCTGGCGGCCGCCGGCAAGCGTTTCGGCGTCGCCACCGCCGGCCTGTTGCGTGGCCACCCCCAGGAAACACCGACGGTGCAGGATCTGCGAGCCCTGGGAATGGAACTGCACTGGCTCGGTTTCGGCGGCTACCGTGCCCGCCATGAGGCCGATTTCTGGCAGCCCTGGCAGGCCCGGTATCCGGGCTGGCACTGCATCCCCGAAGGCGGTGGCGGCCTGGCCGGTGCGCAGGGCTGTGGGTTGATCGTCGAGCAATGCCGGGCGCAACTGGCAACGCTCGGCTGGACGGACTACGACGCCTGGTGGCTGGCGGCGGGAACCGGCACGACCCTGGCGGGGCTGGTGTTGGAGGAGGCGGGCAGGCATGCCGTCCATGGCGCCCTCGCCGTGCCACAGGACCACGGCGTGCCGGAGACCGTCGCGGCGCTGGCCGGCGTGCACGGCTACCAGTTGCACGACGCCAGCCGCGGCGGCTTTGCCCGTATCGACGACGCGCTGCTGGCGTTCATCGCCGACACCGAACGGCAAACCGGCATGCCGCTGGAGGCGCTCTACACCGGCAAGGCCCTGCTGGCCCTGCGCGATCAGGTCGTGGCCGGGCGCTTTGCCTCCGGTACCCGCCTGGTGTTCCTGCACACCGGAGGCCTGCAGGGACGACGCGGTTACTTGTAGGGCAGCATGCGCAGCAGCGTGTTGTCGCGCCGCACGTAGTGGTGATAGAGCCCGGCCAGCGCGTGCAGGCCGATCAGCCAGTAGCCCCAGCTGCCGATGCGCTCGTGCCAGCCCTTGATGAACTTGCTCAGGTCCGGATCCGGAGCGACGATGGCTGGCAGCTCCAGGCCATAGAACGGGATCGGTTTGTCGGCGGCACTGAGGATCGCCCAACCGGCCAGCGGCAGGCCGATCATCATCAGGTACAGCAGCAGGTGCACCAGGTGCGACAGGCCCGTCTGCCAGGCCGGTGGCCTGGGCACGATCGGCGGGGTGGGGCGCGACAGGCGCAGGGCCAGGCGCAGCCAGACCAGCACGAACACCGTCAGCCCGAGCATGAAGTGCAGGTCTTTCATCAGGTCGCGTTCGGCGCTGCCCTTGGGGAACAGGCCGCGCAGCTCGATGCAGGCGTAGACGGCGGCCAGCAGCACCAGCATCAGCCAGTGCAGGGCGATCGACAGCCGCGCGTAATGGGCCGCGGGAGTGGATGAAACCATGGTGGGTCCTCGTCATCAGGTCGGAAAGGGCGCTCTTGCCGGCGCCTGACCTTCACTCTAATCGCTGGCGTGGAAATTTGTTTGCTTCAGATCTATCAAGGATGGCCGACACAGCAATCTGGGTGATGGCTTTTAGCCTGCACCTGATGACCATCGCACAAGGATCCTGTGTCAATGAAACACTTCATCAGTACCCCCCGGGTCGCGCTGTTCGGCGCCCTGTCCCTGCTGCTCGCCGGCTGCGAGCAAGTCCCGGCGGTCAAGACGCCGCCAATTGCCGCTCTGACCATTCCACTGTGTGTGAACGACGAATGCGCCGTGCTGGACCAGAACGGCGCTTTCCGGGTTGCCCCAGGCAGTGAATTCACCCAGCTCTACACCCAGCCCTTCACCGACGCCTTCATCTTCGGACGCGGCGACTATTGGCACCTGGCCAGCGGTGACGGCAAGCGGGTGATTCGCGCCGACCTCACCGATTCGCTTTACACCCTGACTCCCGGTCTGTTCGGCTACGTTCGCGATGGCAAGGTTGGGGTGATGGACGAGCAGGGCAAGGAAGTCCAGCCGCCGATCTTCGACACCGTCTATGTCGGTGGCGACAACGACTTCATCGTCTACGAGATCGACGAGTTGCGCGGCAT
Source organism: Pseudomonas carassii (assembly GCF_036324045.1). Taxonomy (NCBI): domain Bacteria; kingdom Pseudomonadati; phylum Pseudomonadota; class Gammaproteobacteria; order Pseudomonadales; family Pseudomonadaceae; genus Pseudomonas; species Pseudomonas carassii. Next base: position 44,554 of record NZ_JAZDCT010000001.1, on the reverse strand, counting down.
CCTCTCGCCTCAGGGCGAGAAGGTCAGCGAGGCGGTGTTCGACTCGATGTACGTGCGCGAAGATTTCGCCAAGCGCGGCAACTGGGTGCTGGCCGAGCGCCAGGGTGAGAACTGGGGGTACAACCTGCAGACCAAGGTGTTGCGCAAGCTCGATTTCGACACCATCGTCAGCGCCGCCGACGGTCACCTGGTCGTCTCCCGGGAGGGAACTGCCGGCAAGGGGCTGGCGGATGCCGAAGGTAACCTGGTGATCCCCCTTGGCCAGGGTTGGCTGGGCACGCCGGGCGGTGGTCTGGTGGCCTTCCGCGATGGCTACGAAAAGCCGTGCGGCTACCTGGACTACCAGGGCAAGGTGGTGATCGAGGCGAAGTACCAGAACTGCGAGACCTTCGGCAAGGTTGGCGGCATGGTGCAGTTGCCGCGTACCGATGAAGACCGGGGCAAGGCCGGGATGATCGGGCATGACGGCAAATGGCTGATCGAGCCCGAGTACGATTCGATCGGCGACGCCGGCATGGGCTTGCTCGGCATGAGTGGCCATCGCCCCGGTTTCAACCATATCGGCAAGCTGCAGAACATGTTCCTGGCAACCTACGGAACCATCGACCTGGACCAGGGGAAGGTCGTGTTCCAGCCCACCTACAAGCAGATCGGCGTGGTCGCCCCCAAGCGCTATGCCTTCACCGAGCTGAAATCGCCGAAGAAGACGGTGGTGTTCCTGGGCATGCCGAGCGAGACCGACACCGTGGGCCTGATGGACGAGCAGGGCAAGGTGCTGGTCAAGCCTGAACAGTTCGTGGCGTTCAAGCTGCTGGCTGACGGCCGCCACCTGTTGGCTGCCGAAGGCAGCAGGTCGGACACCGCGCGTGCGCTGTACGACCTCGATGGCAAGCTGCTGGTGCCCGCCAAGTGGCAGGACCTAGTGGTCGACGAGGCGCGTGGCGCGATCTTCGCCTATCGGGTCGAGGGCAATGGCGATGACGCCGTGCGCACGCTGCGTGCCCTGTATCGTCTGGATGGCAGCGTGGTGTTCGACACCAACCGTCTGCCTTGCGGCGCGGAACAGGTGGTCGACGGCAAGGGCCAGGTGCTGTGGCCGAAGGATGCCCAGGCGCATTGCCCGGCGCCTGAGCCGGTGGCCGAGGCGTCCTGAGGCCCGGTCTTCTGTCGCCGGTGAACCGGCGACAGTCTGCTTCAGCGTGGGGGGAGGTCCGGCCAGTTGTCGGCCACCAGAAACATCCGTTCGACCTCTTCCCATGTCCCGTCCACCTGTTCCTCCACCCTGCTCAGCAGGTGTGCGTGGGCATCGGGCTCCAGCCCTTCCCGCCAGGTGTTGAAGCGCGCTGCGCTCCAGCAGTCCTGTGCTTCAAGCCGCGCTGGCGCCAGCCATGCGTGGCGGGGCAGGGGCTGCCAGCAGCCGCTTTCGGCCTCGCTCCATTGCGATTGACGCAACCAGCCACCGCGCAGGTGCCGGGGGTTGGTACCTTCAGGCGAGCGGATCTGTCCTGACCGTGGGTAGAACAGGTAGCCGCCAAGCCACAGGTGGGCCTGCACCCGATCCAGGCCCAGTCCGGCCAGCACCGAGCGGCTGCGCGCTGCGCTCGACATGGGCAACTGGTGCTGTGCCAGGTGCGCCAGCTTGCGCCCCAGCCGGTCATGGCAACCGGGGCCGAGCCAGAGGTCCGGGTCGCCGCCGTCACCGCTCGGGGGGCCCAGGTAGAGCTTGATGGCCAGTTCCAGGTGATGATCGCCGTCACGGTCGCGCAGCAACAGGTCGAGTTCGCCCAAGGTGTGCCCGCCGTCGCGGATCGCCAGGTTGGCCGCCAGCAGCTCGATGCCCGGCGCCTGCTGCAGGGCGAACTGCCACAGGCTTTCGTAGTACAGGCCCAGCCGCCGGCTGTTCAGGCGTGCCAGCCAGCTCAGCAGCGGCGTGGGCGCCTGGTCGAGCGCCGCGAGCCAGTGGCCCAGGCGCTGCGGATCATCGGCCCAGGCGCTGCCCTGCAGCGGATGGCGCTGGGGGCAGCCGGCCTGGGCCAGCAGCGGTGGCGACAGCAGCACCCACGCCAGGTCGCGCACGGCAGGGTGGCGCAGCTGGCGGGGCAGGGACTCGAGGTCGGCGAAGGGCATCATCCTGCGAGCATAGCCGGTTTGCCGCTGGCCGGTCCTTTCGCCCATAATCCCGGCATTGTCACCCCGCCGCAGAGCCTTGCAGGAGCACCATGGAGCAATTTCGCAATATCGGTATCATCGGACGCCTTGGTAGCTCCCAGGTGCTCGACACCATTCGCCGACTGAAAAAATTCCTCCTCGAGCGCCACCTGCACGTGATCCTCGAGGACACCATCGCAGAAGTCCTGCCTGGCCATGGCCTGCAGACCTCCACGCGCAAGCTGCTGGGCGAGGTCTGCGACCTGGTCATCGTGGTCGGCGGCGACGGCAGCCTGCTGGGCGCCGCCCGCGCCCTGGCCCGGCACAACATCCCGGTGCTGGGCATCAACCGCGGCAACCTGGGCTTTCTCACCGACATCCGTCCCGACGAGCTGGAAGAGAAGGTCGCCGAGGTACTCGACGGCCATTACCTGGTGGAGAACCGCTTCCTGCTGCAGGCCGAGGTGCGCCGTCACCACGAGGCCATCGGCCAGGGCGATGCGCTCAACGATGTGGTGCTGCACCCAGGCAAGTCGACGCGGATGATCGAGTTCGAGATCTATATCGACGGCCAGTTCGTCTGCAGCCAGAAGGCCGACGGCCTGATCGTCGCCACCCCGACCGGTTCCACCGCCTACGCGCTGTCGGCCGGCGGACCGATCATGCATCCCAAGCTCGACGCCATCGTCATCGTGCCGATGTACCCGCACACGCTGTCAGGCCGGCCGATCGTGGTGGACGGCAACAGCGAGCTGAAGATCGTCGTGTCCAAGGACCTGCAGATCTACCCGCAGGTCTCCTGCGACGGCCAGAACCACTTCACCTGTGCGCCCGGCGACACCATCACGGTCAGCAAGAAGCCGCAGAAGCTGCGCCTGATCCACCCGCTGGACCACAACTACTACGAGGTCTGCCGCACCAAGCTCGGCTGGGGCAGCCGCCTGGGCGGCAGGGACGACTGATGCTCGATCCGGCGCGCAGTTTCGACATCATCGGTGACGTGCACGGCTGTGCGCTCACCCTCGAACGCTTGCTCGACGCGCTCGGCTACAAGCGGGTCGGCGGGGTCTGGCGCCATCCTCGGCGTCAGGCGCTGTTCCTCGGCGACATCGTCGACCGCGGCCCGCGCATCCGCGAGGCGCTGCACATCGTCCACGACATGGTCGAGGCCGGCCAGGCCTTCTGCATCATGGGCAACCACGAGTACAACGCCCTCGGCTGGGTCACCCCGGCACTGCCCGGCAGCGGCAAGGCCTTCGTGCGCGAGCACACCCCGCGCCATGCCCGGCTGATCGACGAGACCCTCACACAGTTCGCCCAGCACCCCGGCGACTGGCACGATTTCATCCAGTGGTTCTATGAGCTACCGCTGTTCGTCGACGCCGGGCGTTTCCGCCTGGTGCACGCCTGCTGGGACCCGCGGCTGATCGAGCCGCTGCGCCAGCAGTACCCCACGGGCCGTATCGACGAGCACTTCGTGCAGGCGTCGGCGGTGTCCGGCAGTTTCGCCGCCACGGTGTGCAACCGCCTGCTGCGCGGCACCGACATGCGCCTGCCGGACGGCCTGACGCTGACCGGCGGCGACGGCCTGACCCGCGCCTTCTTCCGCACCAAGTTCTGGGAGGAAGACCCGCAGACCTACGGCGACATCGTCTTCCAGCCCGACGCGCTGCCCGACGAGGTGGCCCGCACGCCCCTCAGCCACAGCCAGAAGAACGCCCTGCTGCGCTACGACGAGGACGAGCCGCTGCTGTTCGTCGGCCACTACTGGCGCAGCGGGCGCCCGGCACCGATCCGCGCCAACCTGGCGTGCCTGGACTACAGCGCCGTGCTCTACGGCAAGCTGGCGGCCTACCGCCTGGACGACGAGACCCGCATCGACCCGCACAAGTTCGTCTGGGTCGACGTCGACCGTCCGCAGGCCAGCCAATGAACGTGATCGAAGTGCTGCGCCTGCCGCTGGCGGTCGATCTCAGTGGTTTCGTTGCCTTGCTGCGGCGCCTGCAGGTGCCGCACCGGGTGGTGGAGGAGGGCGAAGAGCAGGTGCTGTGGGCGCCGCCGGCCATGGCCGGGGATGTACTCGAACTCTACCGGCGTTTCCCTGATGGCAATGCCGATCTTGAAGCCCTGCCCGAACCTGTGACAGCCGGCCCTACGAATGCCCCGGCGCCTCCTTCGCTGAAGGAGCAGGCCCTGGCCTGCAAGGTCACCGCCGCGGTGCTGATCCTGAGCCTGGTGGTCGCCGGGGTAACCGGCCTGGGCGACAACCTGTCGACCATCGGCTGGTTCACTTTCCTGTCGTTCAAGGTGCAGGGCGACTACCTGCACTTCACCCCGTTGCTCCAAGGCCTGGCCGAAGGCCAGTGGTGGCGCCTGGTGTCGCCGATGCTGCTGCATTTCGGCGTGTTGCACCTGGCGATGAACGGCTTGTGGTATTGGGAACTGGGCAAACGCATCGAGTTGCGGCAGGGGCCGTGGATGCTGCTGGGGCTGACCTTGCTGTTCAGCCTGGTATCCAACCTGGCCCAGCATTTCACCAGCGGCCCGAGCCTGTTCGGCGGCCTGTCCGGGGTGCTCTACGGCTTGCTCGGGCATGTCTGGCTGTACCAGTGGCTGGCGCCCAATCCGCAGTTCAACCTGCCCAAAGGCGTGCTGGTGATGATGCTGATCTGGCTGGTGATCTGCCTGAGCGGCGTGGTCGGCCAACTGGGCTTCGGTCAGATCGCCAATGCCGCCCATGTCGGCGGGTTGCTCATCGGATGCCTGACAGGGCTCTTGGGTGGCGCGCTGGCCCGGCGTAAACTGACCACCTGACTGAGGAGACAGCATGTCCACTTTCGCGCAAATGATCGAAAACATCACCCCCGAGATCTACGAGAGCCTGAAGACGGCCGTGGAGATCGGCAAATGGTCCGACGGCCGCAAGCTGACCGCCGAACAGAAGGAGCTGTCGCTGCAGGCGGTGATCGCCTGGGAGATGAAGAACCTCCCCGAAGAGCAGCGCACCGGCTACATGGGCCCGCAGGAGTGCGCCTCGAAGTCGGCGCCGATCGCCAACATCCTGTTCAAGTCGGACTCGGTACATTGATCGAACTCGCTCGTGGCTCTTTGAGCAAGATGGCGGTGCGCCTGGACGCGCCGGTCGTTCAATACAGTTTCCGCCTGGATGACGCCGAGGTGCCGGTCAACCCGCTGATCGGCCAGGCGATCCGCCTGGAATACCTTGGCGCGATCCACTGCACCCACTGCGGCAAGCGCACCAAGACCAGCTTCAGCCAGGGTTACTGCTACCCGTGCATGACCAAGCTGGCCCAGTGCGATGTGTGCATCATGGCCCCGGAACGCTGCCACTACGACGCCGGCACCTGCCGCGAGCCGTCGTGGGGCGAGCAGTTCTGCATGACCGACCACGTGGTCTACCTGGCCAACTCGTCGGGCATCAAGGTCGGCATCACCCGCGCCACCCAGCTGCCCACCCGCTGGCTCGACCAGGGCGCCAGTCAGGCGCTGCCGATCATGCGCGTGGCCACCCGCCAGCAATCCGGGCTGGTCGAGGACGTGCTGCGCAGCCAGGTGCCGGACCGCACCAACTGGCGCGCGCTGCTCAAGGGCGACGCCGAGGTGCTCGACCTGCCGGCCATCCGCGAACAGATCTTCGACGCCTGCGCCGACGGTATCCGTGGCCTGCAGGAACGTTTCGGGTTGCAGGCCATCCAGCCGCTGCCTGACGCCGAGGTGGTGCAGATGCGCTACCCGGTCGAGGCCTACCCGAAAAAGATCGTCAGCTTCAACCTCGACAAGGACCCGGTCGTGGAAGGCACACTGTTGGGCATCAAGGGCCAGTACCTGATCTTCGACACCGGCGTGATCAACATTCGCAAGTACACGGCCTACCAGCTGGCCGTGCTCCAGTAAAAGGATCGTCACCATGCGTACCGAACAACCGCAAGTGATCTACCTCAAGGACTATCAGGCCCCCGAGTACCTGATCGACGAGACTCACCTGACCTTCGAACTGTTCGAGGACCACAGCCTGGTCCATGCGCAGCTGGTCATGCGCCGCAACCCCGAGCGCGGCGCCGGCCTGCCGCCGCTGGTGCTCGATGGCCAGCACCTGGAACTGCTGAGCGTGCAGCTGGACGACCAGGCGCTGGGCGCCGACGACTACCAGCTCGACGACGACAGCCTCACCGTGCAGCCGAAGAGCGAGCGCTTCACCCTGGACACCAGCGTGAAGATCCACCCTGAGAGCAACACCGCGCTGGAAGGCCTGTACAAGTCCGGCAAGATGTTCTGCACCCAGTGCGAGGCCGAGGGCTTTCGCAAGATCACCTACTACCTCGACCGCCCGGACGTGATGAGCACCTTCACCACCACGGTGATCGCCGAGCAGCATCGCTATCCGGTGCTGTTGTCCAACGGCAACCCGGTCGGCAGCGGTCCGGGTGATGACGGCCGCCACTGGGCGACCTGGGAAGACCCGTTCAAGAAGCCGGCCTACCTGTTCGCCCTGGTGGCCGGTGACCTCTGGTGCAAGGAAGACACGTTCGTTCGCCAGTCAGGCCGCGATGTGACCCTGCGCATCTATGTCGAGCCGGAAAACCTCGATAAGTGCGACCACGCCATGGTCAGCCTGAAGAAGTCCATGCGCTGGGACGAGGAAGTCTACGGTCGCGAGTACGACCTGGACATCTTCATGATCGTCGCGGTCAACGACTTCAACATGGGCGCCATGGAAAACAAGGGCCTGAACATCTTCAACTCCAGCTGTGTGCTGGCCCGCGCCGAGACCGCCACCGACGCTGCCCACCAGCGGGTCGAGGGGGTGGTCGCCCACGAGTACTTCCACAACTGGTCGGGCAACCGCGTGACCTGCCGCGACTGGTTCCAGCTGTCGCTCAAGGAAGGCTTCACGGTGTACCGCGATGCCGAGTTCAGCGCCGACATGAACTCGCGCACGGTCAAGCGCATCGAGGATGTCGCCTATCTGCGCACCCACCAGTTCGCCGAGGATGCCGGCCCCATGGCCCACCCGGTGCGCCCGGCGAGCTTCATCGAGATCTCCAACTTCTACACCCTGACCGTGTACGAGAAGGGCGCCGAGGTCGTGGGCATGGTCCATACCCTGCTGGGCGCCGAGGGCTTCCGCAAGGGCAGCGACCTGTACTTCGAGCGCCACGATGGCCAGGCGGTGACCACCGACGACTTCATCAAGGCCATGGAAGACGCCAACGGCGTCGACCTGACCCAGTTCAAGCGCTGGTACAGCCAGGCCGGCACGCCGCGCCTGGAAGTCAGCGAGGCCTATGACGCCGCCGCGCAGACCTACAGCCTGACCTTCCGCCAGAGCTGCCCGCAGACTCCGGACAAGGTCGAGAAGCTGCCGTTCGTGATCCCGGTGGCCCTGGGCCTGCTGGACGCCGAAGGCAACGACCTGCCGCTGCGCCTGGTGGGCGAGGCGCAGGCCGTCGGCAGCAGCCGCGTGCTGTCGGTGACCGAGGCCGAGCAGACCTTCACCTTCGAGGGGATCAAGGCCAAGCCGCTGCCGTCGCTGCTGCGCGGCTTCAGCGCGCCGGTCAAGCTGAGCTTCCCGTACGACCGCGACCAGCTGATGTTCCTCATGCAGCACGACAGCGACGGTTTCAACCGCTGGGAAGCGGGCCAGCAACTGTCGGTGCAGGTGCTGCAGGAACTGATCGGCCAGCACCAGCGCGGCGAAGCGCTCACACTCGACCAGCGCCTGATCACTGCCCTGGGCACTGTGCTGGGCAACGAAGCGCTGGACCCTGCCATGGTTGCCGAGATGCTTTCGCTGCCGGGCGAGGCGTACCTCACCGAGATCAGCCAGGTGGCCGATGTCGATGCGATCCACGCCGCCCGCGAGTTCGCCCGCCAGCAGATCGCCGAGCAGTTGTTCGACGCCCTGTGGGCGCGCTACCAGGCCAACCGCGAGGTCTCGCGCAAGACCGCCTATGTGGCCTCGGCCGAGCATTTCGCCCGCCGCAGCCTGCAGAACATCGCCCTGTCGTACCTGATGCTGACCGCCAAGGCGCCGGTGCTCGAGGCGACCCTGGAGCAGTTCGAGCACTGCGACAACATGACCGAGCGCCTCACCGCCCTGGCGGTGCTGGTCAACTCACCGTTCGAGGCCGAGCGCGCCAAGGCGCTGGAAGCCTTTGCCGAGCATTTCAAGGACAACCCGCTGGTCATGGACCAGTGGTTCAGCGTGCAGGCGGCCAGTGCACTGCCGGGCGGCCTGGCGCGGGTCCAGGCGTTGATGGAGCACCCGGCCTTCACCCTGAAGAACCCGAACAAGGTACGCGCCTTGGTCGGCGCCTTCGCCGGGCAGAACCTGGTCAACTTCCATGCCGCCGATGGTTCGGGGTACCGCTTCCTGGCGGACCTGGTGATCGAGCTGAACGCGCTGAACCCGCAGATTGCCTCGCGTCAGCTCGCACCGCTGACCCGCTGGCGCAAGTATGACGATAAGCGCCAGGTGCTGATGAAGGGCGAGCTGGAGCGGATCCTCGCGTCCGGGGCGTTGTCCAGCGATGTGTATGAGGTGGTGAGCAAGAGCCTGGCGTAAGCCTGGTAGACATTGGGGCTGTTGCGCAGCCCTTTCGCGGCACAAGGCCGCTCCTACAGGGGACCGCGAGCCTCTGTCGGAGCGGCCTTGTGCCGCGAAAGGGTCGCGCAGCGGCCCCAATTGTTTTTATGGTTAACAAAACATAACGTCCCGCTCGTTGTGTTCCGCCGAACAACCCCGATACGATGACCTGAAGCTATTCCAGGGCTCTGGAACAGGGTTTTCGCAGTGCCTGGCAATAGATTGACCCACCACAAGAACACAACAGGGGGCAGTCATGAGAGAGCGGGCAAGGGCACGCTACAGCCTGGCGGCCAGCGCGATGCTGGCGCTGACGCTGGGTATCGGGGCCGGGCAAGTCCTGGCGGCGGTGGCCGCCGAGGAATACTCGGTGGAGTCGGCCAAGGCCAGCCAGAGCCTGTTGATCGGCGCCACCCACGCCGGGCAACGCTTGGTGGTGGTCGGCGATCGCGGCCACATTCTGTTCTCCGACGACCAGGGCAAGACCTGGACCCAGGCCCGGGTCCCCACCCGGCAACTGCTCACCGCCGTGTTCTTCCTCGACGACAAGCGCGGCTGGGCCGTCGGCCATGACGCGCAGATCCTCGCCAGCAGCGACGGCGGCGCGACCTGGAGCAAGCAGTTCGAAGACCTGTCCCGCGAGGCCCCCTTGCTCGATGTGCGCTTCCTCGACCCGCAGCACGGCTTCGCCGTGGGTGCCTACGGTGCCCTGCTGGAAACTCTCGACGGCGGCCAGCACTGGCAGGATGTCGCCGAGCGCCTGGACAACCCCGACCAGTTGCACCTTAACGCCATCACCCTGGTGAAGGACGCCGGCCTGTTCATCGTCGGCGAGCAGGGCGGCATGTTCCGCTCCAGCGACGCCGGCCAGAGCTGGACCAAGGTCCAGGGTCCCTACGAGGGCTCGCTGTTCGGCGTGATCGGCACCGCCCAGCCCAACACCCTGCTGGCCTACGGCCTGCGCGGCAACCTGTTCCGCTCCACCGATTTCGGCGACAGCTGGCAGCCGATCGAGCTCAAGGCCGACCGCGGCCCGCTCGAATTCGGCTTGGCAAGCGCTACGCTTCTCGAAGACGGCAGCCTGGTGCTGGTCGGCAACGGCGGCAGCGTGCTGCGCAGCCATGACGACGGGCAGACCTTCAGCGTGCGCAACCGCGCCGACCGCATCGCCCTGTCGGGCGTCAGCGGCCTGGGCGGTGGCGGCCTGCTGCTGGTCGGGCAAGGGGGCGTGCACCTGGCCTCGGCCGACGGTACCCAGGAGGCGCGTCCATGACCAGCCGGGAGAGTTTCGACATGCAGCACAAGGACAAGGCCACCCTGCTGGAACGCCTGATCTTCAACAACCGCCCCATCGTCATCGCCATCTGCGTGCTGGTGAGCATCTTCCTGTTCTGGCAGGCCACGCAGATCCGCCCCTCCACCAGCTTCGAGAAGATGATTCCGCTGCAGCATCCGTTCATCGAACAGATGCTCGAGCACCGCAACGACCTGGCCAACCTCGGCAACACCGTGCGTGTGTCGGTGGAGTCGACCAAGGGTGACATCTTCGACAAGGACTACATGGAGACACTGCGCCAGATCCATGACGAGGTGTTCTACATCCCCGGCGTCGACCGCGCGGGGCTGAAGTCGCTGTGGAGCCCCAGCGTGCGCTGGAGCGAGGTCACCGAAGAAGGCTTCTCCGGTGGCGAGGTGATCCCCAATACCTACAACGGCTCCCAGGACAGCCTCGACACCTTGCGCGACAACGTGCTCAAGTCCGGCCAGGTCGGGCGCCTGGTGGCCAACAATTTCAAGTCCAGCATCATCGACATCCCCTTGCTGGAAAGCTACCCCGACCCGCAGGACCCGGGGCGCCAGGTCAAGCTCGACTACCAGCAGTTCTCGCACCAGCTGGAAGAGAAGATCCGCGACAAGTTCCAGGCGCAGAACCCCGACGTGAAGATCCATATCGTCGGCTTCGCCAAGAAGGTCGGCGACCTGATCGACGGCCTGGTGATGGTGGCAATGTTCTTCGGCGTGGCGCTGGTGATCACCTGGGCGCTGCTGTACTGGTTCACCTGGTGCATCCGCAGCACCATCGCCGTGCTCATCACCACCCTGGTGGCGGTGGTCTGGCAGCTGGGCCTGATGCATGCGGTGGGCTTCGGCCTGGACCCGTACTCGATGCTGGTGCCGTTCCTGATCTTCGCCATCGGCATCTCCCACGGGGTGCAGAAGATCAACGGCATCGCCCTGCAGTCCAGTGACGCCGACAACGCCCTGACCGCGGCGCGGCGTACCTTCCGCCAGCTGTTCCTGCCGGGGATGATCGCCATCCTCGCCGACGCCGTGGGCTTCATCACCCTGCTGATCATCGACATCGGGGTGATCCGCGAACTGGCCATCGGCGCCTCGATCGGCGTGGCAGTGATCGTCTTCACCAACCTGATCCTGCTGCCGGTGGCGATCAGCTACGTCGGCATCAGCCAGAAGGCCATCGCCCGCAGCAAGAAGGACGCCACCCGCGAACACCCGTTCTGGCGCCTGCTGTCCAACTTCGCCAGCGCCAAGGTGGCGCCGGTGTCGGTGGTGCTGGCGCTGCTGGCCTTCGCCGGCGGCCTCTGGTACAGCCAGAACCTGAAGATCGGCGACCTCGACCAGGGCGCGCCGGAGCTGCGCCCGGACTCGCGCTACAACCAGGACAACAGCTTCATCATCAGCAACTATTCGACCAGTTCCGACGTGCTGGTGATCATGGTCAAGACCCCGGCCGAGAGCTGCTCGATCCACTCGACCATGGCGCCGATCGACGAGTTGATGTGGACCATGGACAACACCCCGGGGGTGCAGTCGACCATCTCCCTGGTGACCGTGTCGAAACAGGTCATCAAGGGCATGAACGAGGGCAGCCTGAAATGGGAGACCCTGTCGCGCAACCCGGACATCCTCAACAACTCCATCGCCCGCGCCGACGGCCTGTACAACGCCGACTGCTCGCTGGCGCCGGTGCTGGTGTTCCTCAACGACCACAAGGCCGAGACTCTGGAGCGGGTCACCGCCGCGGCCAAGGCCTTTGCCGACAGTCACAACAAGGACGGCCTGCAGTTCCTTCTGGCGGCGGGTAACGCCGGCATCGAGGCGGCCACCAACGAGGTGATCAAGTCGGCCGAGCTGACCATCCTCATCCTGGTCTACATCTGCGTGGCGGTGATGTGCATGATCACCTTCCGCTCCTTCGCCGCGACGCTGTGCATCGTCCTGCCGCTGGTGCTGACCTCGGTGCTGGGCAACGCGCTGATGGCGTTCATGGGCATCGGCGTGAAGGTCGCCACGCTGCCGGTGGTGGCGCTGGGCGTGGGCATCGGCGTGGACTACGGCATCTACATTTACAGCCGCCTGGAGAGCTTCCTGCGCGCCGGCCTGCCGTTGCAGGAGGCCTACTACGAGACCCTGCGCTCCACCGGCAAGGCGGTGCTGTTCACCGGCCTGTGCCTGGCCATCGGCGTGTGCACCTGGATCTTCTCGGCCATCAAGTTCCAGGCCGACATGGGCCTGATGCTGACCTTCATGCTGTTGTGGAACATGTTCGGCGCCCTGTGGCTGCTGCCGGCGCTGGCGCGGTTCCTGATCAAGCCGGAGAAGCTGGCGGGCAAGGAGGGTGGTTCGATCTTCGCTCACTGACCGAGGCCTGATCGCGGGGCAAGCCCGCTCCCACGACCTACCTGGCGTGGGAGCGGGCTTGCCCCGCGATGCGTATAATGGCGGCCATTTTTCTCAATCGGTGCCTCCATGACCACCCTCGCCACCGCCCTCGCATCCTGCGACATGCTCCTGATCGACGGCCTGCACGCCTTCGACTTCACCTTCGACGCATCCGGCCTCACCATCGAATGCATGGACGGCCGCCAGCTGCGTCGCTGGAACTTCACCCCCGACCAGGTCGCCGCCGCCACCGGCACGGGCGACGACTGGAGCCTGGCCAGTGACGAAGGCGAGCATCGTCTAGTCTGTATGAGTGCTTTTCGTGCCCCGGATGAAGAAGACGATGAACAGGAAATGGACACGCCTGCTGACCGCTAGCCTCATGGCTTTGTCAGTCAACGCCCAGGCCGCCACGTTGCTGGTGGGCAGCTACACCGACAACGGCAGCGAAGGGATCTACCGCTACGACTTCAATACCCGCACGGGGCAGATCGACGCCACACCCCGGCAGGTGGTCAAGAGCGTCAGCCCTTCGTGGCTGGTGCTGTCCGCCGACCAGCGCCAGTTGTTCGCGGTCAATGAAACGCCCAAGGGCCAGGTCAGCAGTTTCTCGCTGGGCAAGCAGGGCGAGATCAAGCTGCTGAACCAGGTGCCCAGCCAGGGTGATGAGCCGACCCACGCCAGCCTCAGCCACGACCAGCGCTACCTGTTCGTCGCCAACTACGCCGTTGCCCCCGACCCCGGCGGCAGCCTGGTGGTGATCCCGGTGGCCCGGGACGGCAAGCTCAAGCCGGTGGTGCAACAGACCCGGCATGCGCCGAGCAAGGTCAACCCCGAACGCCAGGCCGGTGCCCATGTGCATTCACTGGTGCTGTCGCCCGATGGCCGCCACCTGTACGCCAGCGACCTGGGCGCCGACAAGGTGTTCATCTACCGCTACGACGGCGCCAGCCCCGAGCATCCGCTGAGCCCGGCGATCCCGCCTGCGGTCGAGTTGCCGCCTGGCAGCGGCCCGCGTCACCTGCTGTTCGACGCCAAGGGGCGGCATGCCTACCTGACCCTGGAGATGAGCGCCGAGGTGGTGGTGTTCGATGTGCGTGACGGCGCGCTGACCGAGCGCCAGCGCCTGCCGCTGACCGAAAGCACGGACGCTGCGGCGAAGGCCGCTGGCGGCCTGCACCTGTCGGCTGATGGGCGTTTCCTCTATGTCAGCAACCGTGGCACCACCAACGAGATCGTGGTGTATGCCGTGGGCAAGGACGATGGCCGGCTCACCCTGCTGCAGCGCCGTTCGGTGGAGGGCGATCATCCCCGGGAGTTTGCCCTCGATCCGGATGGCAACTACCTGCTGGTGGCGAACCAGAAGAGCAACCAGATCGTGGTTATGCGCCGCGATCCGCGCAGCGGCAAGTTGGGTGAGACGGTGCAGAAGCTGCCCCAGCAGGCGCCTTCGGATCTCAAGTTCCTGTAGGAGCGGCCTTGTGCCGCGAAAGGGCCGCAACGCGGCCCCGGCGATTGATGCCAAACGCTGAAATCCTGGGGCCGCTCTGCGGCCCTTTCGCGACACAAGGCCGCTCCTACAGGGGGCGTGCGTCCAATTATCGATGGGGGTGATATTCGCTACTGCTGCAATGAATTTTTCCAGGCAGACGCATCGGCGTAAGTTTTGACCCAAGGCCCCCGACGGGCCAACGTCAATCACCGAAGTCGAGGTCAGCCCACATGAACTTCAATCTCTTCCCGGTCATCGCCGCATCCGCCATCTCCGCCTCCGTCGTCCTGCCGGCCCATGCCCAGCTGGAGCAAAGCGCCAAGGCGTCCAACACCCACAGCTACACCCAGAAATACCTTCAACAGAGCGCGCATTTCCACGCGGCCTTGAGCAAGCATGCCAATTGAGTGTGTAAAGGCATTGGTAATAGCACAAAGCCATGTGATTTAATTTGACGCTAAATTTTTGACTCGCCAAAGGGGCAGAGCATGATGTGGCGTATCACGGCGGTAGTGCTGTTGTTGATGTCCGCGCCGATCCTGGCGCTTTGAGCGACACGCTGTCTCACTTGGCCATCACGGCCTTGAACAGCGGCGATGCCAGCCAGCCCTGCAACCAGCTCCGCAATCGCGGATAAGCAGCCTCGGCGAACCATTCGGGTTCGACCCCGGCAAACTGGCGCATCAGGGGCAACAAGGCGGCGTCGGCCAGGCTTGGGTGAGTGGCCAGTAGGTAGGGTCTGCCTTCGAGCAGGCATTCCAGCTCGGCCAGCCAGGGCTCGGCCTGGGCGCGGTAGTGCGCCCGGGTGTGCTCGGGGTAGCGCTCGGCGTACTTGTACAGGTTCACCTGCGCCTTGAAGGTGCCGTCGTTGCGCGCGATCAGCGTTTCGGCCTGCTGCGCCGCGGCGGGGTCGGCCTGCAGGCGCCAGTCCTCGGGGTCGTGTCGGGCGAGCGCCCAGCGCATGATGTCCAGGCTTTCCTCCAGCACTGCATCCCCGGTATCGAGCACCGGCACCGTGCCCTTGGGGGACAGTGCCAGCAGCTCGGCCGGCTTTTCCTTCATCTTCACCTCGTGGACCTGCACGTCGCAGCCGGCGTAGCGCAGGGCCAGGCGCGCGCGCATGGCCCAGGGGCAGCGGCGGAACGAGTAGAGGATCACCCGCACACCTCCACGTCGCTCAGGCCATTGCCCTGGCGGCGCACCTGGATCTGCACCGGAATGCGTTCGTGCATCTCCTGCACGTGGGAGATCACCGCCACCTTGCGCCCCTGGGCCTGCAGACCGTCGAGGGCGTCCATGGCCAGTTGCAGCGACTCGGGGTCGAGGCTGCCGAAGCCTTCGTCAATGAACAGCGATTCGATACGCAGGGTGCTCGACGCCATGGACGCCAGGCCCAGAGCCAAGGCCAGCGACACCAGGAAGGTCTCGCCGCCCGACAGTGAATGCACCGAGCGCAGCTCATCGCCCATCTCGGTATCCAGCACCAGCAGGCCCAGGGCGCTGCCGCCGCGCTTGAGGCGATAACGCCGGGCCAGTTGGCGCAACTGGCTGTTGGCGTGGTGCAGCAGCAGGTCGAGGTTGTAGCCCTGGGCGATCTTGCGGAACACATCGCCCGAGGCCGAGCCGATCAGCTGGTTCAGGCGTGCCCAACGTTGCCATTGCTGGTAAGCCTGGTCGATCTGTTCGGCCAGGGCCTGGCTGGCCTGTTGCCGGCGCTGGTCCTCGGCCTGTTGGGCGCGCAGCTCGGCGCATTGCTGCTCCTGGGCCGCCAGCTGTGCGGCCAGCTCGGCGAGGGCGGTTTCCAACGCTTCGACGGGCAGCTCGCCGTGGGCCTGGGCAGTGTGTTGCTGCAGCCGTTGCTCACGCTCCAGGACCAGCACGCGGCCTTGCTCGACGGCTTTTTCCGCGGCCTGCAGGCGTTGGCGCAGTTCGCTCACCTGGCTGTCGTCGATGGCCAGCAGGCGGTCGAGGCCGGCGTCGTCCAGCTCCGGGTGTTCGCTGCGCCACTGGGCGATTTCGCCCTGCAACTGCTGGTGTTCCTGCTCCAGTGCCTGCTGGCGTTGCTGGTTGGCCTTGAGCTCGCCGGCCAGTTGCACACCTTGGGTGTGCAGCGCCTGCAGTTGCCGGGCGCTGTCTGCCTCGGCGGTGCGGGCCTGCTCCAGCTGGGTGTCCATGTGCTGCTGCCAGGCTTCGGCGCTGGGCTGATCACCGAGCAGCTCGCGCAGGGTGGCCTGGGCCTGCCGGCGTTGCTCGTCCAGCACGGCGAGCTTCTGTTGCAGCTGCTGCTGGCTGTGCAGGCGTGCCTGTTGCTGATCGCGCTGTTTGTCCAGCTGGACCTGGCGAGCCTGCTGTTCTTCCAGCTCGTCCTTGCGCAGGTCGAGTTGCTGACGGCGTTGGGCAATCTGCTGGTCGAGGCCGAGGAACGCATTGGCCGGATCGTCACGCAGGGCCTGGAGAATGTCCGGGGGCAGCACGCTTTCGAGACTTTCGAGGGCCTGCGCGAGTTGCTGCTCGTCGGCGGCCAGGGCCTGGTGCTGCTGGTCGAGGTGCTGCTGAGCCTGTCGCTGGGCTTCGCCGGCGGCCTGCAATTGCTGGGTGAGGCGGGCAGCATCCTTTTGCAGGGCGAGCAGGGCGCCCTGGCGTTTCTCGTCGCGGTCGATCTCGTCGCCGAGTCGGCGCAGTTGGCCGTCGAGCCACTTGCCACGGGCGCTGTCGTCCTGCGGCGCCAGCGCTGGCCACAGGGCATGGGCCTGGACCTGCTCGAGCACGGGCTGCAACTGCTCGCCCAACTGCTGCTGTTGCTGCTGGTAGTCCTTTAACTGGGCGTTGACCACGCCCAGTTGGGTGCGCAGCTCCACCAGCCTGGTATTGAGCTGTTCGACCTGCTGTTGCGCCGCCGCTTCCTCGGCCTGGTCGTGGCGCCCGAGGCTGTGCAGCAACGCCTCGGGTTGATGGAACGGGTGCTCGGCGCTGCCGCACACCGGGCAGGGCTCGCCATCGCGCAGCTGGGCGCGCAGTTCCTCGACGCTGGTGTTGCGCGCCAGGCGCTGGCGCTCGAGCAACTGGCGGGTGAGGGTCAGCGCCTGCTCTGCGTTTTCCAGTTCGGCCTTGGCCGCCGTGCCTTCGCCGATCAGTTGCTGGCGCTGCTGCATGGCCTGTTGTTGGCGCTCGCGCAGCGCATCGAGGCCGTTGCGCAGTTCCATTTCGCGGCCATGCAGGCGCGACAGTTCCTCGACCGCGCGTTGCTGCCTGCGGTTGTCCTGGAGCATGGCGCCGAGCAGGTCGATCTGCTCGGCCAGCGCCTGGGGCTCGGCGCCCGCCTCGCGGAACAGCAGCTCGAAATGCTCGCGCTGGGCTTGCAGCTGGGCGTTTGCCTGGCTGGTCTGGGCCTGCAGGCCGGGCAGCTCTTCGCGGCCCTTGGCCAGGCGGCCGCCGATCAGCATCACCTGCTTGAGTTGCGGCAGGTAGGCTTGCCAGGCGTCGGCCAGGCTGCCGAGTGGTTCGCTTTCGGCCAGCGCGCTGTCGATCCGGGCCAGTTGCTGCAGGCTGCGCTGCTGGTTGTCTTCCAGCTGCTGCAGTTGCTGCAGGGCTGCACCGACCTCCTGTTCGACCTGGGTGCAGGCTTCACGTTGTTCGGCAAGCTCCTTGTCCAGGCGCGCCAGGTCGCCCTGGGCGGCGAAGGCCTGACGCAGGCGCGGGCCGTTTTCGCCGTGCAGGGCCTGGTGCTGGACCAGGTGCTGGCGGGCCGTTTCCAGGGCCTGCTGTAGCGCGTCGGTGTGTTGCTGCAGTTCGGTTTGCTGGCGCTGTTGCTGGTCGATATCGGCCAGCACCGGGGCCAGTTGCCCGGCCAGGTGCTGCTGGCGGTGGAACTGGTGGCGCTGAGGCGCCAGGCGCTCCAGGCGTTGCAGGTCGACGCGCTGTTCGGCCAGTTGCTGCCATTCGTGTTCCGCGTTTTGCAGGGCCGTGCCGGCTTCACTGTGCTGGGCCTGCAGGCGCTGCTGTTCGGCAAACCAGGTGCGCTGCTGTTCCAGCTGGCGCTGGCGCGTCTGCTCGGCCTTGAACTGCTGCTGGGCCTGTTCCAGTGCCTGGTCGAGGGCTGCGCGGGCTTCGGCCTCCATCGGCAGCAGGTGCTCGGCCTGTTTCTTCAGGTCGTTGTGAACCTCGCCGGTTTCCCGTGCCTTGCTGAAGGCGCGTTGGCCCAGGCGGGTGTAGATCGCGGTGTTGGTGAGTTTTTCCAGCAGTTCGCTGCGCTCACGGTCGTCGGCCTTGAGGAAGGCGCCGAACTCGCTCTGGGCCAGCATCACCGCGCGGGTGAACTGCTCGAAGTTCAGGCCCAGGCGCGCCTCGACCAGTTGCTTGTATTCGTTCTTGCCGCTGCCCAGCAGTTGCTCGCTGTCCAGGTCGTAGAGGCTCTGGCGGCTGTTCTGCAGCTTGCCGTTGGCCTTTTCGCGGGCGCGGTTGGCTTCCCAGCGGGCGCGGTAGCGGCCGCCGTCGATGCCGACGAAATCGACCTCGGCGAAGCCGCTGCCGGTGCCGCGGCGCAGCAGGTTGCGCGGATCCGAGGTGGGGATCTCGCCGTCGGCGTCCGGCACCTTGGCTTCCCGGGCGATGTCGTTCAGCCGCGGCACGCTGCCGAACAGCGCCAGGCACAGGGCGTCGAGCAGGGTGCTCTTGCCGGCGCCGGTGGGTCCGGTGATGGCGAACAGGCCGGCGCTGGCCAGGGGCTCGGCGGTGAAGTCGATATCGATCGGGCCGGCCAGCGAGGCCAGGTTCTTCAGGCGGATGGCGAGGATCTTCATGCCTGCTCCTCCTCTTGCAGGACGTCCTGCAGCAATTCGGCGAAATCGGCCAGGGCCTGGTCGTCGGCGGGGTTGCCGTAGGCCTGCTCCCAGGCACGGCCGAACAGGTCCTGCGGGGTCATCTGGGCCAGCTCGACGAAGGCTTGCTCGTCGTCCTCGGCGCGGCCGCTGCCGGCGTATTCGGCGCTGATGCGCACCAGGCGCACGGCCTTGCCCTGCAGGGCGCCTTCGATCTGCTGGCGCAGGTCGGGCTGTGGCTCGTCCAGGCGCACCCGCACCTCCAGCCAGGGCTGGCGGTTGGGGTCTTCGAGCAGGTCGATCACCGGCAGTTGTCCGAGCTGTTCGAGCAATTCGCCCAATGGCGCCGGGCCGACCCGTTGCAGGGCGACCGCACGGGGCACCGGACGCGGCTCGACGCTGACCAGCTCGGCGCCGTCCAGCTCCACTTCCAGGACCTGGTGCGGGTAGTTGATCTCGGCGAACGACAACGGGATCGGCGCACCGCTGTAGCGGATGCGGTTCTCGCGGTTGACCTTCTGCGGCTTGTGCAGGTGGCCGAGGGCGACGTAGCTGATGGCCTTGTCGAACAACTTGGCCGGCAGGGCTTCGGCGTTGCCGATGATCAGGCTGCGCTCGGAGTCCTCCGAGATGCTGCCGCCGGCCATGTGCGCGTGGCTGATGGCGACCAGCGCCTGGTCCTTCTTGCGCTTCTTCTGCGCCGCGGCGATCAGTTGCTCATGGACCTGGTTGATGCCCTGCAGGTAGTCGTCGCCCAGCGCGGGGCCGGTGACTTCGGCGGGGCGCAGGAAGGGCAGGGCCAGGCACCAGGCGCCGACCTTGCCACGGGCGTTGGTCAACGGGATCAGCAGCCGCTCGGTGTCCAGTTGGCCCTCGTCGAGCCAGTGCACCCGGCCCAGGGCGTGGGTGCGCAGGCGGCGCATCAGTGGCGCCGGCAGCTCGATGCGCGAGCCTGAGTCGTGGTTGCCGGCGATCATCACGATGTCCAGCTTGGGCTGTTGCTCGTGGGCCTGGACAATGAAGTCGTAGAGACGCTCCTGGGCTTTGACCGGCGGGTTGACCGTGTCGAAGATGTCGCCAGCGATCAGCAGCGCGTCGGGTTGGCGCAGGCGCAGCTGGCCGAGCAGCCAGTCGATGAAGCAGGCGTGTTCGAAATCGCGTTCCTGGCCATGCAGGCTCTGGCCCAGGTGCCAGTCGGAGGTGTGAAACAGACGCATGGAAGATCCGTTGGGTGGGCGGCAGGGGGCGTTTGGATTAGGGCGCTATGGTAACTCATCGCGGGGCCGTGGGAGTGGGCTTGCCCCGCGATGAGGCTACTTGGGATACAGCGGCGGCAGGCTACCCGCGTCGCCCGAGGGCGCCAGCACCTGCTCGGCCGGCGGAATCGCGCCGATCGCTCGCCATAGCTCGTCGCCGTGCCAGTATTGCCCGCTCTCGCTGTACAACGCCCCATTCAACCCGTCCAGTGCATCCGACAACGGCACGAAGCGCGCCGCCATCTCGGCCAGGGTTTCCGGCTGCTGCCGGGCCCAGGCGTCCAGCGCCTGGCGGGTGGCCTGCGGGTCGTTGGCCTGGCAGGCGCGCTTGAGGTCGTCGAGCAGCGTGCGCGGGCTCGGGCCGGTCTGTGCCGCGCGCAGCACCGCCGGTTGCGAGCGGGCCCGCCACCACAGGGTGAAGCCGAGCAGGGTGGTCAGGGCCAGGACCAGCGTGGCCAGCTGCCAGGGCCAGAGCGGGCCGGGGCTCAGGTTGCCGCCGCCGACTGGCGTGTCGGCGCTCAGCGCCGGGTTGTCCTGCACGTTCAGGGTGCGGGCCGGCAGGCTGCTGTGCTCCAGGTGGTCTTCGCGGGTGTTCCACCAGGTCACCTCCAGCGCTGGCAGGGCCAGGTCGCCGGCGTGGGTCGGCACCAGCGCCTCGCGCTCCTCGCGGTTGGCGACCATGCCGCGCTCGCCGATCTCGTTGCGTAGCAACGGCTGGTCGGGGTAGCGGCGCAGGCCGGTGACCTCGGTGGCCGGCAGTGGCGGGAGTTGGGTGCTCGACAGGCCCTCGGCGCGTACGGTGATGTTGCGCGTCAGCGAGTCGCCAATTTGTGTCGGCTGACGCTCCGGGTCGGGGTTCCAGTGCTCTTCCAGGGTCAGGCTGCGGGCCGGCAGCCAGGGGCGGTCGGCCGGGTAGCTGGCCGGGATCGGCTTGACCGTCAGGCGCAGCGGCAGCGAGCTGACCTGCACCTGGCGGCCGACCCGCGGCGTGCCGGCTGGCTGTTCGCCATTGTCGGCGGCGGTGGCGGTGAAACGCAGCGGCGGCACTTCAAGGCTGCCGCTCTGTTGCGGATAGATCGCATAACGGGTCTCGATCACCCCGTGGCGCACGCCGTTGATGTCCTTCTCGTAGGTGCGCGACTCGCCCAGCGGGTCGACCTTGGCGTTTTCCAGCTGCAGCGGGCTGAGGCTGCTGTCGTCGTACAGCGCCACCGAATGGTAGATGCGCAGGGTCAGCACGGCCTGGGCCTGGACATAGACCTCGCTGCTGTCCAGGGTGGCCTCGACGAACACCTGCGCCGCCGCGTCCGGGCGTTGGCTGTCGGCCTGCTGCACTTGCAGTTCGATGGCCTGGCTGCGCGACTGACCCAGCTGCAGCTCGGGGATGCGCAGGCTGCCGCTGCGCCGGGGCAGCAGGGTGATGATCCAGCGGGTGCTGGCGCGGGTCTCGCCGTCCAGGGTGTGCAGGCTGTTGAGCTGGCGCGTGCCGCGCACCTCGAAGTCGGGTTCGAGGGTGCGCAGGTCGGGTTTGCCGAACTGGGTGACGTCCTGGCTCTCGAGGGTGAGCTCCAGGGTTTCGCCGGCTTCCAGGCGCGTGCGGTCGACGCTGGCCTGCAGGATCGGTTCGGCCTGTGCCGCGAGGCCCCATAGCAGGCCTAGGAGAAAGACGCCGAGGCGACTCATCGTGGTGTTTCCTGATGCAATTGCTGTTCGTACCAGAATTTGCGCCGCAGCAGTTCCGATGGATTGTCGGGGATCTCCCGCAACCATTGTTCCAGGGCCTGGCGCTGTTCGGCGTCGAGGCTGGTGGAGAGCGGCCGCTGGGGCGGCTGGGTGAGGCTGTCGTCATCGCCGCCGGCAGCGCCGGGCGGGGCTTGGGTGTTGCCCTGGTTGTCGCCGTTCTGCTGGCCTTGGGCCTGTTCGTCGCTGCCGGGCGTGCCCTGGGCTTGGCTGCTGGTCGAGCTGCTGTTGCCTTCGGTCTCGTTGCCGGGGGTGCCTTGGGCATCGGCATTGTTCGGTTGTGTCTCGGCGCTGGCCTGGCGCTGCTGCAACAGTTGCTGGACCAGGGCCTGGTTGTCCAGTGCCGCCTTCAGGTCGGGCTGGCGTTCCAGGGCCTGTTCATAGGCGTCCAGCGCCGCCTCCAGTTCGCCGGCGTGGGCCAGGGCGTTACCTCGATTGTAGTGGGCGGCCGCGGTGCCGGCCTGGGCGAAGGCGGCGGCGGCGCCTTCGAAATCGCCGGCCTGGTACAGGGCCATGCCGCGCCACTGGCTGTCCTCGAAGTGGCGGGCCGCCTCGGCCGGGCGTTGCCGCTTCAGCAGGCGCTGGCCCTGCTGGTCGGGGCGCAGCCACAGGTCGTTGAACTCGAAGGCCTGGCTCGGTTGCGGCAAGGCCAGCAGCAGCGGCAGGCAGAACAGCCAGCCACGCCGGCCTGCGCAGGCGGCGAGCAGCAGCAGGGGCAGCAGCAGCCAGTAGCCCTGGTCGGCCCAGCTGTCCAGTTGCAGGGTCTGGCCATCGTTGTGCAGCAGCCGCGGGTTGTCGAACAGGCCCAGGCCGCGCAGGTCGAGGTCGTCGATGCGGGCGTGGCGGTAGCGCCCGCCGGTCGAGCCGATGAAGCTCTTCAGCGAGGCGCTGTCCAGGCGTGGCAGGAGGATGCCGCCCTGGTCGTCCTTCAGGTATTCGCCATTGGCCTGGCGCACCGGCGCCCCCTCGGCGCTGCCGACGCCCAGCATCAGCAGGCTCGGGCCCTGGCGCCCGAGGGCCTGGCGAATGCCTTCGCGCTCCGGCTCGCTCAATGACGAGCCGATCAGCAGCAGGCGACCCTGGCCGAGACCGCTCTGGGCGAGCAGGGCCAGGCCCTTGTGCACGGCGAGGTCGGCACGCTGGCCGGGCTGCGGCATGATCGACGGGTCGACGGCCTCGAGCAGGTTGCGCGTGGTGCCCAGGTCATCGGACAGCGGCACCAGGGTGTGGGCGGAGCCTGCGTAGACGATCAGCGCGGTCTGGCTGTCGCGGCGGTGCTCGAGCAGGTCGAGGATCTTGCGCCTGGCCTGTTCCAGGCGGTTCGGCGTGCTGTCCTCGGCGAGCATCTGCGGCGTCAGCTCGAGCAGGATCACCAGCGGGTCGGCCGGGCGCTGGCGGGTTTCCTCCAGGCGCTGCCAGCTGGGCCCGAGCAGGGCCAGGACGATCAGCAGCCAGGCCAGGCCCAGGGCGATCCACGGCAGCTTGCTGGTGCTGCCGCTGCCGCCGCCGAGCAAGACCGCGTGGAACGGTTGCGGCAGGATCAGCTGCCAGCGCCCGGCGCGCTTGCGCCGGTGCCAGAGCTTGAACAGCAGCCAGCCAAGCAGAGGGATCACCAGCAGCCAGAGCGGGCGCAGCCATTGGGGCCAGAGTTCGATCATCGCCGCCTCCTCAGGCGCAGGCGCTTGAGGCGCTGGCGCCATTCTGGGTGGGGCTGCAGGAAGCGTGGCTTGCGCAGCAGGCGTTGCAACAGGTTGTCCGGCCACTGCACGGCCACCACCAGCAGCACGCTGAGCAGCAGCGCCAGGGCCAGCGGCCAGGCGTACAGGGCATGGGCGGTGCGTGCCTGGGTCGGCTGCTGAGCCACCGGTTCCAGTTGGTCGAGGGTGTCGCCGATGGCGCCCAGCTCGGCGCCATCGTGGGCGCGGAAGTAGCTGCCGTGGGTGATCTCGGCGATCTCCTTGAGCGAGGCTTCGTCCAGGTCCAGGCTCGGGTTCAGCCCGAGCAGGCCCGGCGTGCCGCTGGCCTCGGGGTTGGCGCCGATGCCGATGGTGTAGATACGCACGCCTTCCTGGGCGGCCAGGCGGGCGGCGGTCAGCGGGTGGATCTGCCCGCCGTTGTTGGCGCCGTCGGTGATCAGGATCAGCACTCGGCTCTGCGCCGGCCGCTGGCGCAGGCGCTTGACCGCCAGGCCGATGGCGTCGCCGATGGCGGTGTTCTTGCCGGCGATGCCGATCTGTGCCTCGTCGAGGAAGGTGCGCACGGTACGCCGGTCGAAGGTCAGCGGAGCCTGCAGGTAGGCCTGGCTGCCGAACAGGATCAGGCCGACGCGGTCGCCTTGGCGGTCCTGGAGGAAGTCGCCCATCAGCGCCTTGACCAGGTCCAGGCGGCTGATCTCGTCGTCCTTCCACTGCATGTCGGGGAAGTCCATGGACCCGGACACGTCCACTGCCACCAGCAGGTCGCGCCCGCTGGCCGACACCGGCAGCGGATCGCCCAGCCACTGCGGGCGGGCGGCGGCCAGCAACAGCAGCAGCCAGATCAGGATGAACGGCGCCTGCTGACGCCAGGTGGGCAGGTTCAGCCGCGCGCGGCGCCCGGCCAGGCCTTCGAGTTCATCAAGGAAGCCCACCTTGAGCACCGGCTCGCCACTGTCGGCGGCGGGCAGCGCCAGGCGCGCCAGCCAGGGCAGCGGCAACAGCAGGAAGATCCACGGCCAGGCCAGTTCAAACATGCTTGCGGATCCAGGTTTCGACCGCCTGGGCAAGCCCGGCGATGGCCTTGTCGTCGAGCTTGCACTCGGGTTTGTAGGTGCCTTCGACCAGTACCATCCAGCGGGTCAGGCCGGCGGCCGGGCAGCGGTTGTCGAGAAACGCCAGCCATTTCCGGCCGCTGAGGGTGTGGCTGTTGGCGCCGGGGTACTGGTTACGGCACAGGCGTTTGAGCAGAGCGTTGATCTGCTGCAGCCAGGCGCCGGCCGGTGCGCCGTCGTAAGGGCGTGGCAGGCGTGCCAGCTCGGCCAGGGCCTCGACACGGATCGGGTCCAGCGGCAGTTCGGCGCGCACCACCTTGCGCTTGCCCGGGCGCCAGCGACGCAGGCGCCAGGCGCCCCAGCCGAGCAGCGGCAGCAGGGCCAGCAGCAGCCACCAGCCGGGCGCGGGCGGCCACAGGCCGATGGCCGGCGGCGCGATCAGCGGTTGCAGCTGGTCCAGCGGATTCATCGGGCACTCCCGGGGCGCTGCGCGTTCAGGTACTCACGCAGTTGCTCGATCATCTCGCTCTGGGTGCTCAATGGCATCAGCACCACCCGCAGTTTCTGCGCCAGCAGTTCCCAACGCTCGATGCGCGCCTCGGCCTGCTGGCGATAGCTCTGGCGCAGGTTGGCATCCAGCGTGTCGAGTTCCAGTTGCGCGCCGCGCTGGGCGAAACGCAGCAGGCCGGCGGCGGGCAGGGCATGGTCGAGCGGGTCGCTGACCGGCATCAGCAGCACGTCGCAATGCCGTGAGAGCATGGCCAGGTGCTGCTCGACGCCGGCACTGAGGGCGCGTTCGTCGCAGATGACGATGGCCAGACTGCCCGGGCGCAGCACTTCGCGCGCCCGGCGCAGGGCCAGGCCCAGGCTGTCGGGCTGCGGCACGGCCTCGGTGTGCAGGGCCTGGTTGACCTTGGCCAGGCGGTTGAGCAGTTGCAGCAGGCTCTGCTTGCTGCGCCGCGGCTTGATCTCGTGGGGCTCGCTGTCGCCGAACACCAGCCCGCCGATGCGGTCGTTGTGGCCCAGCGCCGCCCAGCCGAACAGGGCTGCGGCCTGGGCCGCCAGCACCGACTTGAACATCAGCCCGGAGCCGAAGAACAGCCGCTGGCTCTGCTCGACCATGATGAAGATCGGCCGCTCGCGCTCCTCGTGGAAGAGCTTGGTGTGCGGCTCCTGGGTGCGCGCGGTGACGCGCCAGTCGATGTTGCGCACATCGTCGCCGGCCTGGTAGACCCGCACCTGGTCGAAGTCCACCCCGCGGCCACGCAGCTTGGAGTGGTGCAGGCCCACCAGCGGGCTGCGCTGGCCGGGCCGGGAGAACAGCTGGATCTCGCGCACGCGGTGGCGCATGTCGATCAGGTCGGCCAGGCCGATGCGGATGCCGGGTTCGGCCAGCTGCGAGGTGGGCATGGGGTCAGGCGACGGCGACGACGTCGAGGATGCGCTGGACCACGCGGTCCTGGTCGACCCCGGCCGCCTCGGCCTCGAACGAGAGGATGATGCGGTGGCGCAGCACGTCGAACAGCACCGCCTGGATATCCTCGGGGCTGACGAAGTCGCGCCCGGCCAGCCAGGCGTGGGCGCGCGCGCAGCGGTCCAGGGCGATCGAGCCGCGGGGGCTGGCGCCGTAGGCGATCCAGTCGGCCAGTTCGCTGTCGAACTTGGCCGGGGTGCGGGTGGCCATGACCAGCTGCACCAGGTATTCCTCCACCGCATCGGCCATGTACAGGCCGAGAATCTCCTTGCGCGCGGCGAAGATCGCCTGCTGGCTGACCCGGCGCTCGGGCTTCACTTCGCCGCCCAGGGCTTCGCCGCGGGCCTGCAGGAGAATGCGCCGCTCGACGGTGGCATCCGGGAAACCGATCTTCACGTGCATCAGGAACCGGTCGAGCTGGGCCTCGGGCAGCGGATAGGTGCCTTCCTGCTCGATCGGGTTCTGCGTGGCCATCACCAGGAACAGCGGCGACAGTTCGTAGGTGCTGCGCCCGACGCTGACCTGGCGCTCGGCCATGGCTTCGAGCAACGCCGACTGCACCTTGGCCGGGGCGCGGTTGATTTCGTCGGCCAGCACCAGGTTGTGGAAGATCGGCCCTTGCTGGAACACGAAGCTGCCGGTTTCCGGGCGGTAGATCTCGGTGCCGGTGATGTCGGCCGGGAGCAGGTCGGGGGTGAACTGGATGCGATGGAATTGCGCCTCGATGCCTTCGGCAAGCTCCTTGATGGCCTTGGTCTTGGCCAGGCCCGGGGCGCCCTCGACCAGCATGTGGCCGTCGGCCAGGAGCACGATCAGCAGGCGCTCGACCAGTTTTTCCTGGCCGAGGATCTGGGAGGAGAGAAAGGTGCGCAGCGCGATCAGCGCCTCACGGTGTTCCATCGTCGACGGTTCCTGGGGATGGGCCCTGGCGCGCTGGGAGCGCTGACCGGGCGGGGGTGGATACTTTAATCCATCCGGGGGGGCGGGGACCAATGGCGCTTTGCAAAATTCGTGTAAAGCAGGGGTGTGGGGGGCCGGGCGACAGCGCCGGTGCTGGCGACCTGAACGGAAAAGGGGCGCCAGTGGCGCCCCTTCCCGGTGTCGATTCAAGTCAGAGGAACACGAACTTGGCAATGAAGATCAGGCACAGCACCCACAGGCTCGCCGAGATGTCCTTGAACTGCCCGGTACCCGCCTTCAACGCCACATAGCTGATGAAGCCCAGGGCAATGCCGTCGGCCACGGAGAAGGTCAGCGGCATCATGATCACCGTGACGATCGCCGGAATGCTGTCGGTGGCCTCGTCCCAGTGGATGTGCGCCATGCTGCCCATCATCAGCATCGCCACATAGATCAGCGCGCCGGCGGTGGCATAGGCCGGAATCATTCCGGCCAGCGGGGCGAAGAACATCGCGGCAATGAACAGCACGCCCACCACCACGGCGGTCAGGCCGGTACGCCCGCCCGCCGCCACGCCCGCGGCACTTTCCACGTAGCTGGTCACCGGCGGTACGCCGACCACCGCGCCGAACACGCTGGAGGTACTGTCGGCCTTCAGGGCCCGCGACAGGTTCTCGATGCGCCCGTCCGGCGCCACCAGGTTGGCGCGCTGGGCCACGCCCATCAGCGTGCCGGCGGTGTCGAACATGTGCACGAACAGGAACGCCAGCACCACGCTGATCATGCTGACGTTGAACACCCCGGCCACGTCCATGGCCATCCAGGTCGGCGCCAGGCTCGGCGGCATCGACATCACCCCGCCGAACTTGACCAGGCCCAGGCCCCAGCCGGCCAGGGTGACGCCGATGATGCTGATCAGGATCGCGCCGAACACCCGCTTGTAGCTGAGGATGGCGATCAGCAGGAAGCACACGGCCGCCAGCAGCGGGCCGGGCTCATGCAGCGAGCCCAGCTTGACCAGGGTGGCCGGGCTGTCGACGATGATGCCGGCGGTCTTCAGGCCGATCAGCCCGAGAAACAATCCGACGCCGGCCCCCATGGCATGGCGCAGGCTCACCGGGATGCTGTTGAGCAGCCATTCGCGCACTTTCGACAGGGTCAGGAACATGAACAGCACGCCCGAGACGAACACCGCCCCCAATGCTGTTTCCCAGTTGTAGCCCATGGTGCCGACCACGGTGTAGGTGAAGAAGGCGTTCAGGCCCATGCCCGGCGCCAGGCCCACCGGCCAGTTGGCGTACAAGCCCATCAGCAGGCAGCCCAGGGCGGCGGCGATGCAGGTGGCAACGAACGCGGCGCCGTGGTCGATACCGGCGTCGGCCATGATGTTGGGGTTGACGAAGATGATGTAGGCCATGGTGATGAAGGTGGTCACCCCGGCGATCAGTTCGGTCCTGACGGTAGTGCCATGTCGCTTGAGTTTGAAAATCCGCTCCAGCCAGCCCGTTTCGAGCGGTGGGGCGAGATCCAGCGTAGGTGCTTCGGATTTGCGGCTTTCCACAGCGAGTACTCCTCAAGTCTTTCTTGTTGTTCGAAGCCTGGTCCTGAGCCGATGCACTTGGGGGCTTCGCGAGGGAGGGTGTGGCAGACGTCCGACCATTTTGTTGACTTCTGGGTCAGGAAGTTGCTCGCAGGATTATGCTTTTGTGTACAAATAATGCAAATAATGTTTTATCTTTTGTGCGTACAAACGGTCGTACAACGGCTATATAGGTAAAAGGCCACCTGCAGAAACGGGTCAGCCTGTGTACAATGGCGCCGTACCTTGGACCATTATCTTCTTCCCGGACTTGCCATCCCCCCGTCGACGGGCATTACAGTCACGGTCCGACTGGCAGATCCTTTGTGCTCGAGCGCCCATGAACGAACAGCTGCAACCTCTGAAAAAACCTGCGCGTACCGGCAAGGCCGGCCGCAGCGGTACCCAGGACGACATCGTCTACGCGCACATCTTCGAGGCGATCCTCGAGCAGCGTCTGGCCCCGGGCACCAAGTTGAGCGAGGAAGCATTGGGCGAGATCTTTGGCGTCAGCCGCACCATCATCCGCCGCGCGTTGTCGCGCCTGGCCCATGAAAGCGTGGTGCTGCTGCGGCCGAACCGTGGCGCGGTGGTGGCCAGCCCGACGGTGGAAGAGGCGCGCCAGGTATTCTTCTCCCGGCGCATGGTCGAGCGCGCCATTACCGAACTGGCCGTGCAGCACGCCACCGTCGAGCAGCTCAACGAACTGCGCCAGATGGTCCGCGAGGAGCGCGACAGCTTCTCCCGCGGTGATCGCGGCGCCGGTATCCGCCTGTCCGGCGAGTTCCACCTCAAGCTGGCCGAGGCCGCGGGCAACGCGCCGCTGGTGAGCTTCCAGCGCAGCCTGGTGTCGCAGACCTCGCTGATCATCGCCCAGTACGAGAGCGGCAACCGCTCGCACTGCTCGTACGATGAGCACATGCAGCTGATCGACGCCATCGAGGCCCGTGACGCCGAACAGGCGGTAAGCCTGATGATGCACCACATGGACCATATCGACAGCAAGCTCAACCTCGACGAGGAGAGCGCCTCGGACGATCTGCACGCGGTGTTCTCGCACCTGCTGAAAAAGCCCAAGGCCACCGCCAAGGGTTGATCGTTTGCCTGGATGAACAAGGGGCCGCTTCGCGGCCCTTTGTCGTTTCTGGCCACTGGCCAAAGCTCTGCTAGATTTCTCTTCAGCAAACCTTCATCAGGCAGTTGGGCTTGCGCAGTCGTTGCGTCCAATTACTTGAGGAATGATCCATGAGTTCGTCCCTGGGTGTGCGCATGGGTGCCGAGTTGGTCGGCACGTTCTGGTTGGTCCTCGGCGGGTGCGGCAGCGCGGTGCTGGCCGCAAGCTCTCCGGTCGGCATCGGTGTCCTCGGTGTCGCCTTCGCCTTCGGCCTGACGGTCCTGACCATGGCCTTTGCCATCGGTCATATTTCCGGTTGTCACCTCAACCCCGCCGTGTCGTTCGGCCTGGTGGTGGGCGGGCGCTTCCCGGCCAAAGAGTTGCTGCCCTATGTGATCGCCCAGGTGATCGGCGCGATCCTCGCCGCGGCGGTGATCTACTTCATCGCCAGTGGCAAGGCCGGTTTCGAGCTGGCCAACGGGTTGGCGTCCAACGGCTACGGCGAGCACTCGCCCGGCGGCTATACCTTGGCGGCGGGTTTTGCCAGCGAAGTGGTGATGACCGCGATGTTCCTGGTGATCATCATGGGCGCCACGGATGCCCGGGCGCCAGCGGGGTTCGCGCCGATCGCCATCGGCCTGGCGCTGACCTTGATCCACCTGATCTCGATCCCGGTGACCAATACCTCGGTGAACCCGGCACGCAGCACGGGGCCGGCGTTGTTCGTCGGTGGCTGGGCCGTGCAGCAGTTGTGGCTGTTCTGGGTGGCACCGCTGATCGGCGCGGCGATCGGCGGTGCGCTCTATCGAGGCCTGGCTAAACAGCCTTAGCGCTGGTGCACGCAACGCCCGGCGGCGTAGGTTTCACGCACGGTGCGGTCGTCGCCCAGGGTGGTGAGCACGAACAAGGTCTCCTCGATGTTCTTCGACTGCTGCAGACGGTAGTCCAGCAGCGGGGTGGCCTTGTAGTCGAGCACCACGAAGTCGGCGTCATTGCCTGGGCGCAGGCTGCCAATGCGATCGTCCAGGCGCAGGGCGCGGGCGCCGCCGAGGGTGGCCAGGTACAGCGACTTGTACGGGTGCAGGCGCGCGCCTTGCAGCTGCATCACCTTGTACGCCTCGTTCAGGGTGTTGAGCAGCGAGAAGCTGGTGCCGGCGCCGACGTCGGTGCCCAGGCCCACATTGACCTTGAAGCGCTCGGCCTGGGGCAGGTTGAACAGGCCGCTGCCGAGGAACAGGTTGGAGGTCGGGCAGAAGGCGATGGCCGAGCCGGTTTCGGCCAGGCGCTGGCATTCGTCGTCGCACAGGTGCACGCCGTGGGCGAACACCGAGCGCTCGCCGAGCAACTCGAAGTGGTCGTAGACGTCCAGGTAGCCTTTCTGCTCGGGGAACAGCGACTTGACCCAGTCGATCTCCTTGAGGTTCTCCGACAGGTGGGTGTGCATGTACACGCCCGGGTGCTCCTTGAGCAACTGGCCGGCCACGCTCAATTGCTCCGGCGTGCTGGTCGGCGCGAAACGCGGGGTGACCGCGTAGTGCAGGCGGCCCTTGCCGTGCCAGCGTTCGATCAGCGCCTTGCTGTCGCGGTAGCTGGATTCGGCGGTGTCGGTCAGGTAGTCGGGGGCGTTGCGGTCCATCATCACCTTGCCGGCGATCATGCGCAGGTCAAGGCGCTCGGCCTCCTCGAACAGGGCATTGACCGACTCCGGATGCACGCTGCCGAACACCAGGGCGGTGGTGGTGCCGTTGCGCAGCAGTTCCTTGAGGAAGATCTTCGCCACCTGGTCGGCATGGGCCTTGTCGGCGAACTGCTTCTCGCAGGGGAAGGTGTAGGTGTTCAGCCAGTCCAGCAGTTGCTCGCCGTAGGAGCCGACCATGCCGGTCTGCGGGAAGTGGATGTGGGTATCGATGAAGCCCGGGGTGATCAGGGCGTCCGGGTAATGCTGCACCGGGATGTCGGCATCGAGGGTCGGCAGCAGCTCGCTGGCATGGCCCAGGGCGCTGATGCGACCGTCGTCGACCACCAGCAGGCCGTCTTCATAGTATTCGCAGGACGCCTCCAGGCCGACCTCGGCGGGGTCGGCGATGCTGTGCAGGATGGCGGCTCGGTAGGCTTTGCGGGTTGCGCTCATGGGGCTCTCGTCAAAGGGTCTGGCTGCGTCGCGAGGACGGCAGCAACTGGGCGATGGGGCCTGAGTTGGCGGCAGCGTCGTGCTGGCCGAAGCAGGCGTTGTAGGTGGCAATGATTTCGGCGGCGATGGACACGGCGATCTCGATCGGCAGCTTGCCCTTGACCTCGGCCAGGCCCATCGGGCAGCGCATCCGCGCCATCAGCGCGTCGTCGAAACCGCGCTCGCGCAGGCGGTGCTCGAACTTGACCCGCTTGGTCTTCGAGCCGATCAGGCCGAACCAGGTGAAATCGTTGCGCTTGAGGATCGCGGCGGTCAGTTCCAGGTCCAGCTGGTGGTTGTGGGTCATGACGATGCAGTAGCTGCCGGCGGGCAGGTCGGCGACTTCGTCGACCGGCTCTTCGCTGACGATCCGGCTCACCCCGTTGGGGATGACGTCGGGGAACTCCTGCTCGCGCGAGTCGATCCAGCGCACCCGGCAGGGCAGCGCGGCGAGCAAGGGTACCAGAGCGCGACCGACATGGCCCGCGCCGAACACGGCGATCTCGGCCTGCACGCCGGTCATCGGCTCGAACAGCAGCACGGTGGCGCCGCCACAGCACTGGCCGAGGCTGGCGCCGAGGCTGAAGCGCTCCAGGTGCGGGGTGCTGCGGTGTTCATCGAGCATCTGCCGGGCGATGTGCAGGGCCTTGAACTCCAGGTGGCCGCCGCCGATGGTGTCGTACAGCGCGCTGGCGCTGACCACCATTTTCGAGCCGGCATTGCGTGGCGTGGAGCCGCGTTCCTCGATGATGGTCACCAGGACGCAGGGTTCGCCGCGGGCTTGATGGTCGGCGAGGGCGTTGATCCATTGGTGCATGATTTGAATCCTCCTCGTGCCCGTGTAGGAGCGGCCTTGTGTCGCGAAAGGGCTGCGTAGCAGCCCCAGAAATCTTGATTGCGGCACAGATCGTGGGGCCGCTTCGCGCCCCATTCGCGACACAAGGCCGCTCCTACAGGGTCCCGCGTTATCAGTGGGTGACGGTTTCCAATGCGGGCTCCACAGGCTGCTGCGCTGCCACCGCCTTGCGCATCTGCTCGCATCCCCACAACACCCGCTCCGGCGTCGATGGCGCGTCGATGTTCGGCTGCACCCGGTAGTCGGCGATGCTCGCCACCGCGTCCTTGATCGCGCACCAGGCGGCGATGCCGAGCATGAACGGCGGTTCGCCCACGGCCTTGGAATGGAACACCGTGTCCTCGGGGTTCTTGCGGTTCTCCACCAGTTTGACGCGCATGTCGATCGGCATGTCGGCCACCGCCGGGATCTTGTAACTGGCCGGGCCGTTGGTCATCAGCTTGCCTTTGGCGTTCCACACCAGCTCCTCGGTGGTCAGCCAGCCCATGCCCTGGACGAAGCCGCCCTCGACCTGGCCGATGTCGATGGCCGGGTTCAGCGAGTCGCCGACGTCGTGCAGGATGTCGGCGCGCAGCATCTTGTACTCGCCGGTCAGGGTGTCGACGATCACTTCCACGCATGCCGCGCCGAAGGCGAAGTAGTAGAACGGCCGGCCGCGGGCCTGGGAACGGTCGTAGAAGATCTTCGGCGTGCGGTAGAAACCGGTGGTCGACAGCGACACCTGGGCGAAGTAGGCCTGCTGCACCAGTTGCTCGAAGCTGACGATCTGGTCGCGCACGCGCACATGGCCGTTGCGGAACTCGACGTCTTCCTCGGTGACGTTGTAGTGCCGGGCAGCGAACTCGGTCAGGCGCTTCTTGAGGATTTCGGCGGCGTTCTGCGCCGCCTTGCCGTTCAGGTCGGCGCCGCTGGAGGCCGCGGTCGGTGAGGTGTTGGGTACCTTGTCGGTGTTGGTGGCGGTGATCTGGATACGGTTGAAGTCGACCTGGAACACCTGGGCCACCACCTGCGCGACCTTGGTGTTCAGGCCCTGGCCCATCTCGGTGCCGCCGTGGTTGAGGTGGATGCTGCCGTCGGTATAGATGTGGATCAAGGCACCGGCCTGGTTGAGGAAGGTGGCGGTGAACGAGATGCCGAATTTCACCGGGGTCAGCGCCAGGCCCTTTTTCAGTACCGGGCTGTTGGCGTTGAAGCGGCGGATCGATTCGCGGCGCTCGTGGTAGTCGCTGCTCGCCTCGATCTCGGCGGTCATCTCCTCGAGCATGTTGTGCTCGACGGTCTGGTAGTAGTGGGTAACGTTGCGCTCGGTCTTGCCGTAGTAGTTGGCCTTGCGCACCGCCAGCGGGTCGAGCGCCAGGTGGCGGGCGATATGGTCCATCACCTGTTCGATGGCAACCATGCCTTGCGGGCCGCCGAAGCCGCGGTAGGCGGTGTTGGACGCGGTGTTGGTCTTGCAGCGGTGGCCGTGCACCGTGGCGTCGCCCAGGTAGTAGGCGTTGTCGGAGTGGAACATGGCGCGGTCGACGATCGAGCCGGACAGGTCGGGCGAGTAGCCGCAGTTGCCGGCCAGGTCGAAGTTGATGCCGTGCAGGCGGCCGCTGTCGTCGAAGCCGACGTCGTACTCGACGTAGAACGGATGGCGCTTGCCGGTCATCATCATGTCTTCGACGCGGGGCAGGCGCATCTTGGTCGGCTGGCCGGTCAGGCGCGCGATCACCGCGCACAGGCAGGCGGGGCTGGCGGCCTGGGTTTCCTTGCCGCCGAAGCCGCCGCCCATGCGGCGCATGTCGACGACGATCTTGTGCATCGGCACGTCGAGCACCTCGGCGACCAGCTTCTGCACCTCGGTGGGGTTCTGCGTGGAGCAGTAGACGATCATGCCGCCGTCTTCGCTGGGCATCACCGAGCTGATCTGGGTTTCCAGGTAGAAGTGCTCCTGGCCGCCGATGTGCAGGCTGCCCTGGATGCGGTGCGGGGCGCTGGCCAGGGCTGCGTCCGAGTCACCGCGCTTGTGGGTGTGGCTGTCGAGCACGAAGTGTTTCTTGCGCAGCGCTTCGACCACATCGAGCACCGGTTCCAGGTCTTCGTACTCGACGATGGCGGCCATGGCGGCGCGACGGGCGGTGTCCAGGTCGCGGGCGGCCACGGCGAGCACTGGCTGGCCGAAGAACTCGACCTTGTCGATGGCCAGCAGCGGGTCGCCGGCCACCACCGGGCCGATGTCCTTGAGCCCCGGGATGTCCTCGTGGGTGATGGCGATACGTACGCCTTCGAACTGGTAGCAGGGGGTGGTGTCGATGCGCAGGATGCGCGCATGGGCGCGGTCCGCGGTGCGCGCATAGACGTGCAGCTGGTTGGGGAATTCCAGGCGGTCGTCGATGTACACCGCCTCGCCCGCCACGTGCTTGTCGGCGCTGTCGTGCTTGAGGCTGCGGCCGACCCCGCTGGTCAGGTCCTGGCTGAACAGTGCGGCCATCTCGGCCTGGCTCTTGACGGCGTGATGGTTAGACATAGGCGGTCACCCGGGTTTCGATGTGCGGCGTTTGCAGTTCGATGAAGTACTTGCGCAGCAGGTTCTGCGCGGTCAGCAGGCGGTACTCGCGGCTGGCGCGGAAGTCGCTGAGCGGGGTGAAGTCCTCGGCCAGGGCCTGGCAGGCGCGCTCGACGCTGGCCTGGGTCCACGGCTTGCCGCGCAGCGCGGCCTCGCAGGCGCGGGCGCGTTTCGGAATCGCCGCCATGCCGCCGAAGGCGATGCGCACGCCGCTGACCACGCCGTTCTCGATGCTCAGGTTGAACGCCGCGCATACGGCGGAGATATCGTCGTCCAGGCGCTTGGACACTTTATAGGCGCGGAACGTCCAGTCGTTGCTGGCGCGCGGCACGATGATCTTCTCGATGAACTCGCTGTCCTGGCGCGCGGTGATGCGGTAGTCGATGAAGTAGTCTTCCAGGGCCAGGGTGCGCTGGCGTTCGCCCTGGCGCAGGACGATCTGCGCGTCCAGGGCGATCAGCAGGGGCGGCGAGTCGCCGATCGGCGAGGCGTTGCCGATGTTGCCGCCCAGGGTGCCCTGGTTGCGGATCTGCAGCGAGGCGAAGCGGTGCAGCAGGTCGCCGAAGTCAGGGTATTCCTCGTTGAGCGCGGTGTAGCAGTCGGTCAGCGGAGTGGCGGCGCCGATCTCCAGGTGGGTGGCGGTCTTGTCGATGCGCTTGAGCTCGGCGACATGGCCGACGTAGATCATCACCGGCAGGGTGCGGTGGAACTGGGTGACCTCCAGCGCCAGGTCGGTGCCACCGGCCAGCAGGCGCGCCTCGGGGTGCGAGCTATAGAGGTCGGCCAGGTCGGCCACGGTCAGCGGCACCAGGCAGCGTTTGTCGCCGCTGTTGAGTTCGCCGGTCTGTTGCGGGGCGATGGCCTTGAGGCGGGCGATGGTCTGCGCCTGCTGGGCGTCGAACTGGTCGCGACAGGGTTGGGCGCAGCTCTGCTCGGCGGCGGCCAGGATCGGCCGGTAGCCGGTGCAGCGGCACAGGTTGCCGGCCAAGGCCTCTTGGGCCTGGTGCAGGTCGTGGCCCTCGCTGTTCTTCTGCAGGGCGAACAGCGACATGACGAAGCCGGGGGTGCAGAAGCCGCACTGCGAACCATGGCAGTCGGCCATGGCTTTCTGCACGCTGTGCAGTTCGCCCTGGTGCTTGAGGCCCTCGACGCTGATCAGCTGCTTGCCGTGCAGGGAGGACACGAACGTCAGGCACGAGTTGAGGCTGCGGTAGCGGATACCGTCGCCGCCCTGGTCGTCCTCGACGAGCTCGCCGACGACCACGGTGCAGGCGCCGCAGTCGCCGCTGGCGCAGCCTTCCTTGGTGCCGGGTTTACCCAGGTGCTCGCGCAGGTATTGCAGCACCGTCATGTTCGGGTCCAGGGCGTGCTCGCTGCGCAGCTCCTGGTTGACGAGAAACTGGATCACGGGGGAGGGCCTCGCAATGGTTTTATTGTTGTTCGGGCGGACTCTAAGCAACGCTTGACCCTGAGGTCAATAATTTTCTGACTCAAAGGTCAAGATTTTGTCCAGAGGCCTTCCGAACCGCTTCATCGAGCCTTTTCCCAAGCATAGTTCGCGCCGAGTGGGAAAGTTGACCCGCCAGTCGCACAAAGCGCGTCGCGCCGCTGCGCGGGCACGGGACAAGTGCGCTACAATCGCGCCCTTGTGCACAGCTACCCAGATCGCGAAGGAAAACCATGACGTTCAAGGCGCCGGACAGCCTCTCCGAGCAAATTGCCCACTACCTGGCCGAGCGGATCATCCGCGGCGAACTCGCACCCGGCGAGCGCATCCAGGAGCAGAAGGTCACCCAGGCCCTCAACGTCAGCCGCGGCTCGGTGCGCGAGGCGCTGCTCATCCTCGAACGCCGCCACCTGGTGGCGATCCTGCCGCGCCGCGGCGCCCATGTGACCGAGCTGGACGAGAACAGCGTGCGCAGCCTGTGCACCCTGATGGGCGAGTTCTACATCCTGCTGGGCAACGCCGTTGCCCAGCATTGGCGCAGCGACAGCGACCTGCGCCCGTTCCTGGACATCCAGCAGCGCCTCAAGCAGGCCCACGCTGCCAAGGACATCAAGGCCTTCGTCGGCGACAGCTTCGCGGTGATGCGCGCCGCCTACCCGTTCGCCAACAACCCATACCTGCAGGAAACCGTCGAGAACCTGCAGCCGGCCATGAGCCGCGCCTACTACCTGGCCCTGGACCAGCGCCAGGCCAACATGGTCGATTACCTCGAGCTGTTCGCCCGCTTGCTCGAAGCCGTGGTCGCCCGCGACCTGCCGCGCATCCGCGAGGTGCTCACCGCCTATTGCCAGCGCAGTTGCGAACTGGTGCTGGCGGCGCTGGCGCGGGTCTGATCGATGCGCCTGAAGTGCATCCGCCTGGCCGGGTTCAAGTCCTTCGTCGACCCGACCACGGTCAACTTCCCCAGTAACATGGCGGCCGTGGTCGGCCCCAATGGCTGCGGCAAGTCCAACATCATCGACGCGGTGCGCTGGGTGATGGGCGAAAGCTCGGCCAAGAACCTGCGCGGCGAGTCGATGACCGATGTCATCTTCAACGGCTCCACCAGCCGCAAGCCGGTCAGCCAGGCCAGCATCGAGCTGGTGTTCGACAACAGCGACAACTCGCTGGTCGGCGAGTACGCCGCCTACGCCGAGATCTCGATCCGCCGCAAGGTCACCCGCGACGGGCAGAACACCTATTACCTCAACGGCACCAAGTGCCGGCGTCGTGATATCACCGATATCTTCCTCGGCACGGGCCTGGGGCCGCGCAGCTACTCGATCATCGAACAGGGCATGATCTCCAAGCTGATCGAGGCCAAGCCCGAGGAGCTGCGCAACTTCATCGAGGAGGCGGCAGGCATCTCCAAGTACAAGGAGCGCCGCCGCGAGACCGAGAACCGCATCCGCCGCACCCAGGAGAACCTGGCGCGCCTGACTGACCTGCGCGAAGAGCTGGAACGCCAGCTCGAGCGCCTGCACCGCCAGGCCCAGGCCGCCGAGAAGTACCGCGAGTACAAGGCCGAGGAGCGCCAGCTCAAGGCGCGCCTGGCGGCCCTGCGCTGGCGCGACCTGGACCAGCGGGTGCGCCAGCGCGAGACGGTCATCGGCGACCAGGAGATCGCCTTCGAGGCGCTGGTGGCCGAGCAGCGCAACGCCGATGCCAGCATCGAGCGCCTGCGCGACGGCCATCATGAGCTGTCCGAACGCTTCAACCAGGTGCAGGGCCGCTTCTATTCGGTGGCCGGTGATATCGCCCGGGTCGAGCAGAGCATCCAACACGGCCAGCAGCGCCTGCGCCAGTTGCAGGACGACCTCAAGGAAGCCGAACGCAGCCGCCTGGAAACCGAATCGCATCTGGGGCACGACCGCACCTTGCTGGCGACCCTGGGTGAAGAGCTGGCGATGCTGGAGCCCGAGCAGGAACTGACCCTGGCCTCGGCCGAGGAGGCCGCGGCGACCCTGGAGGAGGCCGAGCAGGGCATGCACGGCTGGCAGGAGCAGTGGGACAGCTTCAACACCCGCTCCGCCGAACCGCGCCGCCAGGCAGAAGTGCAGCAGGCGCGCCTGGCGCAGCTGGAGGCCAGCCTGGAACGCCTGGCCGAGCGCCAGCGCAAGCTGGGTGAAGAGCGTGACCAGCTCGGCGGCGATTCGCAGGATACCGAGACCAGCGACCTGGAC
This sequence comes from Pseudomonas carassii, assembly GCF_036324045.1. Lineage (NCBI taxonomy): Bacteria > Pseudomonadati > Pseudomonadota > Gammaproteobacteria > Pseudomonadales > Pseudomonadaceae > Pseudomonas > Pseudomonas carassii. Next base: position 5,748 of record NZ_JAZDCT010000001.1, on the reverse strand, counting down.
GAGCAGGTAGCCAGCAGCGAGTTGCTGCTCGAAGACCTCCAGCTGCAGGAGCGGCAGGTGGTCGAGCAGTTGGACGCGTTGCGCGAGCAGATGCAGCAGGCCACCCAGGCGCAGCAACAGCAGCAGGGTGACCTGCAGCGCCTGGGTGGACGCCTGGCATCCCTCGAAGCCTTGCAGCAGGCCGCGCTGGAGCCCGGTGTCGGGGCCGCCGACTGGCTGCGCGCCCAGGGCCTGGAACAGCGCCCACGGCTGGCCGAGGGGCTGCGGGTCGAGCCCGGCTGGGAACTGGCGGTGGAAACGGTGCTGGGCGCCGATCTGCAGGCGGTGCTGCTGGATGATTTCACCGGCCTGGAGTTCGTCGCGCTGGAGCAGGGTGAACTGCGCCTGCTGATGGCGGGGGGAGAGGGCACGGCCATCGCCGGCAGCCTGCTCGACAAGGTAGAAGGACGCGTCGACCTGTCGCCCTGGCTGGGCCAGGTCATGCCGGTGGACACCCTGGAGCAGGCCCTGGCCCGGCGGGCGTCGCTGGGCGCTGGGCAGAGCCTGGTCAGCCGCGACGGCTACTGGGTCGGGCGGCACTTCCTGCGGGTCAGCCGCGGTGGCGAGGCCCAGGGTGGCGTACTGGCCCGTGGCCAGGAGATCGAGCGCTTGGGCCAGGAGCAGCTGGAGCAGGAGGCCTTGCTCGAACAGCTCGACGAGCAGCTGCAACGCCTGCGCGAGCAGCAGCTCGACCTGGAAGAGCTGCGCGAGCAACTGCGCCGACGCAGCCAGGACGAAAGCCGCCAACATGGCGAGCTCAAGGCGCGCCTGTCCGCCGGCCGCGCGCGTGCCGAGCAGTTGGAGCTGCGCCGCCGCCGCCTGCAGGAAGAACTGGCCGAGCTTCAGGAGCAGCGTGCCCTGGAGCACGAGCAACTGGGCGAGGCGCGCCTGCTGCTGCAGGAAGCCCTGGAACTGATGGCCCAGGACACCGAGCAGCGCGAGCTGCTGATGGCGCGCCGCGACACCCTGCGCGAAGGCCTTGACCGCATCCGCCAGGAAGCTCGCCAGCACAAGGATCACGCCCACCAGTTGGCCGTGCGCCTGGGTTCGCTGCGCGCCCAGCACGACTCGACCCGCCAGGCCCTCGAACGCCTGGAACAGCAGGCCGCGCGCCTGAGCGAGCGCCAGGAACAGTTGAACCTGAACCTGGAAGAGGGCGAGGCACCGCTGGAAGAATTGCGCCTCAAGCTCGAAGAGCTGCTGGAGCGACGCATGAGCGTCGACGAGGAAATGCGCCAGGCGCGCCTGCACATGGACGAGGCCGACCGCGAGCTGCGCGATGCCGAACGGCGCCGCACCCAGGCCGAGCAGCAGTCGCAGCTGCTGCGCGGCCAACTGGAGCAGCAGCGCCTGGAGTCCCAGGGGCTGGACGTGCGGCGCAAGACGTTGCAGGAACAACTGCTCGCCGACGGCTACGATCTTCAGGGCGTGCTCGCCACGCTCCAGGCCGACGCCAGCGAGCAGGGTACCGAGCAGGCGCTGGAGCAGCTCGAGGCGCGCATCCAGCGCCTGGGCGCGATCAACCTGGCGGCCATCGAGGAATACGAGCAGCAGTCCGAGCGCAAGCGTTACCTGGATGCCCAGGACGCCGATCTGGTCGAGGCGCTGGAGACCCTGGAAAACGTCATCCGCAAGATCGACAAGGAAACCCGCAACCGCTTCAAGGATACCTTTGATCAGATAAATGCCGGATTACAGGCACTTTTCCCAAAAGTTTTCGGTGGCGGCAGCGCTTATCTGGAACTGACGGGCGAAGATCTACTCGATACAGGGGTGACGATCATGGCGCGTCCACCGGGCAAGAAGAACAGCACCATCCATCTGCTGTCCGGCGGCGAGAAGGCACTGACGGCCCTGGCCCTGGTGTTCGCCATCTTCAAGCTGAACCCGGCGCCGTTCTGCATGCTCGACGAGGTCGACGCGCCGCTGGATGACGCCAACGTCGGGCGGTATGCCCGCCTGGTCAAGGAAATGAGCGAGACCGTGCAGTTCATCTACATCACCCACAACAAGATCGCCATGGAAATGGCCGACCAGTTGATGGGGGTGACCATGCACGAGCCGGGCTGTTCACGTCTTGTAGCAGTCGATGTGGAAGAGGCGATGGCCATGGTCGATGCGTAAGGGGTAAAGAAAGGGTGTGAACATGTAGGCAAATGCCTCAGCAGACGCGACAGACGGTGTAAAGTTGCCTTTGGTCGTGCTAGCTTAATGTCACTTATTTTTTGCGTGGGTAAAACGCCTGTCAGAACATAGAGTTGGCGCCACGTGTTAAAGGCCTTTGAAGCCTTTGTTTTCAAGCATATTTTTTATAGAGGCACGGGATTACATGGAAATCGGTCTGCGCGAGTGGCTGATCGTCATCGGCATCATTGTCATCGCCGGTATTCTTTTCGACGGCTGGCGCCGCATGCGCGGCGGCAAGGGCAAGTTGAAGTTCCGTCTGGACCGTAGCTACGCCAACGCCCCGGACGATGAAGGCAGCGCCGAGGTGCTCGGCCCTGCGCGTGTGCTGGAAACCCACAAAGAGCCCGAGCTGGACGAGTCCGACCTGCCGTCGGTGAGCGCCCCTGCGCGCGAACGGGAGCGCGAGCGCGAACCCAAGCCGGCCAAGGCCAAGCGCGGCAAGCGCAACCACAGCGAGCCGCAGCAGGGTGACCTGAACCTGGCCGCCGAGCCCCGCGAGCCTGACCTGTTCGAGGGTGGCGACGACGATTTCGCCGCCGACAACACCCGCGCCAACGGCTTCACCGCGCCGAGCACGCCGGCCAAGGAGCTGCCGCCGGCCGAGGAAGTGCTGGTGATCAGCGTCATTTCCCGTGACGAGGGTGGCTTCAAGGGCCCGGCACTGCTGCAGAACATCCTCGAAAGCGGCCTGCGCTTCGGCGAGATGGACATCTTCCATCGTCACGAGAGCATGGCCGGTCACGGCGAAGTGCTGTTCTCCATGGCCAACGCGGTCAAACCCGGCGTGTTCGACCTGGACGACATCGACCACTTCAGCACCCGTGCGGTGAGCTTCTTCCTCGGTCTGCCCGGCCCGCGCCATCCCAAGCAGGCCTTCGACGTGATGGTGGCCGCCGCCCGCAAGCTGGCCCACGAGCTCAACGGTGAGCTCAAGGACGACCAGCGCAGCGTGCTGACTGCCCAGACCATCGAGCACTACCGCCAGCGTATCGTCGAGTTCGAGCGCCGCGCCCTGACCCAGAAACGCTGATGTTTACGAGCGGGCGGATCCAGCCTCGATCCGCGCCGCACTGATACAAGCAAAAGAGCAGCCAGGGGCTGCTCTTTTGCTTTGCAAGAGAAGACGACCCATGAACGCCGAATCCCGAATCCATGCCCTGCGCGCCGAACTCGACCAGCACAACTACCGCTACTACGTGCTCGACGAACCCAGCGTGCCCGATGCCGAATACGACCGCCTGTTCAATGAGCTCAAGGCGTTGGAGGCCGAGCACCCGCACCTGGTGACCCCGGACTCGCCGACCCAGCGCGTTGGTGGCGCAGCGCTGGCGGCGTTCAGCCAGGTCCGTCACGAAGTGCCCATGCTCAGCCTGGGCAACGCCTTCGAGGAGGACGACCTGCGCGATTTCGGCCGCCGCGTGGTGGAAGGCCTGGATCTGCCGGGTGGCGATCAGGCGGCGGTGGACTACAGCTGCGAGCCGAAACTCGACGGCCTGGCGGTGAGCTTGCTGTACCGTGATGGCCAGTTGGTGCAGGGTGCCACCCGCGGTGATGGCACCACCGGCGAGGACATCAGCACCAACGTGCGCACTGTGCGCAACATCCCACTCAAGCTGCAGGGTGAGGGCTGGCCGGCGGTGCTGGAGGTGCGCGGCGAGGTGTACATGAGCAAGGCTGGCTTCGACCGGCTCAACGCCGCCCAGGCCGAGGCTGGCGGCAAGACCTTCGCCAACCCGCGCAACGCTGCGGCCGGCAGCCTTCGCCAGCTGGACTCGAAGATCACCGCCAGTCGCCCGCTGGAGTTCTGCTGCTATGGGGTAGGCCAGGTGTCAGAAGCCTTTGGCGACAGCCATATCGGCATCCTCGAGAAGCTCAAGACCTGGGGGCTGCCGATCAGCCGCGAGCTGCGCCATGCCGCCGGCATCGAGGAGTGCCTGGCCTACTACCGCGACATTGGCGCTCGCCGCAATGGCCTGCCCTACGAGATCGATGGCGTGGTGTTCAAGGTCAACAGCCTGGCCTCCCAGCGTGAACTGGGCTTCCGCGCCCGTGAGCCGCGCTGGGCGATCGCCCACAAGTTCCCGGCCATGGAAGAGCTCACCGAGGTGCTCGACGTCGAGTTCCAGGTTGGGCGCACCGGCGCGGTGACCCCGGTGGCGCGGCTCAAGCCGGTCAAGGTGGCCGGCGTGACCGTGTCCAACGCCACCCTGCACAACATGGACGAGATCGCCCGTCTGGGCCTGCGCATCGGCGATACGGTGATCATTCGCCGTGCTGGCGATGTGATCCCGCAGGTGATGCAGGTGGTGCTCGAGCGCCGCCCGCAGGACGCCCGGCCGGTTGAGGTGCCCACGCAGTGCCCGGTGTGCGGCTCGCAGGTCGAGCGTACCCAGCTGGTCAAGCGCAGCAAGGGCAAGGAAACCACCAGCGAAGGCGCGGTGTACCGTTGCGTGGGGCGCCTGAGCTGCGCCGCCCAGCTCAAGCAGGCGATCATTCATTATGTGTCGCGCCGGGCCATGGACATCGACGGCCTGGGCGAGAAGAGCGTCGAGCAGCTGGTCGACGAGAACCTGATCCGCTCGCCGGCCGATCTCTACCACCTGACCTTCGACCAGGTGGTGGCGCTGGAAGGCTTTGCCGAGGTGTCGAGCAACAAGTTGCTGGCCGCCATCGAGGCGAGCAAGCGCCCGAGCCTGGCGCGCTTCATCTATGCGCTGGGCATCCCCGATGTCGGCGAGGAGACCGCCAAGGTGCTGGCCCGCTCCCTGGGCAGCCTGACGCGGGTGCAGGTGGCATTGCCGCAGGTGCTGACCTACCTGCCGGACATCGGTCTTGAGGTCGCCCACGAGATCCACAACTTCTTCGAGGACGCGCACAACCGCGAGGTCATCGCGCAGTTGCTGGCCAGCGGCATGCAGTTGCAGGACGAGGGCGAGCTGGGCGCCGAGTTCGCCGCCAGTACCACGTTGGCCGGGATGCTGGCCAAGCTCGACATCCCCTCGGTTGGTCCGACCGGCGCCGAGAAGCTGGTGGACAAGCTGGGCACCCTGGAGCGGATCATCGCCGCTGACGGTATCGATTTGCGCCAAGCCCTGAACACCAAGCAGGCCGAAGGCGTGCGCGAGTTCTTCAAGGTCGAGGCCAACCAGCAGCTGGCCCGTGCCATCGAGGCCCAGTTGTTGGAGTTCGGCATGCACTGGTCGTGCGAGAAGAAGTCCGCCGAGGGCTTGCCGCTGGCCGGCCAGACCTGGGTGCTGACCGGCACCCTGGAGCGTATGAGCCGCGATATCGCCAAGGAGAAGCTGGAAAGCCTGGGGGCCAAGGTGGCGGGCTCCGTGTCGGGCAAGACCCACTGCGTGGTCGCTGGGCCCGGCGCCGGCTCCAAGCTGGCCAAGGCCGGGGAGCTGGGTGTCGCGGTGATGGACGAGGAGGCGTTCGTGGGCTTCCTGGCGGAGCGTGGTATCAGCGTCTGAACCCGCAGGCCTCATCGCGGGGCGGGGGGGGGGGCGCCCGGGGGGGTTG